>NZ_JBLRVZ010000089.1:0-29251 GCF_048159505.1 Streptomyces sp. T028
TCTCCTGCCCGGGCCTCGGACACCCGGGATCCCGAAACCGACGCGCATCCCCTAGCCGCCTGACCTGCACCAACCCCGCTCGCCACCCTGTCAAGGCGGAGGCCGCGCCCGCGGCGCAGCCGCAATCGGATACAGCAAATCCCGTCAGGACCGCAACAGAAGAGGCCCGGATCTTCAGATCCGGGCCTCTTCGCGTACCCCGACCTCTTCGGACACCCTGATCTCCTCGGACACCCCGACCTCTTCACGTGTCCGGGTCCCGCCCTTGCCTATGGGCGCATACTCGGCTGCTCCCTTGACGGCGTCACATTCGCTCGGTACCCCAGAACTCAGGGCGCGTTCCCGTGTGGCCCTCCTGGAGGTGGCGTATGGCGGCATCGGCTAGGCACGAGACGCGGGCGTTGCTCCGCGCGCATCTGTCGGCCGCGTCGTCGTATCGGCACCTGACCCGCCACTGCCCGATCTGCCACCGCCTGCTGCGGCTGGCCATGGACGGCGCTCCACGGGGCGTACAGGCCCCCGGGGAGGTCGCGGACGAAGTCCTGGGGGAAGCCCTGGAGGACGACAACTCCTCGACCGCGTGATCAACGGCGGTGTCGGCAGGGGCAGTTGCCCCATCCCCCTTTAGCGCAGGGGAGCGCGCCGCAACAAGGCCAGTGGCATGTGACAGGTGTCACGGAATAAGTTTTGGAACCGGGCGTTCTTACCCGTCTCACACAACTGGTCAATTTAATATGTGCAATTGCACCACTGGGGAGGAAGTCCCCAGGGAGGACACAGGGGCCTCCGGAGGGGTACCCGGCAGGTGCGTCGAGGAACCCACGCACACCCTCCCAGAGTCCGACAGGGTCGCTCACAGACCGACCCGATACAACCCCGCAGGCGCCCCCGAGCGTCCTCAAGCGCACAAAAAAGATCGCGCTGGACCCGGCGGAGTCCAGCGCGATCGACGACGTTCCCAGTGGGCGAGGGGCCTGTTGGGGCAGGACCCACGTCGCTTGGAGCTAGGTTCCGGGCGTCCGCACAGGTTGGGGGACCTGGCGTTTTGCCCGGTTATTCAGTTGTTCAGGCCTCGCTGCGCTGCTGCGGGATACCCGCCAGCAGGGCGCGGACCTCGGCCTCGCGGTAACGGCGGTGTCCGCCGAGCGTACGGATCGACGTGAGCTTGCCGGCCTTCGCCCACCGCGTGACCGTCTTCGGGTCCACGCGGAACATGGTGGCGACCTCAGCCGGGGTCAGCAGCGGCTCAGCATCAGGGGTGCGAGCGGTCATGAGCGGCCTCCTCGGGAGAACCGAACCTTCTCGGTTCTTTCCTCTAAATTCTGCACCTTGACCCGCGTTGCCCGAAATGGCGGACGCGAGTCGAGTCGGTTATAGGACGAACGGCTTGTCCTCGGCACTACAACTACACCATCTGTCCAGCCGCGTCGGCCAAACCGATGGAATTGCCCCCCAGGTGTTCATCGGCGACGGAAGCCGATGGACCATGCCATAGCGGACAGTCACGCCACTGTGACGATCAGTCACAGTGGCGCGCAGGAGTCACCAGACCCCCCAAAGCAGGCAATACCGAGATTCCCCCCACCATGGAGCATAAGTAGGCGGATGGAGCCCTCCCCGGACTCCTTGTCCTATTTTGGCACGAGGAGGGGCAACCGGCGCAAGGGCCGTGTACGTGCGGTCCGTCACCCTTGCGACATAAGCCCGGATCGGGGACCTACGCCCCGTCAGTTCCGTGAAGTGCGGTTGACCGTACGCCGTTCGACCCGTTTCGGCCGTGACGCAGGTCACTTTGTGAAAGCGCTGTCGCCCCTGTCACATCGTCAGATCACAGCATGCCGGGTCCGGCACCCGTACGACGGGGTCCCCTAATTGGCCGAACGGCGGTCCCGGACCGCCCGCCACCGCTCCACGAGCCGCCCGTACGCCTCGCCCGCCGCCGCCCCGTCGCCCACCCGCAGCGCCTCGATGCCCTCGGCCACGTCCGCCGCCGAGTGATCGTCCTCCAGATGACCGGCCGGCAGGGTGTGCACGAGACCGCCGTAATCCAGTTCCACCAGCGAACGCGGATGGAATTCCTCCAGCCAGCGCCCCACGTCCAGGAGGCCGTCGATGAGCGGCCCCTCGTCCATGGCCTCCTTGAGCGTGCGCAGCCCCCGGGCCGTCCGGCGCCGCGCCTGCACCATCGGGGTCCGGTAGCGCAGCACGGGCGCCGCCTCACCGGTCCCCTTCTCGTACACCCGCTCTCCGTCGGAGACCAGCACGAACCAGTTCAGCGGCACCTGCCAGGTCGCCGTGCGGATCCAGGGGCGCGCGTCGGGATTGCGCTCCCGCCAGCGCTCGTAGTCCTTCGCCGCCTGTGCCCGTACGACCTCCGGGAGCACCGCCTCCAGGACCGTCCGGGGCAGTTCGTCGCCCAGCTCCGACAGGGCCTGCCAGCCGCGCAGCCGGGTGCGCCACGGGCAGATGTGCAGCACCCCGTCCACCTCGGCGACGAACGCCTCGCCGCTCTCGTGCACCGGCACCGCGACCGGCGGGGTGGGCAGCAGGTCGGCCAGGGAGCGGCGCAGTTCCTCCTGGTAGGAGGGGCGGTCGGCGCGGCGGGCGTAGCGCGCCCAGTGGGTGCGCTCGGGCTCGGGGAAGGCGGCCAGCGGCTCGTACACGCGCAGGTAGGTCGCGTAGGGGACGATCACCGAGGACACCTTGGGCACGCCTGCTCCCTCCCCCGCCACCCGCCCGGGAAACCTGATCGACCCGCGCGCGGGGAGCACGGGAGAGACCCGCGGATCGTCGCACGGGCGTACTCCGGGTGGAGGTGATCCCGCATCCGGAAGGAGGGGATCCGCACGGGTACGCGTTCGGCGGGCCGTACAGGCTCTACGCTCTCCCCACAGGCCCCGCCACCCCTTGGGAGCCTGCGTCCCGACCGCCGCCAGTTACCCAGGAGTCACCACCGTGACCGACGTAGACAACGGCGTCCTGCACACCCTGTTCCACTCGGAGCAGGGGGGTCACGAGCAAGTCGTGCTCTGCCAGGACCGCAAGAGCGGCCTCAAGGCCGTCATCGCCCTCCACTCCACCGCGCTGGGCCCCGCGCTCGGCGGAACCCGTTTCTACCCCTACGCGACCGAGGCGGAGGCCGTCGCCGACGCGCTGAACCTCGCGCGCGGGATGTCGTACAAGAACGCCATGGCCGGCCTGGAGCACGGCGGCGGGAAGGCCGTGATCATCGGCAATCCCGACACGATCAAGACCGAACAGCTGCTGCTCGCCTACGGCCGTTTCGTGGCCTCGCTCGGCGGCCGGTACGTGACCGCCTGCGACGTCGGCACCTATGTGGCCGACATGGACGTCGTGGCTCGTGAGTGCCCCTGGACGACCGGCCGCTCGCCGGAGAACGGGGGCGCGGGCGACTCCTCGGTGCTGACCTCCTTCGGTGTCTACCAGGGCATGCGGGCCTCGGCCCAGCACACCTGGGGCGACCCCTCGCTGCGCGGCCGCCGGGTCGGTGTCGCGGGCGTCGGCAAGGTCGGCCACCACCTGGTGGAGCATCTGCGCGCCGAGGGCGCCGAGGTCGTCGTCACGGACGTACGCGAGGACGCCGTACGCCGCGTCCTCGACCGGCACCCGGAGGGCGTGACGGCCGTCGCCGACACCGAGGCGCTGATCAGGACCGAGGGGCTCGACATCTACGCCCCCTGCGCGCTCGGCGGCGCACTGAACGACGCGTCGGTACCGGTGCTCACCGCGGGGATCGTCTGCGGCGCGGCCAACAACCAGCTGGCCCACCCGGGCGTCGAGAAGGACCTCGCCGACCGCGGGATCCTCTACGCGCCGGACTACGTGGTGAACGCCGGCGGGGTCATCCAGGTCGCCGACGAGCTCCACGGGTTCGACTTCGAGCGGTGCAGGGCGAAGGCGTCGAAGATCTTCGGCACCACGCTCGCGATCTTCGCACGTGCGAAGCGGGATGGGATTCCACCGGCCGCGGCGGCCGACCGGATCGCCGAGCAGCGGATGCACGAGGCGGCCCAGGCGCGCGGATGGTGAGGTTCCGGTAGCGGGCGCGCCGGGAGCGTCCCGAGGGTTTGGTCGGTACCGCCGGGTGGAAAGTTAGAGAGAACTCTCACTCTTCCCGGCGGGTCGGCCGCCAATAAGTGGTTAAAATCGCCACTGACCAGCGAGGACGGGACGTCTCACAGGTTCTGCGCACACGCGCGTGCTACGGGCGACGTACCGTACGGGCGTGGGCTCAGGTACCGTGGGAGCCCTACGGCGGGCTCTCCGAGGAGAGGCCGTTCTGGATCATGAACGCGTGTCAACCTGGGGCCAGCGAGCCCCGTCGTTGAGGGGGTCGAGCCATGGGGCGCGGCCGGGCCAAGGCCAAGCAAGCGAAGGTCGCCCGCCAGCTGAAGTACAACAGCGGCGGGACGGATCTCTCACGCCTGGCTGAAGAGCTGGGCGCATCGCCATCGAACATGCCGCCGAACAGCGAGCCGTTCGAGGACGATGACGATGAGCAAGACGACGACCCGTACGCACGGTACGCCGATCTGTACGGGGACGACGAGGACGACGAGGACGAGGACTCGTCCCACCAACATCGTCGCGGCGCTTGACCTCGATGTGAGCACTCACCCGGTCGGTGACTTCGGTCACCGACCGGGTCTTGTGCTGTGCACATGGTCCGCACGGGGTCCCGCACCGGGTCTCAGGCGTAGTCGCCCACCAGCTCCGCACCCGAGGTGTGCTCACCGCGTTCGGTGATCTCGCCGGCGACCCATGCCTCGACACCGCGGTCCGCCAGGGTGGCGAGGGCCACGTCCGTCGACTCCTGCGGCACGATCGCGATCATGCCGACGCCCATGTTCAGGGTCTTCTCCAGCTCCAGTCGCTCGACCGAGCCGGTCCTGCCGACGAGGTCGAAGACCGGGGCCGGGGTCCAGGTGGAACGGTCGACCGTCGCGTGCAGTCCGTCGGGGATGACGCGGGCCAGGTTGGCCGCGAGTCCACCGCCGGTGATGTGCGAGAAGGCGTGCACGTCCGTCGTACGGGTCAGGGCCAGGCAGTCCAGCGAGTAGATCTTGGTGGGCTCCAGGAGCTCCTCGCCGAGGGTGCGGCCCAGGTCGTCGATCCGCGCGTCGAGGGCGAGGCCCGCCTGGTTCAGCAGGACGTGCCGGACCAGCGAGTACCCGTTCGAGTGAAGGCCGGAGGACGCCATGGCGATCACGGTGTCACCCGTGCGGATACGATCCGCGCCGAGCAGCCGGTCGGCCTCCACGACGCCCGTACCGGCCCCGGCGACGTCGAAGTCGTCCTCGCCGAGCAGGCCGGGGTGTTCGGCCGTCTCACCGCCGACCAGGGCGCAGCCTGCCAGCACACAGCCCTCGGCGATGCCCTTGACGATGGCGGCGACACGCTCGGGGTGAACCTTGCCGACGCAGATGTAGTCGGTCATGAACAGCGGCTCGGCACCGCACACCACGATGTCGTCCATGACCATGGCGACCAGGTCGTGGCCGATCGTGTCGTAGACGCCGAGCCGGCGGGCGATGTCGACCTTCGTGCCCACGCCGTCCGTGGCGGAGGCGAGCAGGGGACGCTCGTAGCGCTTGAGGGCGGAGGCGTCGAAGAGGCCGGCGAAGCCGCCGAGGCCGCCGAGGACCTCGGGGCGCTGCGTCTTCTTCACCCACTCCTTCATCAGCTCGACGGCGCGGTCGCCCGCCTCGATGTCGACGCCCGCGGCTGCGTAGCTGGCGCCGCCCTCGGCGAGGGGTGTCTCAGACATGACTGGTGAGAACTTTCGTGTCGTACGGCAGCGGTTACGGGCCTACTGGCCGTCTACGGGCGGCGGATCGCGTCGGCGGCGGCCGTGGCGGCCGGGCCGGCGGCCAGCTCCGTCTCCAGCAGCTGCTTGCCGAGCAGCTCGGGGTCCGGGAGCTCCATCGGGTACTCGCCGTCGAAGCAGGCACGGCAGAGGTTCGGCTTGGCGATGGTGGTCGCCTCGATCATGCCGTCGATGGAGATGTACGCCAGGGAGTCGGCGCCGAGCGAGGTGCCGATCTCGTCGATGGTCATGCCGTTGGCGATCAGCTCCGCGCGCGTGGCGAAGTCGATGCCGAAGAAGCAGGGCCACTTCACGGGCGGGGAGGAGATCCGGATGTGGACCTCGGCGGCGCCGGCCTCGCGCAGCATCCGCACCAGCGCGCGCTGGGTGTTGCCGCGCACGATCGAGTCGTCGACGACGACCAGGCGCTTGCCCTTGATTACTTCCTTCAGCGGGTTCAGCTTCAGACGGATGCCGAGCTGGCGGATCGTCTGCGAGGGCTGGATGAAGGTCCGGCCGACGTAGGCGTTCTTCACGAGACCCGCGCCGAAGGGGATGCCGGAGGCCTCCGCGTAGCCGATGGCGGCGGGGGTGCCGGACTCCGGGGTCGCTATGACCAGATCGGCCTCGACGGGGGCTTCCTTGGCGAGCTTGCGGCCCATCTCCACCCGGGAGAGGTACACGTTCCGGCCGGCGATGTCGGTGTCGGGGCGGGCCAGGTACACGTACTCGAAGACACAGCCCTTGGGCTTCGCGTCCGCGAATCGAGACGTACGGAGGCCGTTCTCGTCGATCGCCACGAACTCGCCCGGCTCGATCTCGCGGACGAAGCTGGCGCCGCAGATGTCGAGGGCGGCGGACTCCGAGGCGACGACCCAGCCGCGCTCCAGGCGGCCGAGGACCAGCGGGCGGATGCCCTGCGGGTCACGGCCGGCGTAGAGGGTGTGTTCGTCCATGAAGACGAGCGAGAAGGCGCCCCGGACCTTCGGGAGGACGGTGTGCGCGGCCTCCTCGATGGTGAGCGGCTTGCCGTCCTCGTCGACCTGGGCCGCGAGCAGCGCGGTCAGCAGGTCGGTGTCGTTGGTCGCCGCGACGCGCGGGGCGCGGCCTTCCTGCTTGGGCAGGTCGGCGACCATCTCGGCGAGCTGGGCGGTGTTGACGAGGTTGCCGTTGTGGCCGAGCGCGATCGAACCGTGCGCGGTGGCGCGGAACGTCGGCTGGGCGTTCTCCCACACGGAGGCGCCGGTGGTCGAGTAGCGGGCGTGTCCGACCGCGATGTGACCCTGGAGCGAACCGAGCGAGGTCTCGTCGAAGACCTGGGAGACGAGGCCCATGTCCTTGAAGACGAGGATCTGGGAGCCGTTGCTGACCGCGATACCCGCGGATTCCTGGCCCCGATGCTGGAGGGCGTAGAGCCCGAAGTACGTGAGCTTTGCGACCTCTTCGCCCGGAGCCCAGACACCGAAGACGCCACAAGCGTCCTGGGGGCCCTTCTCGCCGGGAAGCAGATCGTGATTGAGTCGACCGTCACCACGTGGCACGCCACCGAGTGTAGGCGAGATCGACCACTGGTCCGAATTGGGGATACCTGCCGGTAACTGGATCACCGCTCGGCCGACACATCCATGATCGATTGAATTTCGCAGGTCAGACGACCCGTACGATGATCGACCGGCGGTCGGGGCGACCACGGGGACGGGTGTGGGCGATCGCGTTCCGTATGCATGAGTGAGGTGTCGCACATCATTCGGCATCGCCGGATCGGGACATGAGCGGCTTCGGTCAGGACATGAGCGGCAGGAGCGCACCCAGGTCCGCCCGCTCCCCGCTCGCGCTCACCTGCGCCTCCGCCACGGCCTCCTGCCAGGTCAGCCGCCCCGTCGCCAGCCGGATCCAGGTCAGCGGATCGGTCTCCACGACGTTGGGCGGGGTGCCACGGGTGTGCCGCGGACCCTCGACGCACTGCACCACGGCGTACGGCGGGATCCGCACCTCGGTCGCCCCGCCGGGCGCCTTCACGGCGAGAGCGTCGGCGAGGAGACGGGTGGCCCCGGCGAGGGCCTGGCGGTCGAAGGGGACGGCGAGGCCGGGCACCGCGGCGTTGAGGTCGTCGGTGTGGACGACGAGTTCGACGAGGCGGGTGACGAGGTAGTCGTCCAGGGTGATCGCGCCGGTGCGGGCGGCGAGCAGCCGGGTGCCGGGGGCGTGCGCGAGGGCACGCGTGAGGCGCTCCTCGGTGCGGGCGAAGAGAGCGTCGAGGTCCGGGTGGGCCTCGGCGAGCCGCCGGGTGTCGTCGTCGATGCCGGTGGCGCGGGCGGCGGTGGCGAAGGGCCACTGCAGGAGGGTCAGTTCCGCCTTGACCGGCTCGTCCCGCTCGAGATTGCGGCTGACGGTCTCCACGGCCATCGTCACGTGGGCCACCAGCTCCCGCACGGCCCACTCCCCGAGCCGCGTCGGCAGCGCGAGCTGCTCGGCCGTAAGACCGGCGACCGCCTCTCGCACGTTCCGGAACTGAGCCGACACCGCCGCCCGGGTCTTGGCGGGATCGTAGGTACGTGTGCGCTTCCTGACCGGGGGCATGGCGGTGAGCCTAGTGCGCGCGGAACGTGGAGCCGGAGGGAAATTCCAGGTCGGTGCAGCCCCGGCGGGCGGCGGCATCGGTGACGTGGGCCCGGAAGAGGGGCTGAAGCCGTTGTCGTATGTACGTCTCGTACGGGTACTGGACGCTGTGTGTGTGGACGGCGGGCCGGCCGCCGCAGGTGGAGGAGGCCCACCAGACGTTGGCGTCCTGGGAGACGCCGGCCGTGCCGGGGTCGAGGGGGCTCCGTTCCGTGCCGACTCCCTGCGCCTTGACCTCGCGCGCCTCGTCGCCGAGGAACGATTCCGTCCGCAGCCACCAGGGATTCAGCCGCACCACGTCGCTCATGCTGCGGGAGCCGATCTCGTCCTCCGTGAGGCCGGACCAGATGCCGCGCACTCCCTCGTCGCTCACCGCGAGCAGGCAGCTCTCCTGCGGGCTGTGGGCACCGAGGGATGCGGTCTCGCGCACTCGCTCCCCCATCCCCCGATGACCGCCGCCGACGTCAACAGCCACGTCCGTCAGCGCGGCGCCCGGCTTCCCTCTCCCCCGACCTCGACATGCGCGAAGGACCCGCCCGTCGGAACGGGCGGGTCCTTCGTCGTCGTACGATCCGCTCGACCGGCTATGCGAGCAACGCCGGGATCGTCCCCTCGTGGGCCGTGCGCAGCTCCTCCAGGGACAGCTCGAACTCGCCCTGGAGCTCGACCGTGTCACCGTCCACGACCCCGATGCGGGTGGCGGGCAGGCCGCGCGCCCCGCACATGTCGTTGAAGCGGACCTCCTCCGAGCGCGGGACCGCGACGACGGCGCGGCCGGCGGACTCGGAGAGCAGGAAGGTGAAGGCGTCCAGCCCGTCCGGTACGACCAGACGCGCGCCCATACCGCCGAGCAGCGCCGATTCCACGACCGCCTGGATCAGACCGCCGTCGGACAGGTCGTGCGCGGAGTCGATCATTCCGTCGCGGGAGGCGGAGATCAGGATCTCGGCCAGCAGCCGCTCGCGCTCCAGGTCGACCTTCGGGGGCAGCCCGCCGAGGTGCTCGTGGACCACCTGCGACCAGGCCGAACCGCCGAACTCCTCGCGGGTGTCGCCGAGGAGGTAGAGCAGCTGCCCCTCCTCCTGGAAGGCGACCGGGGTGCGGCGGGCGACGTCGTCGATGACGCCGAGGACGGCCACGACCGGGGTCGGGTGGATGGCGGCCTCGCCCGTCTGGTTGTAGAGCGAGACGTTGCCGCCGGTCACCGGGGTGCCGAGCTGGAGGCAGGCGTCGGCGAGACCGCGGACGGCCTCCGCGAACTGCCACATGACGGCCGGGTCCTCCGGCGAACCGAAATTCAGGCAGTCGGAGACGGCAAGCGGCTTGGCGCCGGTCGTGGCGACGTTGCGGTACGCCTCGGCGAGCGCGAGCTGGGCGCCGTGGTACGGGTCGAGCTTGGCGTACCGGCCGTTGCCGTCGGTCGCGATGGCCACGCCGAGGCCGGACTTCTCGTCGACCCGGATCATGCCGGAGTCCTCGGGCTGGGCGAGGACGGTGTTGCCCTGGACGAAGTGGTCGTACTGGGAGGTGATCCACTTCTTGGAGGCCTGGTTCGGCGAGGCCACCAGCTTCATGACCTGGTCCTTGAGCTCCTCGCTCGTCTGCGGCCTCGGCAGCTTGTTCGCGTCGTCGGCCTGGAGGGCGTCCTGCCAGTCGGGGCGGGCGTACGGGCGCTCGTAGACCGGGCCGTCGTGAGCGACCGTGCGCGGGTCGACGTCGACGATCTTGCCGCCGTGCCAGAAGATCTCCAGGCGGTCGCCGTCGGTGACCTCACCGATGACCGTGGCGATGACGTCCCACTTGTCGCAGATCGCAAGGAAGCGGTCGACCTTCTCCGGCTCGACGACCGCGCACATGCGTTCCTGCGACTCGCTCATGAGGATTTCCTCGGGCGAGAGGGTCGAGTCGCGCAGCGGGACGTCGTCGAGGGTGACGCGCATGCCGCCGGAGCCGTTGGAGGCGAGCTCGGACGTGGCGCAGGACAGGCCCGCCGCGCCGAGGTCCTGGATGCCGACGACCAGCTTCTCCTGGAAGGCCTCCAGCGTGCACTCGATGAGGAGCTTCTCCTGGAACGGGTCGCCGACCTGGACGGCGGGGCGCTTCGAGGGCTTCGCGTCGTCGAAGGTCTCGGAGGCGAGGATCGACGCGCCGCCGATACCGTCACCGCCGGTGCGGGCGCCGTACAGGATGACCTTGTTGCCCGCGCCGGACGCCTTCGCGAGATGGATGTCCTCGTGCCGCATGACGCCGATGGCACCTGCGTTGACCAGCGGGTTGCCCTGGTAGCAGGAGTCGAAGACGACCTCGCCGCCGATGTTGGGCAGGCCCAGGCAGTTGCCGTAGCCGCCGATGCCCGCGACGACACCGGGAAGCACCCGCTTGGTGTCCGGGTGGTCGGCCGCGCCGAAGCGCAGGGGGTCCACGACCGCGACCGGGCGGGCGCCCATCGCGATGATGTCGCGGACGATGCCGCCGACACCGGTGGCCGCGCCCTGGTAGGGCTCGACGTACGACGGGTGGTTGTGCGACTCCACCTTGAAGGTGACCGCGTAGCCCTGGCCGACGTCGACCACGCCCGCGTTCTCGCCGATGCCGACGAGGAGGGCGTCGGACTGCGGGGCCTTCTCGCCGAACTGGCGCAGATGCACCTTCGACGACTTGTACGAGCAGTGCTCGGACCACATGACGGAGTACATGGCGAGCTCGGCGCCGGTCGGGCGGCGGCCGAGGATCTCCACCACGCGCTCGTACTCGTCCTTCTTCAGACCGAGTTCGGCCCAGGGCAGCTCGACGTCGGGGGTCGCGGCCGCGTGCTCGACCGTGTCCAGAGGCGTGCGGCTCATGCGGTGACCAGCTTCTTGAGGATCGAGGTGAAGAACGGGAGACCGTCGGTGCGGCCGGACCCGATGAGGGGCTCGACGGCGTGCTCCGGGTGCGGCATGAGGCCTACGACGTTGCCGGCCTCGTTGGTGATGCCGGCGATGTCGTTGAGCGAGCCGTTCGGGTTGCCGTATCCGTCGGCGGCTTCGCCGCGGACCAGGTAGCGGAAGGCCACGCGGCCCTCGGCCTCCAGCTTGTCGAGCGTGTACTGGTCGGCGACGTACCGGCCGTCCATGTTCTTCAGCGGGATGTTGATCTCCTGGCCGGCCGTGTAGTCGGCGGTCCAGGCGGTCTCCGCGTTCTCCACCCGCAGCTTCTGGTCGCGGCAGATGAAGTGGAGGTGGTCGTTGCCGAGCATCCCGCCCGGGAGCAGGTGGGCCTCGGTGAGGATCTGGAAGCCGTTGCAGATGCCGAGGACCGGGAGGCCGGCCTTCGCCTGCTCGATGACGGTCTCCATCACCGGCGAGAAGCGGGAGATGGCTCCGGCGCGCAGATAGTCGCCGTAGGAGAAACCGCCGGGCAGGACGACCGCGTCGACCTGGTGGAGGTTCTTGTCCTTGTGCCAGAGGGCGACCGGTTCCGCGCCCGCGAGGCGGATCGCGCGCTGTGTGTCCCGGTCGTCGAGGCTGCCCGGGAAAGTGACGACGCCAATACGAGCGGTCACTTCGCCGCCTCCGCGACTTCCTCCACCTTGACGATGAAGTCCTCGATCACGGTGTTGGCGAGGAAGGATTCCGCAAGATCGTGGATGCGGGCGAGGACGGCCTCGTCGACCGGCCCGTCAACTTCCAGTTCGAATCGCTTTCCCTGACGTACGTCGGAGATGCCTTCGAAACCCAGCCGCGGCAGTGCGCGCTGCACCGCCTGGCCCTGGGGGTCGAGGATCTCCGGCTTGAGCATGACGTCGACTACGACGCGTGCCACTGGCACTCCCGGTGGTGTGGTGCTGAGCAGGTTCCTGCGGTGTCTCCGACAGGTGCCTTCAGACTACCCGTACAAAATTTCTACGCGGGTAGAGTTGTAGGAATCTACGTGAGCGGCATCACGATCAGGTATCGGACCAGTGCCTTCACGAAAAGTTCAGGGAAAGATCCGGGGTGCCTGCGTGTTGCCTATTGCCCTGGGACACGCGGGGCGATTTAGTCGGGCTTCACATTCGATTGCCGGGCACTGTACAAATGAATTGGCAATAGCCGATACTTTGCCCCATAACTGGCGGACAGTCGACAACTCCGTGGCGTCTTGGCACGTCATCGCAGAGCTGTCGCACGAAGGGACCGATATTCGTGGCGCAGAAGGTCGTGGTCACTCTCTTTGACGACATCGACGGCTCGGAAGCGGCGGAAACGATCGCCTTCGGACTCGACGGCAAGTCGTACGAGATCGACCTGAATGAAGCCAATGCCAAGAAACTGCGTAAGGCGCTCGCGCCCTACGTGGAGGCCGGCCGCAAGCGGTCGAAGTCCGGCAAGGCGTACAAGCAGACGGAGGTCGCCCCCGACCCGGCGGCCGTGCGCGCCTGGGCCCAGGCCAACAAGATGGAGGTGCCCGCCCGCGGCCGCATCCCCAAGAAGGTCTACGAGGCGTTCGCCGAGGCTCAGTGAGCCGGGCGAAATAGCGAAACCCCGGACACTCAGCGACCTTTCATGCCACGCTGGGCATGTCGGCGTGCGAGCCCCGAAGGCACAAGCCCAGCCCCGAGCTGGTGGACCCGGTTAGGACGGGCAGTGACCGCGCCAGACGGGCAGGGCTGCGATGCCCGGCTGCGGGGCATGGCCAACTGCCTCGGCCTTCTCCGGAAGGCTTGACGCGTCTGCGCTCACGGAGACGCAAGCCCGAGTTCCGCTCGGGCACTTGGCCAGCAGAACATCCCCAGGGGTGNNNNGGTGCGGATCGGACCGATCCGCACCCCGACTCATGCGACTTGGACGGAAACCCCGTGGATGGGCTAGAGTCTGGAGCACGCCGCAGGGCACACGACCTGCGGAAACACGCGGGTGTAGTTTAGTAGCAGAACAACCCCCTTCCAGGGGGAAGGCGCAGTGTGCGATTCCTGTCACCCGCTCTGCATCGCCGTCCCGACCACTGTTGTGGATCAGGTAGGCTGGTGCTCGCGCCGATCGGTGAGAGCCGGTCGGAGGCAATGCGGACGTAGCTCAGTTGGTAGAGCGCAACCTTGCCAAGGTTGAGGTCGCGAGTTCGAGCCTCGTCGTCCGCTCGGGAATGAGACCCCGGTCCATCGGACCGGGGTCTTTTCGTGCGTTCCCGTCCGCGTGCCCCTGGTCACCTGACATTTGTCATATGGAGTGATGACACCTCGCACTGCCGTCGGCCTCCGTCCGCCGGGAGCCTTGAGACATGGACACGAATGAACACGTGATTGAGGTCACCGGCCTCCGGCGTGTGTACGGGGGCGGGTTCGAGGCGGTCCGTGGAATCTCCTTCCACGTCGACCGCGGTGAGATCTTCGCGCTGCTCGGTACCAACGGCGCCGGCAAGACATCGACCGTCGAACTGCTGGAGGGCCTCGCGCGCCCCGACGCCGGACACATCCGTGTCCTCGGCCACGACCCGTACACCGAGCGGGCCGCCGTCCGGCCGCGCACCGGCGTGATGCTGCAGGAGGGTGGGTTTTCCTCCGAGCTGACCGTCGCGGAGACCGCGCGGATGTGGGGCGGCTGCGTGAGTGGCGCCCGTCCCGTCGCGGAGGCGCTGACCCTGGTGGGACTCGCCGGCCGGGCGGACGTACGGGTCAAGCAGCTCTCCGGCGGCGAGCGGCGCCGCCTCGACCTGGCGCTCGCCCTGCTCGGCGACCCCGAGGTGCTGTTCCTCGACGAGCCGACGACCGGCCTGGACGCCGAGGGCCGCCGCGAAACCTGGGACCTGGTCCGCGCCCTGCGCGCATCCGGTACGACGGTGCTGCTGACCACCCACTACCTGGAGGAGGCCGAGCAACTCGCCGACCGGCTGGCCATCCTGCACGAGGGGCGCACAGCGGCCTCCGGGACACCCGCCGAGGTGACCGCGGCCCAGCCGTCCCGGATCACCTTCGAACTGCCCGAGGGGTACCTGGTAGGCGATCTGCCCCCGCTGGGCGAGCTGGGCGTGTGCGGCCACGAGGTCGAGGGACGCGTGGTCCGGCTGCGCACCCGGGAGTTGCAGCGGGCGGCCACCGCACTGCTGGTGTGGGCCGAGCGGGCGCGGGTCGAGCTGCGGGGGCTGGATGTGCGGTCGGCCTCGCTGGAGGAGGCGTTCCTGGGCATCGCCCGGGAGGCATCGGAGCGTACGGAGGCCGAGGGGGCCGTGGCATGAGCGGGAACAGTGTGAACAGCGGGACGGGTGAGAACACGGTCGTGGGTGCCGGGAGCAGGAACATGGGCGCCGGTCACGCGGTCAAGGGCGGGGTGACGACATCGGCGAGCCGGATGGCCGCCCTCGCGCGGGCCGAGCTGACCCTGTTGGGGCGCAGCAGGAGCACACTGCTCTCGGCGGTGCTGATGCCGCTCGCGCTGCCGCTCAGTTTCGGGCCCGTGATCGACGACATGGACGTGGAGGACGTCGGTCTGACGATCGGTCTGGTGCTGCTGCCGGCGGCGATCGGCTTCTCCCTGCTGTTCGGCGTGTACTCGGCACTGACCGCGATCTACACCGTCCGGCGCGAGGAACTGGTCGTGAAGCGACTGCGCACCGGGGAGCTGCGGGACACCGAGATCCTGGGCGGCACCGCTCTGCCGGTGCTGGTGACGGGGCTGGTGCAGTCGCTGGTGCTGGTGGCGGCCTCCACCGCCGTACTGGACATACCCGCGCCGAAGGCGCCCCATCTCGCCGTCCTGGGGCTCCTGTTGGGTCTGACCCTCTGCGCGGCGCTGGGTGCGCTCACGGCGGCCCTGACCCGGACCGTGGAGAGCGCCCAGGTCACCCCCCTGCCGTTCGTGCTGGTCTCGATGATGGGCTCCGGGGTGACCGTCCCCCTGGAGATGCTGCCCGACAGGGTCGCCTCGATCTGCGAACTGCTGCCGCTGTCTCCCGCGATCACCCTGATACGCGGCGGCTGGACCGGCGACCTCTCCGCCTACGAGGCGCTGGGCGCGATATCCACAGGCCTGGCCTGGACCGTGCTGGCGGTGTTTGCTGTACGGCGGTGGTTCCGTTGGGAGCCACGGCGCTGAGACGGGGGACAGGGGCGGGGTAAGAGATGCGCGGACCGGGGGGCTGGTGGCGGGGGAAGAGCACACCGGCGAAGTTCGAGACGTATACGCGGTGGTCGTTCCACTTCTTCGGGGTGAGCGAGATCGCCGGGGTCGGTCTGCCGGCCGTCGGCTCCCTGGGGCCCGGGCTCGGCGGCGTGCTGCTGGTCCTGGTCACCGTGCACGCCGTGGTCTGCATGCGAACGGTGTCCCAGGGGCTGGACTGGACGCGCGGCCGGCGCCCCCAGCCCGTGCGGCTGCTGTGGACGCTCGCCGCGCTCACCGCCGCCATCGCGGTGGCGGCCATCTGGATCGCCCAACACGGTCCGGACCGTGAGGGCGTCGACACGACCGCGGGTGCTGTCTTCGGGGTCGTCCTGGTCATAGGGGCAGGGGTCCTCACGCTCGGCGTGCGTGACCGGCGGCGGGTGTACGCGATAGTGGCCGGCTTCTCGGTCGGCGCGGGAGTCGTCTCCTTCCCGCTGAACGTGCCGCCACCCGAGGCCGTCCTCACCATGATGGGCGTCTTCCTAGGGTCCGGGCTCCTCGCCTTCACCGCACTCTTCTCCGTCTGGCTGCTCGACGCCGTCTACCAGCTCGACGAGGCCCGCGAGACCCGGGCCCGGCTCGCTGTCGCCGAGGAGCGGCTGAGGTTCGGGCGGGATCTGCATGACGTGATGGGGCGCAACCTGGCGGTGTTGGCGCTAAAGGCGGAGCTGGCGGTGCAGCTGGCCCGGCGGGGGCGGCCGGAGGCAGTGGAGCAGATGATCGAGGTGCAGCGGATAGCGCAGGACTCTCAGCGGGAGGTGCGGGAGGTCGTACGGGGCTATAGGGAGGCCGATCTCGCGGTGGAACTGGCGGGTGCTCAGGGGGTGTTGACGGCCGCCGGGATCGCCTGCGAGGTGCGCGGGGAGGCGGACGGGCTGCCCGGTGAGGTGCAGTCGACGCTCGGCTGGGTGGTCCGGGAGACGACGACGAACGTGCTGCGGCACGGGGACGCCGGGCGGTGCTCGGTGGGGCTGCGGATCACGGAGGGACGCGTGGTGCTGACCGTGGAGAACGACGGAGCCGACGCCGGACGGGGCGGCCGAGCCGAAGCCGGACGGGACGGCGACGGCGACGGCGGTGGGTCGGGGCTTGCCGGCCTGCGGGAGCGGCTGCGGCGGGTCGACGGGACGCTGGAGGCCGGGTTCGCCGGGCCGGGGTTGTTCCGGGTGGTCGCCGAGGTGCCGCTGGACAGGACGGGTGTTGTGAGCGAGGTCACTTCATGACGGTGCGGGTGCTGCTCGCCGACGACGAGCACCTCATCCGGGGTGCGCTGGCCGCGCTGCTCTCCCTGGAGGACGATCTGGTGATCGTCGCCGAGGCGGCCACCGGACCGGAGGCGCTGGCGATGGCGCGGGCGCACGAGCCGGACGTGGCCGTGCTGGATCTTCAGATGCCGGGCGCGGACGGTGTGAAGGTCGCCACATCGTTGCGGGCCGAACTGCCCGGTTGCCGGGTGCTGATCGTCACCAGTCATGGTCGGCCTGGCCATCTGAAGCGGGCGCTTGCGGCGGGTGTGCGCGGGTTCGTCCCGAAGACGGTGAGCGCACAGCGGCTCGCGGAGATCATCCGGACCGTGCACTGCGGAAACCGGTACGTCGACCCGGAGTTGGCCGCCGACGCCATAGCGGCCGGGGACTCGCCGCTGACCTCGCGGGAGGCCGAGGTGCTCGAGTTCGCCGCCGAGGGGGCGCCCGTCACGGAGATCGCCGAGCGGGCCGGATTGTCGCAGGGGACCGTGCGGAACTACCTGTCGTCGGCCGTTTCCAAGCTGGGGGCGGAGAACCGGCACGCGGCGGTGCGTCTCGCACGCGAGCGGGGTTGGGTATAGTTGGCCTCGCGCCACGGCGCACTGCGGACGTAGCTCAGTTGGTAGAGCGCAACCTTGCCAAGGTTGAGGTCGCGAGTTCGAGCCTCGTCGTCCGCTCCAGTGAAACCCCGGTCCGGTGGACCGGGGTTTTTGCGTGACCGTGGCTCGGCCGGGGATGGGCCGAGCGGCCCCCGGTTTCGCGGGGGCCGGTCGAGGCCTTCCGGGTCAGAGCCTGTGTCATATCCCCGGCCGGATCAGCGCGCGGCGTCATGGGGGTCCCCCCGCTCGAGCGAAGCCGAGCGTGGGGGAGGAGCCACGTGGGTGTTTCGGCAACGCGGCTGGGGGCACCTCCCACGCCCTTGAGGCAGTGGGGGTGGGGGGGTGCCCCCTCTGGGGGAGCGTGCCAGGTGTCGCGCGCCCGGCCGGGGATATGACACTGGCTCTCAGGACCAGGGGGTGCCGGTCAGGAGTTCGTACGCCTCGATGTACTTGGCGCGGGTCGCGTCGACGATCTGCTGGGGGAGCTGCGGCGGGGGCTGCTCGCTCTTGCGGTCCCAGCCGGACTCGGGCGAGGTGAGCCAGTCGCGGACGAACTGCTTGTCGTACGACGGCTGGGCGCGGCCCGGCTGCCACTGGCCGGCCGGCCAGAAGCGGGAGGAGTCCGGGGTGAGGACCTCGTCGGCGATGACGAGGGTGTCGCCTTCGAAGCCGAACTCGAACTTGGTGTCGGCGAGGATGATGCCGCGGTCGCGGGCGATGTCACGGGCGCGCCCGTAGACGGCGAGGGTGGCCTGGCGCAGCTGGGCGGCGGTGTCGGCGCCCACCTGGCGGGCGACTTCCTCGTAGGAGACGTTCTCGTCGTGCTCGCCGACGGCGGCCTTGGTGGCCGGGGTGAAGATCGGGGCGGGGAGTTCGCTGCCGTCGACCAGGCCCTCGGGGAGGGCGAGGCCGCAGACCGTGCGGGACTCGTTGTACTCGACGAGGCCGGAGCCGGTGAGGTAGCCGCGGGCCACGCACTCGACCGGGAGCATCCGCAGGGACTTGCAGACCAGGGTGCGGCCGGCCCAGTCGGCGGGGGCGCCGGCGGGCAGTTCGGTGCTGAGGACGTGGTTGGGGATCAGGTCGGCGAGCTGGTCGAACCACCACAGGGAGAGCTGGGTGAGGACGCGGCCCTTGTCGGGGATCTCGGTCGGCAGCACCCAGTCGTAGGCGGACATACGGTCGCTGGCGACCATCACGAGGTCGCCCGCCTCGTTCTGGTACAGCTCACGCACCTTGCCGGTGTGCAGATGCACCAGACCCGGCACCTGAAGCGGCTCGGGCTTTTCTACGAATCCGGACACGGTTCCTCCGCGTGGCTCTGTCCTAGGCCTTGATTGTCCCGTATGGGGGCATGGCTCAGGGCAGCGGGTCAGTCGCGCTTGCAGATGCGGTCGAGAAGGTTGGCGGTGGCGCGCTGGATGCGGGCGTCGACATGGCCGGGGCGGTCGAGGGCGGGGGACCAGGCGAAGGTGCCGGAGGCGAAGACCAGGGCGCCGGAGGGGGCGCGGTAGAGGGAGGTCTCCTGGTGGCGCAGGACGCCTTCGCCGTCGGTGTACGGGGAGTGGGCGAGGAGGATGCGGTCCTCGTGGTGCGGAAGCGGGGTGCGGGGGAAGTAGCGGTCGGCCTCGCCCGCGACCAGGCCTTCGATGCCCTCACCCTCTTGGGTTCCGGTGGCCTCCCACAGCCAGTGGTCGGCGTTGCGCACGATCAGCGGATGCGGGTCGGGGACGCGGCCCGCGTACTGGATGCCGACCAACTGCTGCTCCGCGCGGTCGATCTCCCGCCAGAGAACCGACTTGCCGGGGCCCTTGCGTTTGCGGCAGGTGAGCAGCCGGGCGGGGACTCCGGACGGGGACGGGCCCAGTTCGACCTGCCAGTACAGGGTGTTGGCGGAGAGGAAGACGAGGGAGGTGCCGCTGTCGCGGGCGAGTTCGACCGTGCGGCGCATGTTCGTCGACCAGTACTCGTCGTGGCCGGGGAAGACCAGGCCGCGGTAGCGGGTGGGGTCGACCTGGCCGGAGTGCAGATCGCGGGCGTCGGCGTAGGCGAGGTCGTAGCCGTAGCGCTCGGCCCAACGGATGAAGTCGTAGGCGTGGCCGACGTGGAGGGGCAGGCCCGCGCCCGCGTACGGCCGGTCGAAGGAGACGGTGGTCGCGGCGTCGGCCTCGCCGAGAAGGCGGCCGTTCTTGTCCCAGGCGTGGTAGAAGCTGGCGCCGGTGCGGCCGTCCTCGGGGTAGAGGTTGTAGGCCTGCCAGGTGACATCGGGCAGGAGGAGCAGCAGGTCGGCGGGGCGCCGGTCGCGGACGGTGAAGGGGACGTGGGAGCGGTAGCCGTCGACGGTGGTGAGGACGGCGACGTACGCCCCGACGCTCCAGTACGAGGGGATCTGCAGCCGCCAGGAGAGCCACCAGTGGTGGCACGAGACCGTGCGGTCGGCGGTCAGCGGCGGGGGCTGGACGATGCCGGAGAGCCGGGGGCTGGTGGTGATCTTGGCGGCGCCGGCCCCGTCGTAGTGGCCGATGCGGTAGATGTCGACGCTGAACTCCTGGGGCGGGTCGACCGTGATGTGGAAGTCGACGGCCCCGCCGGGGGCGACCGCGCCGGTGGAGGTGAAGCCCTTGATCTGACGGCGGACGTCGTCGGCGGAGCGGGGGACGCCGGACGCGGGCGCCGGGGTGGGCGCGGTGCGGGGGCCGGGGACCTTGGGGCTGCCCTCGCCGCCGGGCTTTCGCGCGGGGGCCGGGTCGACGTACCAGGGGACGACCTGGCCGGTGTCGTCGAAGTACGTCTCGCTGCCGCGCAGCCAGGGGACGGGGCCCTGGCCGAAGGGATCCGTCACGGCATGGGCCAGTGCTCCCGACTCCCAGCGGCGGATGTGCTCCGGTCCCGGTGCCATGGCGCTCCCCTCCCTGGTGCCCCCGTGGTCGTCCGGCGGTGCGGTCGCTTCGCGCTGAACGCTGAACGCTGACTGGCCGACTGGCCGACTGGCAGGTTGGCTGTCCTATGTCGCACGCCCATGCCATGGGCGCGATCGGTCCCAGCACATCACATAACGCGCGCAGACAGTCACTATTCGTTGCGAATTAGCCGAAAGTGGAACCAGGGGGTCCGTTCCGGGCAAGGTCAGCCGAGTCGTACCGGCTTCTCGGGGCGTATGCCCAGTTCCACCAGCCAGGCGTGCAGGGGGGCGGCGTCACCGTCCTCGACGAGGCTGAGGACACGGGCGGCGAGGTCGGTCACGCGTTCGCCGTCGACGAGGAGGGTGGGGCCGTCGAGCCAGTCGAGACCGGGGGTCGCGCCGACGGTGTCCATCGCGGCGCAGCAGACCATCGCCGTGACGTGGTCGGCGAGCAGTTCGCGGTCGGTGCGTGGGGGCTGGAGCGGGAAGAGGGGGAGCGCGCCGTCCTCCCACAGGGGTCCGTCGGGGCCGCCCTGCCCGCCGCTGGGCACGGGAGGCCTTGCCGCCTCCTCGCGCGCCACCTCCGTACCGAGCCGCGCGGCAAGCGCTGTGCTGTGGGGGTTGGGGGCGGGGAGCCCGTCCTCGTCGTCCTCGTCCTGGTCCTCGTCGGGTGCGGGGTGCGTCGGGGGCTGCGGGGAATGAGGGGGCGGGGCGCCTGCCGGGCTCGGGGCGGCGGTGGGGGCAGTGGGGGTCGTGGGGCCCATGGGTGCTGCGGGGCCCGTAGGGGCTGCGGGGGCGTCTCGGTCCGATGAGGCCTTGGCCGCTGTCGGGTCGCTTCTGTCCGCCGGGCCGGTGTCGATCACCCGGCCTTCCCCGTCCGGCAGATCCCTGTCGATTGCCGGGCCGTGCCTGTCCGGTAGCCCCCTGCCCGGCGCCATCGGGTCGCTCTGGTCCGACAGGTTCGCGGGAGTCGCCAGGTCACGTCCGTCGGATAGGCCCGCGGGGGTCTTCGGGTCACCCCGGTCCGAGAGACCCACGGAAGTCGCTCGGTCAGTCGGGTCAGTCGGGTCCGTCGGGTCCGTCGGGTCGGCTGTCAGGTGGTCCAGGACGCGGGCCAGGGTGGGGCCGACCGGGTGGGGGGACGGAGGGTCGGGGGTGGGGCGGACGCCGAGGGCGTCGAGGACTCGGTGGAGACGGGCCGCGTCGGTGCGCCATTTGCGGTCCACGACCTCCTCCGGGTACTCCTGCCAGTCCACCGGGGACCAGTCCGGTCCGGGCTCCGCGGGCCCGCCGTGGAAGAGGCGGGCGGCGAGCAGGGAGGCCGCCTCGTCGACGGCGCCGGGCTCTTCGAGCAGGTCGCAGGCGGGGCGCTCTCCGAGCCGGGAGGCGAAGCCCTCGGCCAGACGGTCCCGGCGGGAGAGCTCCGTCAGGGCGGCCACGACGCCGGCGTCCAGCCGGGAGGGCCAGCGGCCCATCCGCCAGGCCGGCAGCGCGACCCGGGTCAGCAGCCGGTCCCAGCCCGCGTACGCGAGGCCCACCTGCTCCTGGGCGACGATGCGCAGCCCGTAGTCCACAGCCTGTGCACGCTCGGCCGCCGCCGCTGCCACACCCCGCTCCATCTCTGCGGCGTGCACCTGGCAGCTGCGCAGCATCAGCCGGCTGACCCAGCCGATACCGGCACAGACGAGGCGGGCGGCGGGACAGCGCCCGCGGTCTGCGGAGACGGCCACCGCGGCGTCCAGCCCTCGTACGAAGCGCCGGGCCGCGGCTATGTCGGGGTGCGCCGAGGGGCCCGTACCGGCGACGACCGGGGCGAGCACGGCGCGCAGTTCGCCTACGCGCATCCACCACAGGAACGGGGAGCCGATGACGAGGACCGGTGCCGTCGTCGTATGGCGGGGCAGGTGGTGGCGGCTCGGGCCCGCGCCGGCTATCTCGTCACCGGCCCGGGGCGCGGGCGGGCTGTGGGCCGGGTGGGTGCGGTCCTCCAGCCAGCTGTCGCAGTCCGGGGTGAGCGCTATCGCCGAGGGCACGGGGACGTCGAGGCGGTCGGCGAGGTCGCGCACCAGCCGGTACAGATCGGGTGCCGCCTCCTCGGCGACGGCGACCGTGGGGCTGACGGCGGGGCGGCCACGGGCGACGACCAGGCCGACGACACCGGCGGCGAGCAGCACGACCAGCGCGACCACGCCCACCACCCAGCGGGCGACGTCCCAGCCCGGGCCCATGAAGTGCCCCGTGGAACCACCGGCGAACAGGATCACCGCGGCGGCCGCAGGCAGCAGCGCGACGGCGAGTGCCCGGCTGCGGATGCGCAGCACGGCCAGTGCCCGGGCCCGCGCGCTCTGCGTGCCCGCCTCCACACCCATGCCGGTCACGACCGGAACTCACCCCCTCGCCGTCTCGCGGTCCTGGCTCGCCTGCTCTTGCTCACTCCCCCACTGTGGCACCCGCCACTGACATCGCAATGCCGGTGGGCCAAGTGCCGGAATGCTTGCGCCGCACCCTAGTTGGCGCTCCGGTCTCCGTCAGCCGGATAGCTCAGCGCTCACTCGATGGAATGGCTTTGGGGAAGGGTGGAAGACGGTGGGCAACGATCAGGCCCCGGGTTTCGGGGAGTCCGCGAGGGAGTCCCCCGGAACCCGGGGCCTGAGGGTGCGCACAGGATGCGCCAGGGGTGCGCTGGGGGTGCGCTGGGGGATGCTGCCTGGTCGCAGGCGTGTTTTACGCGCCCGCGGGCGGTAGGCGTCCGCAGGTGTGTTACGCGCCCGCAGCCGCCTTCGCGGCGATGTCCGTACGGTGCTGGGAACCGTCGAGACCGATGCGCGCGACGGCGTTGTACGCCCGTGCGCGGGCCTCGGTGAGGTCCGCGCCGGTCGCGGTGACGGACAGGACACGGCCGCCCGCGCTGACGACCGTCCCGCCGTCCTGCTTCGTCCCGGCGTGCAGGACGTACGCGTGCGGGGCGTCCTCGGCGGCCACCTCGGCGAGGCCGGTGATCGGGTCGCCGGTGCGCGGGGTGCCGGGGTAGTTGTGCGACGCGATGACGACGGTGACGGCCGCGTCCTCGCTCCAGCGCAGACGCTCGAGGTCGGCGAGGGTGCCGGTCGCGGCCGCGAGCAGGACACCGGCGAGCGGGGTCCGCAGCCGGGCCAGCACGACCTGCGTCTCCGGGTCGCCGAAGCGGGCGTTGAACTCGATGACGCGGACCCCGCGGGAGGTGATGGCGAGGCCGGCGTAGAGCAGCCCGGAGAACGGGGTGCCGCGGCGGCGCATCTCGTCGACGGTCGGCTGGAGGACGGTCGCCAGGACTTCCTCGACCAGCTTCGGGTCGGCCCACGGCAGCGGCGAGTACGCGCCCATGCCGCCGGTGTTCGGGCCCTCGTCGCCGTCGAGCGCGCGCTTGAAGTCCTGGGCGGGCTGGAGCGGGATGACCGTCTCGCCGTCGGTGATCGCGAAGAGGGAGACCTCCGGGCCGTCGAGGAACTCCTCGATGACCACACGGTCGCAGGCCGCGGCGTGCGCCTTGGCCGCCTCGAGGTCGTCGGTCACGACGACACCCTTGCCGGCCGCGAGACCGTCGTCCTTCACGACGTACGGCGCACCGAACGCGTCGAGGGCCTCGGCGACCTCCTCGGCGGTCGTGCAGACGTACGAACGGGCGGTCGGGACGCCTGCCCCGGCCATGACCTCCTTGGCGAAGGCCTTCGACCCCTCCAGCTGCGCGGCCTCCCGGGACGGCCCGAAGACCGGGATCCCCGCCTCCCGTACGGCGTCGGCGACCCCGGCCACCAGCGGCGCCTCCGGGCCTACGACGACCAGCTCGGCGCCGAGGTCCCGCGCCAGCGCGGCCACGGCCTTGCCGTCCAGGGCGTCGACCTGGTGCAGCTCGGCGACCTCGGCGATGCCGGCGTTGCCGGGAGCGCAGTGCAGCGCGGTGACGGCGGGGTCGAGGGACAGTGAGCGGCACAGGGCGTGTTCGCGGGCGCCGCTGCCGATGACGAGGACGTTCACAGGGGTCAGCCTAACGGGAGGCGGCGTGGTCCCTTTGTGCGGGAGGCCGAGGGCCGGAGGGCCGGGACACTGTGCGTTCCTCCGAACTCGCCCCGGCGAAGGTGGCTCGTCGGTGTACTCCCTCTACTCGTTGGTGTACTCCTCCACCACCGTCGCCCCCAGCTCGCGCACGATCAGTTCGTGGCCGGAGAGGGCCGACTCGTTGAGGTCGGGGTCGTCGTCCTCGGGGATGTCGTCCTCGGGGGCGACCGGTTCCGGGGCGGGGGGTTGGGCAGGAGCGGGGGCCGTGGGAACAGGGCTCGCAGCGGGTCCGCCAGCGGAAGCGGAGGCGGACTGCGTCTGTGGGGCGGGGCCGGCGGGCGCCGGGGTCTGGGCGGACGGGGCGTTGCCGCCGTAGCCGCCGCCCGGGGCGCCGTAGGACGAAGAGGCGCCGGGGGTGCCGTATCCGCCCTGTGCTCCGCCGCCGCCTGGAGCGCCGTAACCACCGGTGGGCGCGGGGGCCGAACCACCGGACGGGTCGATGACCGCCTCGATCTTCCACTGGACGTTGAACTGCTCGCCCAGCGCCTGGCGCAGCACGTCCTCGCTGCCGCTGCTCGCGAAGTTGTCACGGGCACCGGCGTTGACGAAGCCGAGCTGGAGCGTGGTGCCGTCGAAGCCGGCGACATGCGCGTTCTGGCTGAGGAGGATCCAGGTGAAGCGGCGGCGGTTCTTGACCGCTTCCAGGATGTTGGGCCAGAGCATGCGGGGGTCGAGGCCGCCGGCGGGGGGTGCGTAGGCGGCCGGCGCCGCAGCCGGGGCGGAGGTGGTGTGCTGGGCAGGGGCGGGGGGCGGGACAGGAGTGGATGCCGCTGGGGGACGTACCGCTCCACCGCCCGCGGGGGTGGCCGTGGGCCAGCCGCCCGGCCGGCGGCCGCTGCCCGCCGCGGTGGCGGTGGGCCAGGCGCCCGGGGCGGGAGCGGCGGGGGCCTGGGCGGTCGACTGTGCGGGGGCGGCTTCGGCGGGGGCTGGAGGAGCTGAGGGAGCCCCTGTGGCCGGGGCGGAGGCCGCGGCGGGAGGCATGGCGGAGGGCTGGGCCGGGGGCTGAACGGGGGGCGGAGTCTGCGGCTGTCCCTGGAACTGGGCCGGGGCCACGGCCGGGGTCGGGGCCTGCCCGGCGTACGGGGCCGGACCACCGGCTCCCGCGCCACCCCGCACGGCCGCCCGGGCGGCGGCCGCTCCGCCGCCCGGCGGGATGGGGGCGCCACCGGTCGCGGCCGGGCCGGCGTGGGCCTCGGGGCCGGGGACGTACCCCACGGTGGGCATGCCCTGGACGCCGCCGGCGGAGAAGTTCACGCCGCGCTCGATGCGGTCGAGGCGGGCCATGACCGAGCGCTCGTCGCCGTATGCGGCGGGAAGCAGCACGCGCGCGCAGATCAGTTCGAGCTGGAGGCGGGGCGAGGTGGCGCCACGCATCTCGGTGAGGCCCTCGTTGACGAGGTCGGCGGCACGGCTGAGCTCGGCGGCGCCGAAGACGCCCGCCTGGGCCTGCATGCGCTCGATGACATCGGCCGGGGCGTCGATGAGCCCCTTCTCGGCGGCGTCCGGCACGGCGGCGAGGATGACGAGGTCACGCAGCCGCTCCAGCAGGTCGGCGACGAACCGTCGGGGATCGTTGCCCCCCTCGATGATCCGGTCCACGACCTCGAAGGCGGCGGCCCCGTCACCTGTGGCGAAGGACTCGACGACGGAGTCGAGCAGCGAGCCGTCCGTGTAGCCGAGCAGAGAGGTGGCCATGGCGTACGTCACACCGGCGTCGCTCGCGCCCGCGAGGAGCTGGTCCATGACGGACATGGAGTCACGCACGGAACCGGCACCCGCGCGCACGACGAGCGGCAGCACGCCGTCCTCGACCGGGATGTCCTCCTTCTGGCACACCTCGCCGAGGTAGTCCCGGAGCGTCCCCGGCGGCACGAGCCGGAACGGATAGTGATGGGTCCGAGACCGGATCGTCCCGATGACCTTCTCGGGCTCGGTGGTGGCGAAGATGAACTTCAGATGCTCCGGGGGCTCCTCGACGACCTTGAGGAGCGCGTTGAAACCGGCCGACGTGACCATGTGGGCCTCGTCGATGATGTAGATCTTGTACCGGCTGCGGGCGGGCCCGAAGAAGGCCTTCTCCCGCAGGTCACGGGCGTCGTCCACACCACCGTGCGAAGCGGCGTCGATCTCGATGACGTCGATCGAACCCGGGCCGTTCCTCGCGAGGTCGCGGCAGGAGTCGCACTCCCCGCACGGGGTCGGCGTGGGGCCCTTCTCACAGTTCAGACAGCGGGCCAGGATGCGCGCGCTGGTGGTCTTCCCGCACCCACGCGGCCCGCTGAACAGGTACGCGTGATTGACCCGGTTGTTCCGCAGCGCCTGCTGCAGCGGGTCGGTGACATGCTCCTGCCCGATGACCTCGGCGAACGACTCCGGGCGATAACGGCGGTACAGCGCGAGAGACGACACGCATACGAGGTTATAGGCGCCCACTGACAACCGGACCCGCACACGATCCCACCCGTGAAACGCAAGCGCCCCCCACGCACCCGCCAGAGCCGACCTACCCTTGCTGCCTTCCGGCCCTGGGGGAGTTCAGTCAGATAGCGCCGCGTGAGGGGCTGCCCAAACAGTACCCGATGCCGACGGCCAGCAACGACCCCGCCGGACCGCCGAGGAACGAGTTCGCGAGCACTCCTCTCGGTCATGTAATGTTTCCGGCGGAGGATTCGCCTAGAGGCCTAGGGCGCACGCTTGGAAAGCGTGTTGGGGGCAACCCCTCACGAGTTCGAATCTCGTATCCTCCGCAGCCGCCTGAACAGGCGAAACGAAGCGGCCCCGCTGTGATCAGCGGGGCCGCTTCGTTGTCCACTCAGCCGTCGTTGTCCTGGTTTTTGTCCACAGGCGCCGTTTCCGGGGCTCCCCAGATGGCTTCGGCGATCTTCCGGGCGACGTCCTTGAGCATGGCGTCCGGCACATGCAGGTACCTCGCCCGCATGCTGTCGGACGTGCCCGGCTCCCACCCCATGATCTGATCAATGACGCGCGCCGGGACACCAAGGAGCATGAGCACGGTGGCGGCCGTGTGCCGAGCATCGTGAAGCCGGGCGTTCCGGACCCCGGCGTCATCCAACAGCCGCTTCCAGTCGTGATAGTCCGTGTTCGGGCTGAGTGGACCCCCCAGAGGCTTGGTGAACACGTAGTCCGACTCGATCCACAGGTCGCCGGCCGCCTTGCGCTCGCGCTCTTGCGTCTCGGCGTGGGCCCGAAGCATGGCGACCAGCGGGCCCGGCAGGGGCACGGCGCGGCGGCCAGCGCGGGACTTGGTGTTCTTGGTCTCGCGCCGAACCTGCACCTTGTCCGGGCAGTACCCCGCCTTTCGGCCGCACGGTGAAGATTCCGGGCACCCGTGCTCGTACCTGGGGCGCAGACGGTTCCGGCGTAGCTTCAGGTACTCGTTGTTCAGAGGGCGGTACGTGACGAGATGTCGCTTTTAGCGTCCCCGGAACGTGTGGCACGGCCCCATCTGAGCTGATGGGGGAGTCCTGGCGTGCTGGAGTGTTCTTCGTGAGCGACCGCCAGCCCTACAAGAGCGACTTGTCCGACGAGCGGTGGGCCTTGATCGAGCCCGTCATCGCCTCCTGGAAGGCCCAGCATCCCTCGGTCAGCGGCCATCAGGGCGCCTACGAGATGCGGGAGATCGTCAACGCGCTGCTCTACCAGTCCCGGACCGGCTGCCAGTGGGACTACCTCCCCCACGATCTGCCCCCGGCCGGCGCGGTGAAGTACTACTTCTACAAGTGGCGCGACGACGGCACCGACCAGACCATCCACGACCTGCTGCGCTGGCAGGTCCGCGAGAGCCGGGGGCGCAAGGCGGACCCGAGCCTGGTGGTGCTTGACACCCAGAGCCTGCACGCGGCCACCGGGGTGCCCGCTGGCACCACCGGAAGGGACGCGGCAAAAAAAGTCCCGGGCCGCAAGCGCGGCCTGGCAGTTGATGTTCTCGGTCTGGTGATCGCGGTGGTGGTGCTGGCCGCGTCCGCGCACGACAACTCTGCCGGTATCGCCCTGTTGGACAAGGTCGCCGCCGACACCGACACGGTGCAGAAGGCCCTGGTGGACCAGGGGTTCAAGACCGCCGTCATCGACCACGGCAAGAAGGTTGGCATCGACGTCGAAGTCGTCGAGCGCAACCCGGCAACCAGCGGGTTCGTGCCGCAACCGATCCGGTGGCGAGTGGAGCAGGTGAACGGGATCATGATGCTGCACCGCAGACTGGTCCGCGACTACGAACACCGGCCCGCCTCNGCCCGCCTCGGCCGAGTCGAGGGTGTACTGGGCCATAAGCGACCGGATGTCCAGGATGCTCACCGCGACCTCCACCCCCACCTGGCGCGGCGCATGAACAACGACGAGCTCACCCTGGGGGCGGTCCTCGCCCGCCTGGAGGAGCAAGAGCGTGAGATCGCCACGCAGGCCGAAGCGACGCGAGCGCGCATCACGGAACTCACCGCGCAACTGGAGGAGTTCGGCCGAGTCGCCGAAGAGGTCCGCATCACCCGCAAGACGCTGCTGGCGCTGCCCGAGCCGGCCTCGCCGACACCGCCGCCCGTGAAGCTGCCGGACCATCCGGCCTACCAGCAGATCATGGCGGTGTTCGCCGCAGCCGACGCCCCGCTGCGGGCGCGGGCGGTCTGCGAGGCGATGGACCTGGAGATCGCACCCAACAACGTCAACAACGTCCGGCTCAAGCTCAAGCGGCTGGCCGAACGCGGAATCCTGATCGAGTCCGAGCAGGGCTTGTTCACCAAGCCGCAGTCGTAGCCGCCTGGTCAGGCCACGACCAGCCCGACAGCCCCACCCGAAGGCCCGAAACGGGCATCACGTCACGTACCGCCCTCTCA
>NZ_JBLRVZ010000090.1:0-13769 GCF_048159505.1 Streptomyces sp. T028
CACTTCATCTCCAGCAGGACGCTCTCCGGCTTCGGCGGATACCCCATGCCGGACCACTTCGCGGACTACCCGCCGCATCGGCAGGTCCTGTCCTACCTGACGTCGTTCGCCGAGTCGTACGGGCTGAGGGACCGGATCGAGTTCGGTACCGAGGTCCGCGACGTGACGAAGAACGCCGACGGCACCTGGACGGTCACCCGGGCCGACGGGCGGCGGAGCGTGCACGGGCAGGTCGTCGTGTGCGCGGGTGCGCAGTGGCACCCCAACATCCCCGACCTGCCGGGCGACTTCACCGGCGAGATCCGCCACACCGTCACCTATCGCAGCAGCGAGGAACTGCGGAGCAGGCGAGTGCTGGTGGTCGGCGCGGGCAACTCGGGGCTGGACATCGCCTGCGACGCGGCACGCGCCGCCGACCACGCGGTGATCAGTATGCGCCGGGGCTACTGGTTCATTCCCAAGCACCTGTTCGGCCGGCCGGTGGACACCATCGCGGCGGGCGGCCCGCACCTGCCGATGTGGCTGGAGCAGCGGCTGTTCGGCGCGCTGCTGCGGCTCCTCAACGGCGACCCGCGCAGGCTCGGACTGCAGAAGCCCGACCACAGACTGTTCGAGACCCACCCGGCCCTCAACTCCATGCTGATCCACCACCTCCAGCACGGGGACATCGAGGCCAGGCCGGGCATCGCCCGCACCGAGGGCCGGACGGTGCACTTCACCGACGGCACGAGCGACGACTTCGACCTGGTCCTGCTGGCCACGGGCTACGTCCACAAGGTCCCCGTCGCACAGCGGTACTTCGGCGACGAGCAGCACCCGGACCTCTACCTGTCGTCGTTCTCCCGCGACCACGAGGGGCTCTTCGGGGTCGGATTCGTCGAGACGAACTCCGGTGCCTACCAACTCTTCGACGCACAGGCACAGTTGATCGCCTCCTTCGTCCGGGACTCGCGGCACGGACTGCCCACGGCCGAGCGGTTCGCCCGTATGGTCCGCAGCGACCGGCCAGACCTGTCCGGCGGACTGAAGTTCGTCGACTCCCCGCGCCACACCGGATACGTGCACAGCGACGCGTTCGTGAAGTACCTCGGCAAGGTCGCGGCAGGGATGGGCTGGCGCACCGAGGGCCGGCCGCCTCGGGCGACGGCCGTGCGACAGGAGGCGGTCGCGTCATGACGTACGACTTCCGTGACAGGGTCATCCTGGTGACCGGTGGCGCCGGTGGTATCGGCAGTGCCCTGTGCCACCGTTTCGCCTCCGGTGGAGCCCGCCTCGTCGTGGTCGACATCGACGAGGCGCGGGCCGGGCGGACCGCCGGCAGCCTGCCCGGCGTCGGACACACCGGACTGGGCTGCGACCTGCTGGACCGCGCCGCTGTCGAACGGATGGTGGACGGTGTCGCCACCACCCATGGCCGGATCGACGTCCTGGTCAACAACGTGGGCATGACCAGCGCCGAACGCTTCGACGTACGCAGTGTCGAGAGCATCGAGCGGGAGATCGACCTCAATCTGGTCTCACCACTGGTCACCACCAGGCTCGCCCTCCCTCTGCTCAGGGCGTCGGACGACCCGCGGGTCGTCACCACGGTCTCCCTGGGCGGGATCTTCCCGCTGGGCGAGACCCCCATCTACACCGCGTCGAAGTTCGGGCTGCGCGGCGCGATGCTCGCCATCGGCCTCGACCTGCGGGGCAAGGGCATCAAGGCGGGTTCCGTACTGCCCTCGGCGACCGACACGAGGATGCTGCGGCAGGAGGCCGTGGACGGCGGCAACTCGATGCAGTTCCAGGACCGGCCGCAACAGCCCGCGGACGTCGTCAGAGCGGTCGTGAGCCTGCTGGACAAGCCGCGTCTGGAGGCCTACCCCAAGCCGGGCGAGTCCCGCCTCGTGCGGTTCGCGATGCTGGTGCCGAACCTCCTGCCCCGGCTCTTCCCGCTGTTCCGAAGGCGCGGCGAGCGCGGCATGGCCCGCTATCTGGAGGACCTGCGCCGCAGGGGACTGGCCCGCCGGACCGACGGCCGTTGGGAACTGGTGGAGGAAGCATGACCACGAGCACGCTCCGTGTCGTCAACCCGACGACCGGCGAACTGATCACCACCGTTCCGGCCGTCGGCGCGGCAGAGGTGGCGGCGGCGTCGGAACGGGCGCATCGCGTGTTCACGAGCGGCGTCTGGTCCGGGCTGGACCCCAGAGAGCGTGCCGCGGTGCTGCTGCGCCTGGCCGGCCTCATGGAACGAGACGCCGAGCTGCTGGCCCGGCTGGACAGCGAGGACGCGGGCAAGCCGATCACGGAGTGCCGTACCGGCGACGTGCCCGGGGCCGTCGAGTCGATCCGCTGGTTCGCGGAGGCCGCCGACAAGGTCTTCGGCCGGGTCGCCCCCACCGGTCGCGGGAGCCTGGGGGTCATGAGCCGGGAGCCGGTCGGGGTGGCCGCGGCGATACTGCCGTGGAACTACCCGCTGGCCATGGCCGCCTGGAAGGTGGGGCCCGCCCTGACCGTGGGGAACTGCCTGCTGCTCAAACCCGCCGAGGCGACGCCGCGCTCCACCCTGCACCTGGCCGAGCTGGCCACGGAGGCGGGCCTGCCGGACGGCGTGCTGACCGTGCTGACCGGCCACGGAGCCGTCACCGGCACCGCGCTGGCCCGCGACCCGCTGGTGCGTGCGCTGTCGTTCACGGGGTCCACGGCGACAGGCCGCCGGATCCTGGTGGACGCGGCGGAGACCAACTTCAAGCGGGTCTCGCTGGAGATGGGCGGCAAGAGCCCGCAGATCCTCATGGCCGACGCTCTCGACTACGGCGACGACCTCATCGACAACATGATCGAGGCCGCGTTCCTGACGATGGGGCAGAACTGCACGGCCGGCTCCCGGATCCTCGTCCACCACGGCATCGCCGAGGAGGTGCTGCACCGGTTCACCACCGCCGCGAAGGGCCTGGTCATCGGTGATCCCGCCGACCCGCGCACCCAGGTGGGGCCGCTCATCGGCCGAGCCGCCCTCGACCGGGTCGCCGCCGCGGTGGACGGGGCCCGCTCCGCCGGGGCCCTGATCCACACCGGCGGCCTGCCGCACGGTCTGCCGGCGTACGGCGCCTACTACCCGCCCACCGTGATCAGCGGTGCGCCGGAGGGCGTCGACGCGCTCACCAAGGAACTCTTCGGACCGGTCGTCACCGTCCAGACGTTCACGGCCGAGGAGGAGGCGGTACGGATGGCGAACGCCTCCGAATACGGACTCGCCGCCTCGGTGTGGACCCGTGACCTCGACGGCGCGCTGCGACTGGCCCGGGGCGTCGAGGCGGGAGTGGTCTCCGTCAACTCTTACAGCGAGGGCGACATCACGACCCCCTTCGGAGGCTGGAAGCAGTCCGGGTTCGGCGGCGCGGAGAAGTCCACCGACGCCTTCGCGCAGTGGACCAGGGAGAAGACGGTCTGGATCCATACCCGGTGACCGGCGGAGGGCGCCCGGTTCACGGACCGACGCGCCCTTCACTGTGCGCCGGTCTCCTCGCGGAGCCGCGCCGGAGCCGTCCCGTGCCAGCGGTGCACCGCACGGCGCAGGGCGCGCGCGTCGGAGAAACCCGCCTGCCGGGCGATGTCCCGCAGCGTCAGCTCCGGCCGTCGCAGCAACTGCTCGACCCGCTCGTGCCGCACGCCGTCGACGACGGCCTGGTACGTCGTGCCGCACTCGGCCAGGCGGCGGCGCAACGTGCGTTCGCTGGAGGCGTGCCGACGGGCCTGCTCGACGAAGGACGGCACGTCGGGGAGGCTGTGCGCGATCGAGATCTCCAGTACCTCCAGGAGCTCCTGCTGATCGTGGCGGGCCGTCGTCTGCTGCGCCAGCAGTTCCATCGCCGACGCGTAGGTGACGGGGTCACGACCCGGCATCGCGCGGCGGAACCACGACGCGGGGAACACCAGACGGTTCTCCACGGCGGCGAACCGCACCGGGCAGCGGAACAATCCGGTGAAGGGGCGGGTGTCGCGCGGGGCGGGGAAGGCGAACTCGACGCTTGCCGGGGCGAATTCGCCCCCCGCGCTCAGCCGGGTGAGCGTGACGACGCTGGCGAAGGCCTCCTCGGCGAGGAAGACCGCGACCGTCGGGTCGAGAGCGGGGTCGGGCAAACCGGCCCGCAGCGCGTAGCCCGCGTCCTCCGGCCCGGCCGTCCAGACAACCATGGCACCGGAGAGGTTCTGGAACCGCACACCCGTCTCGATGGCGTCCTTCAGGGTGTCCGCCGACAGGAGTGCCAGGCCGAGCAGTCCCCAGGCGGTCAGATGCTGCGCGGCCCCCACCCGCAGACCCAGATGAGGTTCACCGGTGAGTTCCACCGCGCGGCGGATGACGGTACTGCCCTGCCGGTAGGAGACCCGAAGCGCCGCGGAGCCCATCACGGCCTCGCCCAGCCCCACGTCCGCCAGCAAGGGCCGCAGATCCACGCCGTACTTGGCGGCGACGGGGGAGAGGTAGCGCAGGATGTTCGGCGGGATGGTGGCCGAGGTGCTGCGGCTGGTGCCGGGAGACGGCGTCGGGGCTGGGGAGTCGGGCATGGGGGTTCCTCGCGACCTGAGCTGGACATGGTGGACGCCCAGGGACCGGGCGGTGCCGTGACCGGTGGCCGGAACTTGCTGCACGGGCGCGATCGGTTCACGTACGGATGCCGCACCCGTCCCGCCCGCACCTGCCTGCCGGCCTGTCACTTCCTTGGCGGCTCATTCTGTCGCGTGCGCGGCTCGGCGGAGGTCTCCGGCGACGGGCGACGTGTCGCTCCGCTCAGATCGTGGTGATCTGCCAGTGCTGGCGTGTGGCGCCCGTGTAGGTGTGCTGGTCGAGGTTGGCTCCGTCGGCGGTGGAGCCGTCGGTGACGTCGAGGGCGAGTCCGCTGAAGCGGTTGGTGAGGAGGTAGTAGCCGTCGCCGGTGGGGGTGATGGCCCAGTGCTGCTGGGGTGCGTCGGCGTCGCTCCAGATGCCGGCGGTGGCGGCTTCTGCGCGGGAGAGGCCGCCGATCTCGAGGATCTTGCCGCTGGCGGCACTGCGGATTTTGTAGTAGCCGTCGCCGGTGCTGGTGAAGGTCCACTTCTGGTTGGCGGTGTTCTTCCAGGGCCATTGCAGGACGGCGGTGCCGTTGGCGGTGCCGGCGCCTGAGACGTCGGCGGCCTTGCCGCTGTGGCGGGCGACGAGTCGGTAGACGGTGCTGTCCCCGGGCAGGACGCCGGAGCGCAGTGCGGGGGTGGTGGTGCGGCCGCCGATGCGGAGGTTGCCGATGTTGGCGTAGTCGCCGGTGGCGGCGGTGGCCTTGATGCGGACGAAGCCGGCGTCGCGGGCGGTCCATTCGGCGAGCTTGAGGGTGCGGTCGCCGTTCCAGGTGCCGGTGGCGACCTGGGTGAAGGTGGTGCCGTCGGTGCTGGTGGAGATGGTGCAGGAGGTGATGTCGCCGTCGGTGGAGTTGTTGCGGTTCCACTGCTTGGGCAGGTACTCCAGTGATGAAATACCGCTCCAGACGCCGCCGAGGTCGATGGTGATGGTCTGGGGCAGGGCCAGGCTCCAGGTGGACCAGCAGGTTTCGAAGCTCTTGTCGCTGAGTCCGTCGATGGCGTTGAGGGGGCCTTCGCCGGTGTGGAAGCCGGTGGCGTAGGCGTTGACGGGGGTGACGGGGTGTTCGACGCGCAGGGGCTGGGTGGGCAGGGCGGCTCTGGCCATGTTGGGGTTCCAGGCGGCGCCGACCTCGGTGAGGCGGTTGACGATGTTGGTGTCGAGGACACCGTTGCGGTTGGGCGGGCAGTTGAGGATGAAGGAGGTGTACTTGGGTTCGAGGTCGGCGAGGTGGGAGAGGATCGATGCCTTGCTCATCGGGTCGGTCGTGGGTGTGCTGGGGTGCCAGAACCAGCCGTCACTGATGGTCTGCCCCTGAAGTGACGCGTAGGTGTTCCCGGCGGGCGAGGTGACTCCGAGCGGCTCCTCGAAGTAGATCGCGTCGCCGAGGAAGGGCACCGACAGCGCCCCGTGGTCGATCATGACGATGTCGGGTTGCAGGGACAGCACGTGCTCGCGGATGCGCTGGTAGGAGACGGCCTGTTGGCCCATCTGCCAGGCGTAGCCGTCGGTGACGAATATGTCGATGGTGCCGTAGTTGGTGAGGAGTTCGGTGATCTGGCCGAGGATGTAGGTGAGGTCGGCGGGCTGGACGGCTTCCTTGCTGGCGACACCGTGGCGGGTGTCGTAGGCCTCGACGGTGTGGGTGCGGTCCCAGATGGAGAAGTACAGGCCGACCTTGAGGCCCTTGGCGCGGAACGCCGTGACGTACTGGTCGACGATGTCGTGCGGGTAGCCGCTGTGGGCGACGTTCTGGGTGTCGTAGGCGGTGGGCCACAGGGCGAAGCCGTCGTGGTGCTTGGTGGTCAGGACGCCGTAGCTCATCTTCGCGGCGGCTGCGGCGGCGGCCCACTGGGCGCAGTCGACGGCGGTCGGGGCGAACAGTGCGGGATCCTGGTGAGCGGCGGCCCACTCCTCGTCGGTGAAGGTGCCGAGGTTGAAGTGGTTGAACATGCCGAAACGCAGGTCGACCAGCTTGCTCAGCTTGTCCTGCGGGGTGGCCGCGGCGGCTCGGCTCAGCGAATCGAGACCGGGTACGACGGGCAGCGCGGAGGCGGCCATGGCGGCACCCGCGACACCCATGAGTCGGCGGCGCGACAGACTTCCGGACACTTTCACTCCCGGTGCTTCGGAGGACGGAGGGGCTGATGTGACCTATGAATCTCATCCGTGTATCGGGCCGGTCAACCCTTGTGCAGGGATGAATCGGCTTGGTTAACTGGAGTGTTGGCGACTGAATCAGCATAAATAGTGTCATATCGACTCACAGACATCACATGTATATCTCGCGCTTCACCTGACACCCCGGCCAGCCGCCGGGATGCCCGCGGCGATGCTTCCGGGCGTGGGGCGGGAGAAGGGGCGGTCGTCGGTCGGGGGCCGAGATGCGTCTCCGTCACTCGGGCCTGGCTGACTTATCGCAGGCATTGATGGGATCGATGTTGAGTTTCATGGGGGGTGATGAGCTATCCAGCCTCGTTCGTTACCTGCTGCTTTGAGGTTTCTCGGTTCGGGGTCTGGACACCGTGGCCGAGCTCTGTCTATAAAGACATCCCATCTATCGGGGTCGCTCATCGCCCACCGGATCAGTGCGAGGAACAATGACGAGACTCAGAACTGCTCTCTTCTCCGCGGTATCGGCCTGCTCGGCTCTGGCCCTGCTCAGTGCCTGCAGCACCAGCTCCGACTCCGCGTCGGCGAAGAGCGACACGCCGCTGGTGGGTGTCGACTACCCGCGCTCCGACACCGACTTCTGGAACTCGTACATCAAGTACACGCCGGAGTACGCCAAGGAGCTCGGCCTCTCGCTGAAGACCACCAACTCGCAGAACGACGTGGCGAAGCTGACGTCGAACGCGCAGACGTTCATCAGTCAGGGGGTCAAGGGGATCGCGATGGCCCCGCAAGACACCGCCGCCATCGCGCCGACCCTGTCGCAGCTGGAGGCGAAGAAGATCCCCGTCGTCACCGTCGACACCCGCCCCGACAGCGGCAAGGTGTTCATGGTGGTGCGGGCCGACAACCGTGCCTACGGCGAGAAGGCGTGTCAGTACCTGGGCACCAAGCTCGGCGGCAAGGGCAAGGTCGTGATGCTCCAGGGCGGTCTGGACTCCATCAACGGCCGTGACCGCACCGAGGCGTTCAACGACTGCATGAAGAAGAACTACCCGGACATCAAGGTGTTCGGTGAGGCCACCAACTGGGACGGCGCGGTCGCCGCGCAGAAGCTCCAGACGGACCTGACCGCCAACCCGGACATCAAGGGCATTTACATGCAGTCCAGCTTCGCCCTGTCGGGAACGCTCCAGGTCCTCAAGCAGAAGGGCCTGCTGGTGGACCCCTCGGACAAGAAGCACGTGTACGTCGTCTCCAACGACGGCATCCCCGAGGAGCTCAAGTCCATAGCCGAGGGCAAGATCGACGCCACCGTCTCCCAGCCGGCCGACCTCTACGCCAAGTACGCCCTGTACTACCTGAAGGCCGCGATCGACGGGAAGACCTTCAAGCCGGGCAAGACCGACCACGACAGCACCATCATCCAGGTCCGTGACGGTCTGCTGGAGGACCAGCTCTCCGCCCCGCTCGTCACCGCCGACGGCGGTACTTATGGCGGCGTGCCCAGCGTGAAGAGCGACGACAAGTCGCTGTGGGGCAACAACCTCGACTGATGGTCCGTCGGAAAGCCAACAGCTCACGATTTCAAGGCGGTTGAGATGAGCGACGGGGAGCGAGCAGTCACCCCCGCGCCCGCCACGGCTGACGACGGGCGGGCTCCCGCAGCCCCGCCCGTCGTCGAGGCGACGGGCATTGTCAAACGATTCGGTCCGACGGTGGCCCTGCGCGACGCCCGGATCACCGTCCGGCCGGGAGAGACGCACGCCCTGGTCGGCCGCAACGGAGCCGGAAAGTCGACCCTGGTGTCCGTCCTGACCGGTCTGCAGGCCCCGGACGAGGGCACGGTCACCTTCGGGGGCGAGCCGGCCCCCCGGCTCGCCGACCGGGACGCCTGGCGGCAGCGCGTGGCCTGCGTCTACCAGAAGTCGACGATCATTCCCACGCTGACCGTGGCCGAGAACCTCTTCCTCAACCGCCACCAGCGCGGACGCAACCGCCTGATCAGCTGGCAGGGCATGCGCAGCCGGGCCCAGGAACTGCTGTCGACCTGGTCGGTGAACGTCTCCCCGCAGACCATGGCCGGCGATCTGAGCGTGGAACAGCGGCAGTTCGTCGAGATCGCCCGGGCGCTGTCCTTCGGGGCCCGATTCATCATCCTCGACGAGCCGACGGCCCAGCTCGACGCCGCCGCCATCAACCGGCTCTTCGACCGGATCCGCGACCTGCAACGGCAGGGCGTCACCTTCCTGTTCATCAGCCACCACCTCCAGGAGATCTACGAGATCTGCGACATGGTGACGGTGTTCCGCGACGCCCGGCACATCGTGACCGCCCCGGTCGCCGAGCTGCCGCGGACCGAACTGGTCGCCGCCATGACCGGTGAGGCCGCCGGGTCCGACCGTCCGGAGCGGGCGGGCGGTCCCGACACCGCCGCTCGGACCGCCCTGGACGTGCGTGCCCTGCGCAGCGAGGGTGTGTTCGAGGACATCAGCTTCACCGTGGCCGCCGGTGAGATCGTGGGGCTCGCCGGCGCCGCGGGCAGCGGCCGTACGGAGGTCGCCGAGACCGTTGTAGGGCTTCGGGCCGCCGGGTCCGGCGAGCTGGAGATCGCCGGGAACCGGCCCCGGCCGGGCAGCGTCCCGGCCGCGCTCGCCGCCGGTGCCGGGTTCGTCCCGCAGGACCGGCACCACCAGGGCTTCGTCCCCGACATGTCGATCGCGGACAACGCCACCCTGTCGGTGCCCGGCCGTATCGCGCAGCGCGGTCTGCTGAGCCGGGCCCGCCGGGACCGGCTCGCCGGGGACATGATCGAGAAGCTGGCGATCAAGACCCCCGGGCCGGAACTCCCGGTCTCCGCACTGTCCGGTGGCAACCAGCAGAAGGTGGTCATGGCACGCGCCCTCGCCGACGACCCCCGGCTGCTGGTCCTGATCAACCCGACGGCAGGCGTGGACGTGCGGTCCAAGGAGTTCCTCCTCGGCAAGGTCGAGGAGACCGCGGACGCCGGCACCGGAGTGCTCATCGCCTCCGACGAACTCGACGACCTGCGCATGTGCGACCGGGTTCTGGTGATGTTCCAGGGCCGGATGACGACAGAGATCGCCCGCGGCTGGCACGACCACGACCTCGTCGCCGCGATGGAAGGAGTGGACCTCGATGCCTGAAACCGCCCTCGCGGAGACCCCCGCGCCCGAGACGGGAGAACAGCCCGGGCGGCGCACACTGCTCGGCGGACGCATCCCCCTCGCCCGGCTGCGCGACCTCGCCCTGGTCCCCGCCATCGTCGTCATCGCGATCGTCGGCCAGATCGTCAATCCGATCTTCCTGCAGACGGACAACCTGATCAACGTCCTGCAGACCATGTCCGAGATCGCCCTGCTGGTCCTCGCCCAGACGATGATCCTGATCGTCAAGAAGATGGACCTGTCCCTGGAGTCCACCATGGGCCTCGCGCCCGGCGTGGCGGCCTGGCTGGTGGTGCCCACCGGCGCCGGACACGGCCTCGGCCTGCTCCCCGGTGCCTGGGCGATCCCCGTGACGCTCGCCGTGGGCGTACTGATAGGTCTGGTCAACGCGCTGCTGATCATCCGGTTCGGCCTCAACGGCTTCATCGTCACCCTCGGCATGCTGATCGTGCTGCGCGGCATCCTCACCGGCATCTCCGGCGGCCAGACCTTCTTCCAGCTGCCCGAGTCGATGCTCTACCTCGGCACCGCCGAATGGTTCGGCATGCCCGCCTCCATCTGGGTCTGCCTGATGCTGTTCGCCGTCGCGATCGTCGTCCTCGGCTGGACCAGCTTCGGCCGCTCCCTGTATGCCATCGGCGGCAACGTCGACGCGGCGAAGGCGGCCGGCATCCGCACCGACCGGGTGCTCGCGATCGTCATCATCACTGGCAGCCTGCTCGCCGCCCTCGCCGGACTGCTGCTGTCCGGACGGCTGGCCTCGGTCGCCTCCGCGCAGGGCAACGGCTACATCTTCACCGTCTTCGCCGCGGCCGTCATCGGCGGGATCAGTCTCAACGGCGGCAAGGGCACCATGTTCGGCGCCTTCACCGGCATCCTGCTCCTCTTCATGATCCAGAACGTGCTCACCCTGGCGGGCGTCCCCGCCCAGTGGATCGGGGCCCTCAACGGCCTGATCATCCTGGTCGCCCTCTGCATCTCCCGTATCACGGGCGGCAAGGTCCAGGACTGAACCGACCGCGACGGAGCCACAGCGCCGATCGCAGTCCCGTACATCCCGTCGCAGAGCGCCGAGCGCCCGACCGACCCTCACAGGAGTTCCCGCCATGACGCCTGCCGTGCCCGCATCCGCCCGCATCACCGCCCTGGACGTGCTCGACGTGCGCTTCCCGACGTCCGAGCACCTGGACGGGTCCGATGCGATGAACCCCGAGCCCGACTACTCCGCCGCCTACGTCGTCCTGCGCACCGACGCCGGCGACGGACTCGAGGGCCACGCCCTGGCGTTCACCACCGGCCGCGGCAACGACGCGCAGGCCGCCGCCATCGCCACCCTCGCCCCGCACGTCGTGGGCCTGTCGGTGGAGGAGGTCTGCGCCGACCTCGGCGCCTTCGCCCGCTCCCTCGTCCACGACCCCCAACTGCGCTGGCTGGGACCGGAGAAGGGCGCCATCCACATGGCGACCGGAGCCGTCGTCAACGCCGCCTGGGACCTGGCCGCCAAGCGGGTCGGCAAGCCCGTGTGGCGGTTCCTCGCCGAGATGACGCCCGAGGAACTGGTCGCCCAGGTCGACTTCCGCTGGTTGTCCGACGCCCTTACCCCCGAGGACGCCCTGGAAATCCTGCGCCGCGCCGAACCCGGCCGCGAGGAGCGCATCGCCCACCTGCTGGAACACGGCTACCCCGCCTACACCACCACACCCGGCTGGCTCGGCTACTCCGACGAGAAGCTGTCCCGCCTCGCCCGCGAGGCCGTCGCCGACGGCTTCACCCAGATCAAGCTGAAGGTCGGCGCCGATCTGGAGGACGACATACGCCGGATGCGCACCGCCCGGGAGACCGTCGGCCCCGACATCCGTATCGCCGTGGACGCCAACCAGAGATGGGACGTCCAGCCCGCCATCGACTGGATGCGCGCGTTGGCACCCTACGACCCGTACTGGATCGAGGAGCCCACTTCCCCGGACGACATCCTCGGCCACGCGGAGGTCCGCAAGGCCCTCGCGCCCATCAAGGTCGCGACCGGCGAGCACATCGCCAACCGGGTCGTCTTCAAACAGCTCCTGCAGGCCGGCGCGGTGGACATCGTGCAGATCGACTCCGCCCGCGTCGGCGGAGTCAACGAGAACATCGCCATCCTGCTGCTCGCCGCCAAGTTCGGCGTCCCCGTCTGCCCGCACGCCGGCGGCGTCGGCCTGTGCGAGATGGTCCAGCACCTGTCGATGTTCGACTACATCGCGGTTACCGGCACCACCGAGGACCGGGTGATCGAGTACGTCGACCATCTCCACGAGCACTTCGTCGATCCCGTCCGCATCGCCCACGGCAACTACCTGGCACCCGAACTCCCGGGCCTGAGCGCCCAGATGCACCAGGCGTCCCTCAAGGAGTACACCTATCCCGACGGCCCGGTCTGGTCCGCCCGTGTCTGAGCCGCTGCCCCTGGTCGACGCCCACCACCATCTGTGGGACCTCGACCGCCGCCCCCAGCCCTGGCTCGACGAGCCCGGACACGAGCCGATCCGCCGCTCGTTCGGCCCCGCCGACCTGCGCGCGGCAGCCACCCGGCCGATCGCGGGCCGCCGGCTGACGGGCACGGTGGTCGTCCAGTGCGTGACATCGTTGCCCGAGACCCGTGAACTGCTCGCCCTGGCCGACGAGGACCCGCTCGTCGCCGCCGTCGTCGGCTGGGCGGACCTGACTTCCCCGACCGTCGGAGATGTACTCGACGAGCTGCGGGACGGGCCCGGCGGCGGTCACCTGCGGGCCCTGCGCCACCTCGTGCAGGGCGAGCCGGACCCTGCGTGGCTGCAACAGCCCTCCGTGGAGCGGGGGTTGCGCGCGGTTCAGGAACGCGGCCTCGGCTACGACGTGCTGATCCGCAGCCACCAGTTCCCGCAGGCGATCCGCCTGGCCGAGCGGTTCCCCCAACTGGAGCTGGTCCTGGACCACGCCGGAAAGCCGGACCTCGTCACCGGCGAACTGAAGAACTGGGCACGGCAGGTGGGAGAACTGGCCGGCCATCCGCAGGTGCGGTGCAAGGTCTCGGGTCTGGTCACCGAGGCCGACCACGACACGTGGACGCTCGACGACATCCGGCCGGCGTGGGACGTACTGCTGTCGGCCTTCGGCCCCGACCGGCTGATGTTCGGCTCGGACTGGCCGGTCTGCGACCTCGCCGGCGGCTGGAACCGCTGGGCGGAGACGGTCGAGGAACTTCTCCACGACTGCTCCGGAAGCGAGACCGAGGCGGTGCTCGCCGGTACGGCCGCCTCCTTCTACCACCTTCCCGCACACCGGACCGAAGGGACGGACGCGTGCTCCTGACCGAACTGCTGCACCCCGGCATCCTCGAAGCTCTCGCCGGAGCCGGTCACGGCGCCCGTGTCCTGCTCGCCGACGGTCACTACCCGGCGAGCACCGCCACCGGCGAGCGCGCCAGGACCGTGCACCTCAACCTCGCCCCCGGGCTCCTTGACGTCACCAGCGTCCTCGACGTTCTGTTGCGTGCGCTGCCCGTCGAGTCGGCCCATGTGATGGTGCCGCCGGAGGGCGAACCCGAGCCGCCCGCGATCGCGGAGTACCGCTCCCGGCTCGCGCCCGTACCGGTCGAGATGCTCGGCCGCTTCGAGTTCTACGACGCCGCCCGCTCGCCCGACCTGGCGCTGGCGATCGTCACCGCCGACATCCGTACCTACGCCAACCTGCTGCTGACCATCGGCGTCCGCGCGGAAGGGACCCTGACTTCACGATGACTCTCGCTGTTCGCTATGTCTCCGCTCGTGTGTTGGACACGGCTGTGGTGGAGGGGGTGCCGCCGGGCCGGGGGGAGGTGGTGGTGGCTCCGGCGTTCGTGGGGATCTGTGGCACGG
>NZ_JBLRVZ010000091.1:0-12466 GCF_048159505.1 Streptomyces sp. T028
GCGCCACCACAACCGCCAGCCGCCGTGGAGCGGCGCGGACGTCGGCGGACTGCGGGCCGCGATCGAGCAGTACACGCAGGTCTGGTTCCCCGGAGCCTGGACGACCACCGCGCGATCCCGTCCGGCGGCCAGTACGGCGCGCAACATCCCCACAGCCCAGGCCAGCCCCACAGCAACCCGAACACGCTGACCCGCTCCCCGAACACGGAGCCCCATGCCCCCGCCCCGCTGGCTGGCCCTCCGGCGCCGACCGCAACCCGAGGCCATCCGCACCGCCGAACCCGAGTCCCACACCCCGCCGGGACCGCAGGGCCCCTGGCTCACGGACCCGGACTTCTCCGCCCGGCTGCATTCCGCCACGCTGACCCTGCTCGACCTGGTCGAGGACGTCATGCACGACGACTTCACCCTGACCGAGGCCATCGACGGCTTCCGCTACCACGCCGCCGACCTGCTCAACATCCCCGACCAGTACGGCATCCTCGTCGAAGCCGAGGCAGCCGCCCAGATCGTCCACGCCGCCGGCCTGCCCGCTGGCCCGCTCTTCGGCCCCACCATCGCCCAGGGCCTGGGCTGCATCGAGACACTGCCCATCGAAGACCAGGAAAAGCTCGTACGAGCAGCGGCCCGCCGCTACGCGACCACCGCGCCGTCACGCCGCCCGGCACGAACACGTCAAGTACCGGCTGCCTTAGCGGTCCAGCCCCCGCGCCGTACCCGCTGACCGGCCTCACCCTTCAACCGACGGGCAGCCCCGCCCGCGTCCCACTCAGGAGACTCCCCTTCTTGCACACCCGCTCTGCCCGCCGCCTGCCCGCCACAGCCGTCACCATCGCCGCCGTGGCCAGCACCGTGTCTCTGGCCCCGGCTGCCGTAGCACAGACCTCCGAGCCGACTCCGTCCACCTCCGCTGTCCCGCTGAGCGCGGCTGAGACAGGCGGGGTCACCATCCTGAAGAAGGATCCCGGAGGCGACGTCCTCCCCGGCGCTTCGTTCACCCTGGTCGACTCCGAAGGCCAGCAGGCCGCCAGCGGCGAGACCAACGCCGACGGCCAACTGGCCTTTGAGGACCTCCCGCCGGGGGTCTACCGACTCAAGGAGGTCTCCAGCGGTAGCCCACTGCATGACGTCGTCGACGACCAGGACGTCATTGTCACCCCCGGCGCGGACACTCCGCTGACGATCATCGACCCCTTCAAGCCCGCCACGGTCACCGTGAAGGCCAGGGATAGCAAGAGCGGCACGCTGCTGCCCGGATCCACCGTCAACATCGGCACCGGCGACACCACCCTTCTCACGCTCACCACCGGCGCAGGCGGCACCGCCTCCGCGAAGCTGCCCGTCAACAGCCGTACCGGCACCACCTTCTGGGTCAAGCAGACCAAGGCACCGGCCGGATACGAGCTCTACAAGCCCTCGAAGAGCTTCACCGCCAAGCCCGGCAGCCCGGTCACCGTGACCGTCACCAACACCAAGACCACCAGCACAACACCGGCGCCCAGCTCCTCCGAGAAGCCGTCCGACAGGCCGACCACCGACGAGTCCACGTCGGACAAGCCGAACCCGGACCAGGGCGACAGCACGCCCTCGTCGTCCACGTCGCCGTCCGGCACCGCGGTCGCCGCCAAGACTACGACGAGCACTGCGGCCCCCGCCCCGAAGGGCACGCTCGCCCATACCGGTGCTGACGCCGCCCCATGGCTCCTCGGCGGCGCCGGTATCCTCCTCACCGTCGGCGGAGGCGCCGTCTTCGCGGCACGCCGCCGCCGCGCCGATGACGACAGCGACGGCCCTTCCCTGGGCTGACACAACCTGCCAGCAGCCGCCATAACCCCCGGAGTTCTCGCGATTCCGGGGGTTTTCGCGCCCGACAGACGGGCTATCTGGTGGACGTAGCAGCACGGGCCAGAAGCCAGTTGAGGGAGCGCCGCTGCTCGGGCACTGTCCGCTTCACTTGGGCTCTCCGAGCATGACACGTAACCGAGAGGCGGAGTCGGCGTGCTCATCGGTCACGTAGGGCAAGCTCGTCCCAGTCACGAGCCAGCCGACCGAGGGATGTATGCAGACCGACTCCAAGATCCACGCCTGGCGGATCGAACCCCGGGAGTACGCACGGCAGGAGGAGAGGCGCGGCAGGCGGCACGCGTACGAGAGCCTCGACCCGGTGCGCACTGCGCTGATCGTGATCGACATGGTGTCCTTCTTCGTCGAGGCGAATCCCTACGTCCGCGGCGTCGTGCCCAACATCAACCGCATCGCTGAGGCACTGCGCACAGCTGGCGGCCCGGTCGCCTGGGTGCTGCCGGCGAACGAGGCACCGCTCGGAAGCGTGAGCAGCGAGTTCTACGGACCGACAGTCAGCCAGACGTTCGCGGCGACAGGAGGCGAAGGTCCACTGCGCTCGCGCCTGTGGCACGCCCTCGATGCCCGGCAAGGCGATCTCGTGGTGGAGAAGACCGCCTACAGCGCCTTCTTCCCTGGGCGCTCGCCGCTACTGGGACTGCTGGCGGAGCGCGGTATCAACACCGTCCTCATCACGGGCACACTCACGAACGTCTGCTGCGAATCCTCGGCCCGGGACGCGGCCACCACGGGCCTGCGCGTGCTGATGATCGCCGACGCCAATGCGGCCCGGCGCGATCAGGACCACAACGCTGCGCTGCACACGATCTACCGGTCATTCGGCGACGTACGGACTACGGACGAGGTGCTGGGCTTGATCGGACGGCACCCGAACTGCTTGGAGTCGCTGTGATTGAGCATCCCCTGGACTGCCGCGCGGCTCTCGCAGAGTCTCCTTCGTCCGGTGGTCTCCCCGGAGCCGGCGTGGCCGGCCAGGAGTACGGCGACTGCGCGCATTCTTCCGCCCCCTGCGCACCGGAGGGCCGTCAGCTTAAGCCGCTCGCCAGGCACCCTTTCGAGGGACAGTCCGCGATCAGGCGCCCTGAAAGTTGCACGGGCAGGGGTGGACACGGTTCGCTGTCTTCACCTGGCAGGTGGCAGCCAGTTCCGGGCGTCGCGAACCGACCCTGATGTCGACGGACAACACCACCACCTCGTGCCTTGTCCGTCTTGTTCACTGTCCACGTAAGCCGTCTGTTGTGAACTTCACGCGCCTTCTGCCGGGTCGGGGCAGGAACAAGGGAGAGCGTGATGCTCATCGAGCAGTACATCGTCGACATCCGTCGCCAGCTCACCGGCGAGACCCTCAGAGGAGCACGGCTCCAGCTAGCTGGCCTTCGGGACTGGTCCGAACCCGTGCCTGCAGCCAGGGACAACAACCAAGCGCGACTGGAGTCGCACCTGCTGCACGCCCTCGGCCAGGGGCAAGGCCGCCACCCGCTGGGCGTCAGTGAAGTCGTCCCCGCTGCTAACCAGGTGGTGCTGCGTCTGGAATCGGCGGAGCTGTTCACTTCGTTGCTGCCTCTGCTGCCCTACAAAGACAGGCGGCGGTCACGGCGGCGTGCTCGACCTGCGGGCCTACGCTGGCCGTCAGGGAGTCGAGCTGACCCTGGGCAGGGCCGGTGCCGGCCGCGCGCTGATTCTCGGTTCTGCGGGCTGTGATCTCGCCGCCGCGCTGGACGCCCACCGGGCAGCAGTGGAGGAGCGTCGCTACATGCCGCTGTGGACGGAGGACACCCCGCACGACCCGATGCCGCGCCCCCTGCGGCGCACCACGCAGTTGGCGAGCAAGACGTCCAAGCCCGTGGACCCGTATACCGTGCAACCGCAATTCGCCAGTGCGCTGCTGCGCCGCCTGCACCTGTGGGCATCGCTGAGCGCCGGCAGCACGGTGACGTTCACCAGCCAGCCGCACGGCTACGGCCTGACCTGGACGGTGCAACGCTGCGTGCCGCACCACCGCCATTTGCACGATGACGTCGTCGCCACCGCTCTCTCCGAGTCCGTGGCCGGACCAGGAGTGGCCGCCGACACTGACGGACACCACTGCGACGAGCAGCAGTACGTCCAGACCTTCGCCTCCGGCCGGCTCATCGTCTGCACCATCCATGCCGACAACCCCCACCCCGCCCGACGGCCTGGCCGTGACCGTGCGCATGTCCTGTCTACGTTCCTGCGCGAAGCACAGCCCGCAGCGAGCGCCATCGATCAGGCGCGCGGCGGGCACGTCCTTCAGCTCATCGACCCCTGGGGAGACGCCCGGCTGGACGCCGCCGAGCAACTCGCCGCCGCCTGGGCACTGCAAGGGCTGCACACGCTGGTACTCCGTGTGGACAGCAACCGGAACCATCGCAGGGAGACCGCCTTGTGGCAGCGAGCGCGACTGACCGGCGGATCTGGGGCCATGTTCGCGGGGTACGCCGACTTCGTCCACGGCGATCTCGAGGCTGACATTGCCCGGGCCCGCGGGGAGTTCGACCACGTCATCATGCTGAAACACCAGTGGACGGACGTGCCCCTGCTGGGCCTGTCCTCGTTGGCCGACGATCACGTCATCGTCACAGACGGGGGCTTCGAGAGAATTTCGAGGAGCACCTCCGTGCGGGCCGGGGAACTGCAGCGCCGCACCATCCCTCTCACTCCCAACGAATCCGCGGTGGCCTGGCTGCACCGCCGCCTGGCGAGGGTGCCCTTCGCCGAGGTGCCCATGACCGGCCTTGTCCTGTGGTGCACCCACGACAAGGTTGACCCGGACGCTTTCGATGCCACCGTTGATGTCGAGTTGGCCCGTCACGGGATGCCCGTGCTGGGTCGCCTGCCACAGGCGCCTCGCCGCAGCCCTCGTCGGACCGCGCTGGACCACCTTCCCGACCAACAGCGGGCGATCGTGATGCAGCAGGCCACGCAGATCCGTAAGAGCTTCGGCCCCGCGCGCGAGAACGCATCGGTGTTCCTCACCGCCCTACGGGAGTACGCCGAGTTCTAGCGGGAGCGACTCCGAGAGCCCCAACGTCAGGCGGGGGGCGGATGCAGAAGGGGTGTCCGGCGGGGCTGGCGTAGATGCGCGAGCCCCGTCGGCCCGTGGCAGGAATGTTGTCGACGGGCCGCATACGTCGGCCGCCCCAATTAATCGAGGTTCGCCTCCGCGCTTGAGCCGCGCCAGCCGCCGTTGACGTACCACTCGTCGGCAGCCAGGGCCTTGAACAGGGCATAGCCCATCGTGTTGGGGTTACCCCGGTAGCGCCAGCCCTCGGCCTTGCGCTCAAGCCAGAAGGCGATGTCGTTGGTGTGCGTCATCGTGAGGTCGTAGTTGGTGGATGCGATATGGCTACTGACCAGAAGGCTGTACCGGTAATCCAGGTCGAACACCTTCAGGTGGGTCTGGAGGCGTTCGGTGAGTGTGTCGCTCCAATCGGAGTGAGGGGATACGAAGAACTTCATGGACGGCTGCTCGTTGCCGCGTGGCCTCCTTAGGTGAGCGCGGAGCCAGGGGTGGTGGGAGAAGTCGTCGAAGTAGGGGTGCAGGGTCTGATCACCCGCCTTGACGGGGACTGTGGCGAGCTTGCCTGTATTGCAGTCGCGGCAGGCCGGAATGAGGTTAACCGGGACCACGCTGAGCAGCGGGTACTTGTTCTTGGGTAGGTGGTGATCGAGCGTGGTCACCAGGCCCTCCCCACAGAGGGGGCACCGGTTGTCCCGTCGACGGCCTTCCTCGTCGGTCGTACCTCTGAGCGCCTCGTAGATGCGGCGGCCCGGAGTGCGGTCCTTGACCATCCGGTCGGTGTAGACCCCCTCCAGGGCCTTGCGGTCGCGAGGGGCAGTAGGCGCGGCGGCGAGGCCGGTGAGGGTGTGAAGGGCCTGGCCCTGAGCGGCTACCTCGTACGCGCTTGCCGCATCGGCTACCGCGTCGGTGAACGACTCCAGCCGTTTTCGGCTACCGGGGCGGGCGTTGCCGATGCAGGTGGTGTAGACGTCGCGAGCGTCGAAGGGCGGAGGGTCTATGTGCTGCATCAGCCGTGCCCCTCCACTTCGTCGCGCTGGCCGAGCAAGGCGCTGAGCACCAACTGCGCCTCGCTGCCCAGCCGTCCGCTGAAATGTTCCAGGACAGCGTCGTAGGAGTAGCCGACGTCGACCAGACGCCGCAGCTCGTGCAGAAAGCCGGCCTCGGTGAGTTCCAGACCGAAGACCTCGTGGGTCAGCACGCCGACGTTCTCGCCGTACGTCTCGATGCGGGGCTGCGCGGCTCCGAGCTGCCCGCCGTAGCGCCAGAGCTTCCAGACGCAGTGGGCCGGAATCTCCTGGAGCACAACCGGCGAGTGCGTGGCGACGATGGCCAGCCCGTTGCGCTCGGCGAGCAGATCGGACAGCGCACGCATGAACGCGGCCAGCAAGGGCGGATGGAGGTGGGTTTCCGGCTCATCGATGATGACGAGGGTCCGCTCACTCACGTGCTCGATGAGCCGGGTCATGGTGAGCAGAACGAGCCGGTGGCCGGCGCTGAGGCGGCGGAAAAGCTGCCGGGCCTTTTTCTCGCGGCTGTTCAGGCTGGCGGTGTGCTCGAAGTTCTCCAGCCAGCCCTCCTCCAGGAGCCCGCTCCCGGGATAGTCGAGGGTGCGCAATGCCCTGATCCATTGTGGGCTGCGCTCGCGCGTCAGACATGCCTTCATGGCCTGCGCGAAGTCCTTCCTGAGCCCGCCAGGGGTCTTGAACCTGGGGGATCGTGAACCCTGAACACGCAGGCCCACGTAGGAAGCGATGAACATCTCGTCGCCCTCGACGAGGGGGAAGTCGTCAAAGGCGCTGAACGAGACGGCTACCAAGTTGTTGAAGGAGCGGCCCTCGCGGCCGTACTCGATGATCCGCCCGAGCTCCTGTGTCTGCGGCTCGACCGCAGCGACGGCGCGGGCCAAGTGGGAAAGGACATATGACTTCCCCACGCCGTTCCGCCCGGTCAGGGCGTGCACGTTGCTGGCCGGCCGGGAGCCTGGTTCGACCTTAAATTCGAACCGCACGGAAGCCATCGCCGGTGGTAGCGGCGGCTCGTATGCGATATCGAAGTTTACCCGGCGCGCTCCACCGCGTGCGATGCGCTGCAGCTGTCCGCGCACGGTCGACATCTTGACGAAGCGCAGTAGCGAAGTACGGGTCACATTCTGGTTCCGCGCGAGGCGGAAGGAGTCCTCGTCGTAGGCGATGTCCCGGAGCGCGGTGAGCACTTCCTCCCGGACGGCGCCGGGCATCTCGCTCAGCGCGTAGTAATAGCTTTCATCCTGGCCCACGGAGAACCACCGCGAGCTGTCCAGGCGGCTGAAGTGCTCCGGGAGCAGCACGTTAGCTACCTCATCGCCGTCCATCGCCACGTGGCCGATCTTCACGGTGCCGACCTCGGTCCAGCCCTCCCTCGTAAGAACGCGCAACGTGAACATGGTGCGGTATCCGTCGTCGTCCCAGGTGTCGTGGACGAGGAGCGCATCGAAGAGATCCTCCGCCATGGCGCCACCTTCGGCCCAGCGACGGTCGTCATAAATTACGCCGAATCGCACGGCTTTCCCCGCCCTCCTGCTTACTGTGCTCCGCCGTGATGTGCGATCTTAGGCGGCGGCGCGCGCACGGCTGTGCGGGGGGAGCGGACGTCGCGAACTCAACTGCCCGGCGGGAAGGGCGCCGCTGGGATTGGGCCGCCGTCGTTTGTTGGTGAGGTGCGAATGGCCCGGCTGGCGTCCAAGTACGTGTGTAGTTCGTCCTGCGCGGAAGCTATGAGCGCGGCCGGTCGCAGGAAGGAAGTCCATGAGAACCAGCCGGTCCCACTCCAACCACGACTCAAAGCCGACGTGCTGCCCGTCGTCGCTGCCCAGTACCACTCCGGGAAATGACGCCCACCCCACGACCACCGAAACGGCCGGACCGGCACTGCATTTTCGAACCTAGCCGTCGCGCAGTCCAACAATGGGTGGCGCCGCTTACTCCCGCGCTGGCCGTCCACACGACATGACACCTCGCTGTACGGGGCAGCACTCCCCACCACCGGCATTCGTCCCCCCGGCGTGATTGCCTCTCCGACTAGATTCACTGTCAGAAAAACCGAAGCGACTGGGTTCGCTGTCAAACGCCTCGATTGGATGACGAAGGACAAGTTCGCCTGTGGCAGACAGGAAAGATCCCGGAATGACTGGCCAACGCTTCTGGGGCATGTCAACGTAGACGCCTTCCCGGAAAACCCCCAGGTCAGAGAGGTGATGCCTGTGGCCTTGGACGTGGCCCAGCCCGGATTCGCCACCACTGTCGAGGCGCTGCGGCTGCACTCCTGGAAACTCGGTCCCGGCCAACCGATGCTGGTGATCGACCAGTTCACGGACGCCGATTTCAAGCTGGTCGTGGACGACCGCGCCGATGTCCATGTGAACAGCAAGGACGGCAGGTTCTACCTCGGCTGGTTCCCGACGGGCCGTCCTGGCACAGACGGTGAGGGCTGGGTAATCGCGGTCACGGGCACTGCGAAGACCCGCGGGTACCGGATTTCGTTCGACACCGAGACCCCGGCGGACATCGTCGCCGCCGCCGTGGCCCAGGTCCTGGCCACCGCCCAGCCGCTGTGAACGGCATCGTGGCCCGGTAGCCATTCCACCGCGTCGTACACGACTGCCTGCCCTGCTTTGCCCGACGCCGGCCACCCCTGTCCGCTACCGCGAGGAGAACGCTGTGGAAGACCCGCACCTGCCCGAGATGACCGTCGGCGACCTCATCGGCCTTCTGTCCGCCTGTGACCGTGACGCCCCAGCCCGCCTCGCCATCAACCCGCTCTTCCCCATGGCGCACCGCATCGGCGGAGTAATCGCCTCCCAGGACGAGAACGGCAACCCGATGGTCTTCATCGCCGAGGCCAACGACGCCGAACAGATCGGCCACCTGCCGCCGGACGTCGCCGTCGCGCTCACCTGGCACGAGCCGAGCGAGGCTCCCTCACGCCGCCGTCGCACGGCGACCTCGACGCGCGACGGCGGCAGTTGAACCAACCACGACCGCACGGAGGCGCCCCTGCACCCGCGCCACCCCCACGATCCCTCCTACCCGCACTCGCCGGACCCGGTGTACTGGGTTACTCCTCGCCATCTGGCCGGCGACGACAGCGCTCTCGCCGAGCGGATCGGCGACCTGCTGACCGGCATGGGCTGGCGCCTGTGGCCAACCTCCCGCCACACCCTGCTCTACGTGAGCCCCGACGAACTACGCGGCGCCGAGTGGATCCTCGCGAGCTACCCCTTCGAACTCGGCGGTCTGCCCGTGGCCTGGCAACTGTCCGTCCGCCCGCACGCCGCGAGCGCCTTGACCGAGTGGAACGCCTACTTCACCACCGGCGTCCCGCACGAGGCACTCGCCGACCTCCTCCTCGCGCTCGATGCCCGCGAGCTACCTGAGGCCGGGTTCGACGAGCCGGAGACGGTCCTGGCCACGCTCGTCGCCCAGGGCTGGATGAGGGACGTGGACCGGCCCACGACCACTGCCACGGACCCCGGCTTCGCCTCCAGCGTGTCGCTGGAGGAACTGCCCCCGCTCATCCAGGACGCCGACCCGCGCCCCGACCTGATGGGCTGGCAGGCATGGGCGGAACCCGTCCTCGGCGCCCCGTATCTGTGGTGCGCCAGCTTCAGCGCCAGCGTCCCGCACGACTTGGTTGCTGTCTTCGCCGCCTCGCTCGCCTCCCCGGTCCCGGTGCCCCGGCGCACCCTGCCGGACGTCGCGCAGGAGCGGCTCACCGTCGTCCGCCGCGACTGACGACACCGCTCGCCACCCACCCGATGTCTCATCCCCTGGAGGTCTGCTTGCCCCTGCCCTTGATCCGGCTGTCCATCTCTCCGACGAACGGGACCGCCCACCACGGCGTCATGGCCGGCACCGAGCCGCTGACCGTGTGCGCCACGCACGCGACCGACCTCGCACTGATCGCGGAGAACACGGCACACTCGCTGTGCCAGAGCTGTACGCGTGCCTGGCTCATCCTCACCACGCACCCGCACCCCGGCGGCGAACCGGATCTCCGGCCCGCTGTCGGCACCGGGAAGAGTGCAACCGCTCACCGGCCGATCCCCGGCCATCTGCTGGGCTACTGCGGCAATCCGCTTGACGCGCGCCCGACGTCGGCCCGGCGGGTATGCGCCAACTGTTCGTCGCTCGCGGCGGCCCTGGAACGCTTCCACCGCCTCGCGGGCGAGGTGAGAGTGCTCTTTGAGGGATCCTGCCCGCGCGACGAGGACGTGCTGTGGGCGCCCAACGGCCGCGGAAACCTCGTCACCGGGCACCGCCGTCATGCCGCCTCCGGCACCGCTTGGTGCGGCACGCCGCTGTCCGGGCCGAACCCCGACGCCAGCACCGAATGCGCCCCTTGCCGCCGTGCCTGGAGGAACGAGCGCGACCGGCGCAGCACGGTGTTGCCCCGCATGCGGTCACGCGCCCGCTGGTGGCACCAGCGCCGGAACGTGGAGACCTTTTCCGGCCGCGCCGCAGACCTCAACACCGGTGACGTCTATACGGTGTCGGGCTGCCCAGACCAGCACCAGGTCCTGACCGTGACCCACCCGGCCCGGGGCTGACGGCTTGCCGCCCTCGTCTATCTCCCTGGTCAAGACGAGATCGTGGAGCTGGGAATCCACCACGACCGCCTGCTTGTCATCGAACGGCCGCAGCCGCCGGAGGCGGGTATGCCCCGGCTGTCCTGATCCTTACGGCGGCGCGGCACCGGCCTGCTCCGATAGTGCCTGTGCTGGCCGACCGCCAAGGCCCAGAACACCAGGGCCCGGTTCCCTCATCTTCGGCAAGGTGAGGGAACCGGGCCCTTTTCCCATGCGGTCAGGGAGCGCCGCGTGCTGCAGATGTCCACCGGGCGCCCGGACGGTGCCGGTGGTGGTGAGAGCAGTCTTACGGGCTTCGTGGCGGCAGGCGCCCTGCGAGTTGTTCGACGTAGTGTCTGACATGGGGAGGCATCGGCTCGGGCAGGGCGTCTAGCGAGAACAGGCGAAGGTCCTGGCCCTCGCCGAGGAGGAGTTCGTCCGCGGTGCCGTCCCATGCCGCCACGAAGACGTGTGGAGCAGTCTTGCCCTTCTCGTACGCGGTTACCGCAGCTTCCGCGATTGTGTCCGGCACGATGCCGGTCTCCTCCAGCAATTCGCGCAGGATCGTCTCGAGCGGCGTCTCGCCCGCCTCCGCTCCGCCTCCGGGAAACGACCAGTGCCCTGGCCAGGCTATATGCGCCTTGTCGTCCCGCAGTTGGAGCACGACCTCACGGCGAGGTGTGGTGACGAACGCGAAACACCCACGGGTCTTCGTCGGCCGGTCCGCCACGCCGGTGACCTCTCTTCGTACGACAGTTCCGAATGGCGCCCGGCCCGAGGCCGTGGCTGCATCGCGGTTCCCATGGTGTGCAGTTGTCCGGGGACCACGGTAGTACCGGATGAAGACTGCCCCGTCTTCCCGCGGAGCAGGGGAGGACGGGGCAGGACGGTGTGCCTCGGGTCAGTGGGCGACCGCCGTTCGTACGGCTGCGGCGATGTGGGCGTCGACGAGGGCGGGCGATCCGGATACGACCACCAGGATCGCGCCGGCGCGGATCGCAGTCTGCTTGACGACGCTGCGCCGTCCGCCGGCGCTGTAGGAGAGCAGTTGGCTCCACTGCTCGTCACCGAGCCGTGGCGCACTGGTCGTCTGGGTATGCATGTCGATGAGCGTGCTGCCCACTGACACCTGGTAGGTCGGGCACGACGTCATGGCGTTGAAGATCCGCGTCACGCCCGTGGACAGCTTTGCGGGGGTGTCGCTGTACAGCTCCTCGGACACCTCCGAGCCGCTGGAACCGGCGTAGGTGAAGGACACCTTCGCCGAGCGGGGAAAGTCGAGGCTGCTGCCGACTGCGGTCTGGCCGCCGAGCTCGGCCAGTGCCGGGCAGCCGATCACGGTGACGTCGTCGTGCCGAGCCGTAGTCTCCGGCTTACGGGTGTAGCCCTCGCCCAAGTCGCTCTCGTCAAGGAGCCGGTTGGCCAAGCCAGCCGAGGATAGTGGCTTGGCCGTCAGGTTGTTGTGCTCCTTTGTGCCCGTCGCTGCGGTGGAGGACGTCGGATTGGGGGAGGCGGAGGTGTTGTTGGAGCAGCCCGCCAGCGCGAGTACGGCGAGGCTGAGGCTGAGGACGGTCGTGGTGGGAAGGCGCATGCGGAAGCCCCTAGGTGGCGCGGTGCGGACGGTCTGACCGGGTCGGCCCTCCAGGTGCCGGCAGATGCGAAGGGGGTAGGGGTTTCGAGGGGCTCAGTGCCCGAGGTGGCGCAGGCCGTCCTCCAGGGTGGGGTGCCAGTGGTCGACGGGACCGCAGTTGCGGTTGAACCAGGCGGCGTCCAGACGGGGCTCCAGCACCTGGTGACCTGCCGGGCAGCGCAGCCACACTGAGTCGTCGTTCATGTTGAAGACGATCCAGTCCCGGTACGTGCTGCACTGCGGGCAGGCGTGGACCTCGCCGTCGATGACGAGCGGGGGCATCCAGCGCATCATCACGCCCTCGACGTCGTGCCTCGACGGCGCCCGC
>NZ_JBLRVZ010000092.1:0-13522 GCF_048159505.1 Streptomyces sp. T028
CGAGGAGATAGATCCGGGTGTTGTCCAACGGCCGCCCGATCGGCAGCACCGCAGGTATCTCGTCATCGCCATCCCCGGCCAGGAACTGCGTCGCGCACAACGTGATCTCCGTCGGCCCGTACAGATGCCGCACCACCACCCCCGGACACGCCTCCAGCACCGCCGCCACCGCCGACGCCGGCACCACATCCCCACCCGTCAACACCTCACGCAGCCCGGCGAAACACCCCGGATCCTCATCCGCCAACACCCGCAACAACCCCGCCGTCACATGCACATGACTCACCCCATGCACACCCACCAACGACCGGATCAGTCCACCGTCCAGCTCACCCGCCGGAGCCAGCACCACCGACCCGCCACCCGCCAACGTCACCCACAGCTCAAACACCGACGCATCAAACGCATACGGCGCACACCCCAACACCCGAACCGGCTCCCCCCAACACCGGTCCACCGACAACGCCACCACATCCCGCTGTGTGACCACCACACCCTTCGGCACCCCGGTCGACCCCGACGTGTACATCACATACGCCGCCGCATCCGGCCGCACCGGCCCCGGCACCACCGACAAGTCCACCGCCGCAAGCTCCGCCACCACACCCGGGTCGTCCACACACACCACCGGCACACCCAACCCCCGCGCCAGACCACCCACCGTCACCACACACACCGGCCCCGCATCCGCCACCACCAACCCGACCCGCTCCGCCGGATACGACGGATCCACCGGCAGATACGCACCCCCCGCCTTCCACACCGCCAACAACGCCACCACCAGATCCACCGACCGCTCCAACATCACCCCCACCACCGACTCAGGGCCCACCCCACGAGACACCAACACCCCAGCCAACCGCGACGCCCGCACATCCAACTCCGCAAACGTCAACTCCTCCTCCCCACACACCACCGCCACCGCACCCGGCACCGACGCCACCCGCTCCGCGAACAACACCGGCCACGACACATCCCCAACAACCACCGCCGTGCCGTTCCAGTCCACGACCACCCGATGCCGTTCGGCATCCGACAGCACCGGAACCCCGCTCACCCGCACCCGAGCATCGGCAGCCACCACCCCCAGCACCCGCACCAACCGCTCAGCAAGCGCCTCCACACTGACCGGATCGAACAGATCCGCCGCCCCAATCACCGCCCCCCGCAACCCCACCGGGCGACCCGCCTCGTCAGTGACCTCACTCAACGTCACTTCCAGATCGAACTTCGCCACCGCCAGACCGCTCTGCATCTGCTGCACCGTCAGACCCGGTACGTCCAGCGCCGCGAGACCGGTGTTCTGGAGGGTGAGCATGACCTGGAACAGCGGGTGCTGTGCCATGGAGCGGTCCGGGGCCAGCAGTTCCACCAACCGCTCGAACGGCACATCCTGATGCTCCAGAGCCGCCAGACTCGTCTCCCGCACCCGGCCCAACAACTCGGCGAACGTCGGATCCCCCGACACATCAGTACGCAACACCAACGTGTTCACGAAGAACCCCACCAGATCGTCCAGCGCCTGATCCGTCCGCCCCGCCACCGCCGTACCAACAGGGATGTCCTCCCCCGCACCCAACCGCGACAACAACACCGCCAACGCCGCCTGAACCACCATGAACAACGTGACACCCTGCTCATGCGCCAGCACAGCCAACCGCTGATGCACGTCAGCAGGCACGTCCAGGGCCACCACGTGTCCCCGGTGCGACGCCACCGCCGGACGCGGCCGGTCCACCGGCAACCCCAGCTCCCGCGGCGCGCCCGCCAGTTCCTCCCGCCAGTACGCCACCTGCCCCGCCAGCAGACTCCCCGGATCCTCCTCATCGCCCAGCAGCTCACGCTGCCACAGCGTGTAGTCCGCGTACTGGACCGCCAGCGGCTCCCACCCGGGCACACGTCCCTCACACCGCGCCGCATACGCGAGGGAGAGATCGCGGGCGAGCGGGCCCATCGACCAGCCGTCCCCCGCTATGTGGTGAATCACCACGACCAGTAGACGGGTGTCGGCGCCCGTCTCGATCAACAGCCCGCGCAGCGGGATCTCCGTCGCCAGATCGAAGACGTACCGGATCTCGGCCGCCACCAGTTCCGCGACGTGCTCCTCAGCGGCCTGGACGACCCGCAGCACCTCGCCAACCCCAGCAGACCCCACCACCTGCTGGAACGGCTCCCCGTCCACGACGGGGAACACCGTGCGCAGCACCTCGTGCCGGGCTACGACATCACCCAGCGCCGTCCGCAGCGCGTCGACGTCCAGCGCCCCGTTCAGGCGCAGCACGACCGGCATGTTGTAGGTGGGGCTCGGTCCTTCGAACTGTCCCAGGAACCACAACCGGCGCTGTGCGAACGACAACGGCACCCGCTCGGGCCGCTCCCACGGGGCCAGGCCGACCCGTGCCGGCGCGGCTTCCGCGATCCGTGCCGCCAGCCGGGCGGGGGTGGGGACCTCGAACAGCAGCCAGATGCCCGCTTCGACGCCCAGCATGGAGCGGATCCGGTTCACGAGCCGGGTGACCAGCAGGGAGTGTCCGCCCAGTTCGAAGAAGTCGTCGTCGGGGCCCACGCGTTCGAGGCCCAGGACGTCGGCGAAGATCTCGCACAGGATGCGTTCCTGCTCCGTGGCGGGCTCGCGGGCCTCGCTGTCCGTCCGGTACTCGGGGGCGGGCAGGGCTGCCCGGTCCACCTTCCCGTTGACGGTCAGCGGCAGCTCGGTCAGTTCGACCACGGCGGTGGGCACCATGTGGTCCGGGAGGCGCTCGCCCGTGAAGGCGCGCAGTTCGCCCGCCGGATCTCCGGCCGTGGTGTGCTCGCCGTCGGGGACGACGTAGGCGATGAGGCGTTTGTCTCCGGAGGTGTCCTCGCGGGCGATCACCACGGCCTGGGCGACCCGGGGGTGGGCCGCCAAGACGGCTTCGACCTCGCCGGGCTCGATCCGGAATCCGCGGATCTTGACCTGGTCGTCCGCCCGTCCGGCGAAGACCAGCTGACCGTCGTGGGTCCAGCGGGCCAGGTCCCCGGTGCGGTACATCCGCTCGCCGGGCGCCCCGAAGGGGCACGCCGTGAACCGCTCGGCGGTCGTGCCGGGCCGCCCGTGGTAGCCGCGGGCCAGTCCGGCCCCGGCCACGTACACCTCTCCCGTCACGCCTGGCGGCACGGGGGAGAGGCCGTCGTCGAGGAGGTAGATCCGGGTGTCGTCCATCGGCCGGCCGAGCGGCAGGACCTCCGGTACGGCCCCGGCGCCCGCGACCGTGTGCTGGGTGGCGCACAGTGTGGTCTCCGTCGGCCCGTACAGGTGCCGCACCACGACCCCGGGGCATGCCTCGAGCACGGCCGCCACGGCCGCGGCGGGCACCACGTCGCCGCCGGTCAGTACTTCCCGCAGCCCGGTGAAGCAGGCCGGGTCCTCTTCGGCCAGTACCCGCATCAGTCCGGCGGTCACGTGCACATGGGTGAGTCCGTGTTCCTCGGTCAGCGACCGCAGGACGCGGCCGTCCACGTCACCCGCCGGAGCCAGGACCACGGTGCCGCCACCGGCCAGTGTCACCCACAGTTCGTACACCGAGGCGTCGAAGGCGTACGGCGCGTGCCCGAGCACCCGGGCGGGCTTCCCCCAGCACCGGTCGGACACCAGCTCGAACACGTCACGCTGAGAGACGACCACCCCCTTCGGGACGCCTGTCGACCCCGACGTGTACATCACGTACGCCGTCACGTCCGCCGGCCATCCCGCGGGCAGGTCCGCCGCGTCCTCGCGGTCGCCGGCCTGCGGCGGGACGATGTCCGTCGCGGTGGCGGTCGCCGCCTGTCCGAACGTGCCGTGGGCCGCCGTCGTGTCCGCGACGGCGACGCGCGCGCCGCAGTCGTCGAGAACCTGGGTCATGCGGGCCGCGGGCCAGCCGGGGTCCACCGGCAGCAGTGCCCCGCCGGCCTTCCAGACCGCCAGTACGGCCACCACGAGTTCGACGGAGCGGTCCATGGCCACCGCCACCGCGGCCTCGGGGCCCACCCCGCGTCGGGCGAGGGCTCGTGCCAGCCGGTTCGCCCGCGCGTTGAGTTCCGCGTAGGTGACGCTCTCCTCCCGGCACACCACCGCCACCGCGCCCGGTGTGCGCGCGGCCTGCTGTGCGAACAGTGCGGGCAGGGACGTGGGAGCCTCGGCGGTGTTCCATCCGCCGAGAATCCGCTGTCGTTCGGCATCGGTGAGGATGTCGATCTGCCGGACCCGCGCCTGCGGCCTGGCGGCCACGCCGGTGAGCACTCGGACGAACCGCTGACCGATCGTGTCCGCGGTCACCCGGTCGAACATGTCGGCCGCGACGGTCAGCGAACCCCTCATGCCGGCGGGACGGTCGTCCTCGAACGTCTCGGTCACGGTGACGCTGAGGTCGAACTTGGCCGGCTTGGTCTCGGGCGGCAGGGTCTCCAGCTGGATGCCGGGGAGTTCGAGGGCCGCCGAGGTGTCCTTCTCCACCGCGAGCATGACCTGGAAGAGCGGATGACGGGCCCGCATCCTGGTCGGGGCGAGCGCTTCGACGAGCCGCTCGAACGGCACGTCCTGGTGGTCGAGGGCGGCCAGGCTGGTGTCCCGTGTGCGCGCCAGCAGCTCGGTGAAGGCGGGGTTGCCGGTGAGGTCGGTGCGCAGGACGAGGGTGTTGACGAAGAACCCGACCAGCCGGTCGAGTGCCTGGTCGGTGCGCCCGGCCACGGCGGTGCCGATCGGGATGTCCTCGCCCGCGCCCAGCCGGGACAGCAGGACCGCCAGACCGGCCTGCACCACCATGAACGAGGTGACGCCGTGTTCACGGGTCAGCGCCACCAGTTGCTCGTGGACGGCACGGGGGATGTCGAAGGTGACCGTGTGTCCTCGATGCGACGGTACGGCGGGCCGTGGCCGGTCCCTCGGCAGGGTCAGTTCCTGGGGGGCACCGGCCAGTGCCTGCCGCCAGTAGTCGATCTGGGCGGCCTGGAGCGTTCCGGGGGTGTTCTCGGCGCCGAGCAGTTCGCGCTGCCACAGGGTGTAGTCGGCGTACTGCACCGGCAACGGCTCCCAGCTCGGCGCACGTCCCTCGCGGCGCGCCGCGTACGCCGTGTACAGGTCCTCGGTGAACAGGTCCGTCGACCAGCCGTCCCCGGCGACGTGGTGGATCACCACGACCAGTACACCGGTGTCCGGGCCGGTTTCGATCAGCAGCGCCCGCAGCGGTATCTCGGCGGAGAGGTCGAACCCGTGGCGGAGCTCGGCGGCCACCAGAGCGGCGGTCCGTGGTTCGGCGGTGGCCTCGGCGACTCGCAGTACCTGCCCGAGCCGGTCCGGCTCCCGTACCTGCTGGCAGGGCTCCCCGTCGCTGAGGGGGAACACCGTGCGCAGCACCTCGTGCCGGGTGACGAGGTCGTCGAGGGCCGCTCCCAGCGCGGTGACGTCGACCCGTCCCGTCAGACGCACCACCACCGGCAGGTTGTAGGTCGGGCTCGGTCCCTCCAGCTGGGCCAGGAACCACAGCCGCCGCTGCGCGTACGACAACGGCAGCCGCTCAGGCCGCTCGCGCCGCGCCAGGCCGGCCCTGGCCGGACCCGCACCCGCGATCCGTGCCGCCAGCCCGGCCGGAGTGGGCGTCTCGAACAGGACCCGCACCCCCAGTTCGACCCCGAAGACCGACCGCACGCGCGACAGCAGCCGCATCGCCAGCAGCGAATGACCGCCCCGCTCGAAGAACCCCTCGTCGGCTCCGACCCGGTCGACGCCCAGGACGTCCGCGAACACGCCGCACACGATCTCTTCCAGCGCCGTGGCCGGTGCGCGTCCGCCGGTGTCCACCGTGTACTCCGGCGCGGGCAGGGCGGAGCGGTCGACCTTCCCGTTCACCGTGAGCGGCAGCCCACCGGGAAGCGGCACCACCGCGGACGGCACCATGTACTCCGGCAGTCGCCGGGCCGCGTGTCCGCGCAGTACGGCGGGCAGGTCCCGGAGCGTACCGGGCGAACCGTCGGCGGGCACGACGTAGGCGGTCAGCCGCCTGTCGTCGGCGGCGTCCTCGCGGGCGACCACCACGACCTGCGCGACCTGGGGATGCGCCGCCAGGGCGGCTTCGACCTCGCCCGGCTCGATCCGGAAGCCGCGGATCTTCACCTGGTCATCGGCCCGTCCCAGGTAGAGGAGTCGTCCGTCGGTGGTCCACCGGCCCAGATCGCCGGTGCGGTACATCCGCTCCCCCGGACCGCCGTACGGGCATGCCACGAACCGTTCCGCCGTCAGCGCCGCGCGGCCCGCGTACCCGCGCGCCAACTGCCCGCCCGCCACATACAGCTCTCCCGTGACGCCTGGCGGCACCGGGCGCAGGTGACGGTCCACGACATGGACGCGCAGCCCCGGAAGCGGCCGCCCGACCAGGCTTCCTCGCGGCGACGCACCGCCGGCGGGCGGCTTCACCTCGTCGAACGTGACATGGACCGTCGTCTCGGTGATTCCGTACATGTTCACCAGCACCGGCCCGTCGGCCGGGTGCCGGGACCACCACTGCCCGAGCCGCTCCGTGTCCAGAGCCTCGCCGCCGAAGACGACCCACCGCAGCGCGGACTCCTCCCCGGTCGCCCGAGCGGGGCCCTCGGCCCGGATCAACTCGTAGAAGGCCGAAGGGGTCTGGCACAGGACCGTCACCCGCTCCTCGGCCAGCAGCCGCAGGAACGCGTCAGGAGACCGCGACACATGGAAGGGGACCACGACGAGCCGGCCCCCGTGCAGCAGCGCTCCCCACATCTCCCACACGGAGAAGTCGAACGCGAAGGAGTGGAACCACGACCAGGCGTCACCGGCACCGAAGCCGAACCTCTCGCGCAGCGCACCGAACAGCGTCACGACGTTGTGATGCGTGACCAGCACGCCCTTCGGCGCCCCCGTGGACCCCGACGTGTAGATCACATACGCCGGATGGGCACCCGCCACCGCCCCCGGTCGGTCCTCTCCCCGCAGATCCGCGGGCGACGCCTCCACAAGATCCGACGCCATCCGCGAGCCGTCCAGCACCAGCACCGGAACCGCGCTCTGAACGGGCAGTACGTCCGTGAGCGCGGCGGCGGTCAGCACACACACCGGCTTCGCGTCCGTCAGCACGTACGCGATCCGGTCCCGCGGGTAGGCGGGGTCCACGGGCACATAGGCCCCGCCGGCCTTCAGCACGGCCAGCAACGCCACCACCAGGTCCACTGAGCGGTCCAGCAGCACCGCCACCACCGACTCCGGCCCGACCCCGTGCCGTACCAGAACCCGTGCCACACGGTTCGCGCGAGCGTTCAACTCCTCGTACGTCAGGCGCTGATCACCGCATACGACCGCGATCGCGTCCGGCGTCCGCGCGGCCTGCGCCTCGAACAGCGCCGGCAACGTGACGTCCGGCGCCACGGGCAGGCCACGAACCGGCTCCGGCACCGCCAGGAACCGGCCACGCTCGTCCTCGGTGAGGACATCGACCTGGTGCAGCCGCACATCGGGGTCCGCGGCCACCGCCGTCAGCACGCGGACCAGCCGGTGGGCGATCGCCGAGACGGTGTCCGCGTCGAACAGGTCCGCCGCTCCGACGACCGAGCCCCGCAGTCCCGCCCGCCGGCCGTCCTGGAGGACCTCGGTCAGGGTGACGTCGAGGTCGAACTTGGACGGCAGGGGCACCTGGGAGTGCGCCTCTGCTCGCACGCCGGGCAGCTCGAGGATCGCGGGGTCGTTGTTCTGCAGGGTGAGCATGACCTGGAACAGCGGGTGGCGTGCCATGGAGCGGGTCGGCGCCATGAGTTCCACCAGCCGCTCGAACGGCACGTCCTGGTTCTCGAACGCCTGCAGGTCGCGTTCGCGCACACGGCCCAGGATCTCGGTGAAGGTGGGATCGCCGTGCAGGTCGGTGCGCAGCACCAGGGTGTTGACGAAGAAGCCGACGAGTTCGTCGAGGGCCTGGTCGGTGCGGCCGGCCACCGCGGTACCGATCGGGATGTCCTCGCCGGCGCCCAGCCGGGACAGCAGCACCGCCAACGCCGCCTGGACCACCATGAACAGGGTGACACCCTGCTTGCGGGCCAGCGCGGCGAGCTCGTCGTGTACGTCCGCCGGGATGTCCAGTGGCGTCGTGTGCCCCCGGTACGAGGCTTCCGCCGGCCGCGTCCGGTCCGCCGGGAGCGTCAGCTCCTGCGGGGCCCCGGCCAGCGCCTGCCGCCAGTGGCCGACCTGGGCTGTCAGCAGACTGCCCGGACCGTCTTCCTCGCCGAGCAGTTGCCGCTGCCAGAGCGTGTAGTCGGCGTACTGCACCGGCAGCGGCTCCCACTCCGGCGGCCGGCCCTCGCGCCGGGCCGCGTAGGCGCGGGAGATGTCACGGGCGAGCGGCCCCATGGACCAGCCGTCCCCCGCGATGTGATGGAACACCACCACCAGCACCGAGGTGTCCGGGCCGGTGGAGATCAGCAGCACACGTACCGGGATCTCCTCCGCCAGATCGAACCCGTGACCGCTCTCGGCCGCCACCAGTTCCGCGATCCGCTCCTCACCGGCGGCCCGGGCGACCCTCAGCACGTCCCCGACCTCTGCCATGTCCAGCACCCGCTGGTACGGCTCGCCGTCGTGCGCGGGGAACACCGTGCGCAGGACCTCGTGCCGCGCCAGCACATCCCTCAGCGCGGACCTGAGCGCGGTCACCTCGACCGGCCCGGACAACCGCAGCGCCGCCGGCATGTTGTAGGTGGGGCTCTGGCCCTCCAGCTGCGCCAGGAACCACAACCGCCGCTGCGCGAACGACAGCGGCATCCGTTCAGGCCGCTCGCGCCGCTCCCGCCGCGCCAGGCCGGCCCTGGCCGGACCCGCGCCCGCGATCCGCGCCGCCAGACCGGCCGGAGTGGACGTCTCGAACAGGACCCGCACCCCCAGTTCGACCCCGAAGACCGACCGCACGCGCGACAGCAGCCGCATCGCCAGCAGCGAATGACCACCCAGGTCGAAGAAGCTCTGCTCGACCGCGACCCGCTCCAGGTCCAGCACCTCGGCGAACACCCCGCACATGAGCTCTTCGGCGACCGACGCCGGTGGCCGCCCCGCGTCGGCCGACGCGACTTCCGGCGCCGGCAGAGCGGATCGGTCCACCTTCCCGTTCACCGACAGCGGCAACGCGTCCAGCACCACCACCGCGGACGGCACCATGTACTCCGGCAACCGCTGGGCCGCCAGCGTCCGCAGACCGATGGCCAGGTTCTCGGCTGCCGCGCCGTCGGCTGCCGCTCCGTCCGCTCCCGTGCCGGCCGGCACCACGTAGGCGACGAGGCGTTTGCCTCCGGGGGTGTCCTCGCGGGCGACGACAGCGGCCTGGGCCACGCCGGGGTGCGTGGCCAGGGCGGCCTCGATCTCACCGGGCTCGATCCGGAACCCGCGGATCTTCACCTGCTCGTCCGCCCGCCCCATGAACACCAACACCCCGTCGGCCCGCCACCGCACCAGGTCACCGGTGCGGTACATCCGCTCGCCCGGACCGCCGAACGGGCACGCCACGAACCGCTCCGCGGTCAGCCCCGTACGCCCGACATAGCCGCGCGCGAGGGGGAGCCCCGCGATGTACAGTTCGCCGGCGACCCCCGGGGGCACCGGCCGCAGGCAGTCGTCCAGGACATAGAGGCGGGAGTTGGCGATCGGACCGCCGATCGGCGGCACCGCGTCCTCGTCCCGGGCGCAGCGATGCCAGGTCACCGAGATGCAGGCCTCCGCCGGTCCGTAACCCTGGACCAGGTCGGCCTGCGGAAACAGCTCGACGGCACGGTCCCGCAGGGCACCGGGAACTCCCTCGCCGCCACTGGCCAGTTGCCGCAGGGAGGACAGGCCCGTCACCCCCGGCTCCTCCAGCACCCCGGCCAGTGCCGAGGCGATCAGGTGCAGCACCGTCACACGGTGCCGCCGCGCCAGCGCGACCAGGTACCCCGGATCGGCCGCGCTGCCGGCGGGCGCGATCACAAAGCTCCCGCCGATCACCAGGGGACAGAACATCTGCCACACCGAGGGGTCGAAGCCCATCGGCGCGGTGAGCATGAACCGGTCCGACGCCTCCCAGCCGAACTCCGCGACACGGGTGAGGAGATGGTTGACCACCGACTGATGGGTGACCGCCACGCCCTTCGGGGTCCCGGTCGAACCGGAGGTGTACATCACGTACATGGGGTGGGCGGGAAGCAGCGGACGACGGCGCACACCTGCGTCGGCCGGCCGGGGGGCTTCGGTGACGCTGTGCCCGTCGACCGTGAGCATCGGCACGCCCAGCCCGCCCGACAGCACCTCGGGCAGGGGACTGTCGGTGATCACGCACACCGGGCGGGCGTCGTCCAGCATGAAGGCGACACGCTGCGCCGGATACGCGAGATCGACCGGCAGGTAGGCGCCACCGGCCTTCAGCACGGCCAGCAGCGCCACGACCAGGTCGATCGAGCGGTCCATCGCGACCGCCACCACCGACTCCGGACCCACACCCCGGCCCGCCAGCGCCTCCGCCAGCCGCGACGCCCGCTCGTCGAGCCGGGCGTAGCCGATCTCCTCGTCCCCGCAGATCACCGCCACCGCATCAGGGGTTCGCGCCGCCTGCCGCTCGAACAACTCCGCCACCGTCACCCCGGGCATCGCCCGCGCGGTGTCGTTCCACTCCGCCAGCAGCCGCTCACGTCCCTGCGACGCCATCACCTCGACCGCCCGCAACGGCACCCGCGGCGTCTCCTCCAACGCCATGACGAGGCCCTCGACCGCCGTCCGCACCAACCCGCACACCAGCTCCGCGTCCCCCGGAGCCACCACACCGGCCGTCAGCCCGAACCCGGTCCCGGAATCGTCGACCGACACCGCCAGCGGATAGTTCGTACGGTCCTCCGCGGACAGCACCCTCATGCCCTCCGCCTCACCCGGCTGCGCTCCGCCCGCGTGCTCGTGGCTGACATGGCGGTAGTTGAACAGCGAGGTGAACAGCGGGACCGAGCCCGGGACGCCGCTCGCGTTCTGCGCCAGGGCGAGCGGGGCGTGCTCGTGCACCAGCAGGCCGGCCAGCTGCGCCTGCATCGCCCGCACCGCGTCGAGCACATCCACGCCGTCGACGTTCACCCGTACCGGCAGGGTGTTCATGAACGGGCCGGGGGTCCGCTCGGCACCGGCTCCGGCACTCATCCGGCCGAGGAGTACGGTCCCGAACACCACGTCCGAGCGCCCGGACAGCGTCGCCAGGACACGCGCCCACGCCACGTGGAACAGCGTCGCCGGGCTGACCCCCAGCCGACGTGCCTGCTCCCGCACACGCCGCGCCAGGCCCTCGTCGACCGTCTCCCGCGTTCGCCGCACACCGGTGCCGTCGCCACGGGCGTCGGACAGACCGAACGGCAGCGTCGGCTCCGTCACATCGCCGAGCAGACCGGCGAAGTACTCCTCGTGCTCGGCACGGGACACCCCCAGCCGGGCCTGCGCCACGAAGTCGCGGAACGGCAGCGGTGGCGGCAGTTCGTCCCCACGCCCCGCCAGGAACGCCTCGACCTCGCCCAACACCACATCCGACCCGGTGTGGTCCCGCAACAGATGGTGAATCTGCACGAGAGCGAACCACCGGTCACTGCCCGGCTCCGCCGCCACATGCACCCGCACCAACGGCGCCTGCCGTACGTCCATCCACCGCCCGGCCGTCGCCAGCAACTCGACCGCCGGGTTTCCGTCCTGGGGCAGCGTCACTTCGGTCACCGGTACGACCGCGCGGCGCCACACCACCTGCACCGGCTCGGGCAGCCCCTCCCACACCACCCCGGTGCGGTAGATGTCGTGCCGGTCCACCACACGCTGCAGCGCCGACAGGAACCCGTCCAGCCGCTCACGGTCGTCGAAGCCCACGGTGAGGGAGAGCAGATACGGATCCACGTCCCCCGATCCGGTGAGCAGGTGGTGGAAGAAGATGCCCTCCTGCAGCGGGGCCAGCGGATACACGTCCGCCACGTTCGCCGCCCCGCCCTCGACCGCCGCACACACCAACTCCACCTGCGCCGCCGTCAGTTCCACGAGCGGCAGCATCTCCGGGGTGATCTCCTCCGCGCCCTCCGGAATACCGTTCGGCGGCACCTCCACCACACCACCGCCGTCGCCCGCCGCGGCCAGCGCCGCCGGAGTGGGTGCTTCGAACAACGCCCGCACCGACACCGGCAGCCCCCGCTCACGCAGGCGCGACGCCAATGACACCGCGAGCAGTGAATGTCCGCCGAGTTCGAAGAAGTTGTCCTCCACCCCCACCCGCTCCACACCCAGCACCTCGGCGAACACCTGGCACACGACCTCTTCCAGCACCGTGACAGGCCCCCGGCCGCTGCCGGCCGCCGCGTACTCCGGCGCAGGCAACGCCGCCCGGTCCACCTTCCCGTTCGCTGTCAAAGGCAGCTCGTCCAGCACCACCATCGCCGACGGAACCATGTACTCCGGCAGCCGCCGGCCCACATGCGCACGCAGCTCACCGCCTCCCACACCGTCTCCCTCAGGAACGACATAGGCCACCAGACGCCTGTCGCCGGGGACGTCCTCCCGAACGGTCACCACCGCCCGGCCCACCCCCGGATGCGCCACCAGGGCGGCCTCCACCTCACCCGGCTCGATGCGGAAGCCACGCACCTTCACCTGATCGTCCACCCGCCCCACGAACACCAGCTGCCCCTCCGGGGTCCACCGGACCAGATCCCCCGTCCGGTACATCCGCTCACCGGCGGCACCGAACGGACAGGCCACGAACCGCTCCGCCGTCAGCCCCGCACGACCGTGATAGCCACGGGCCAGCTGAGCCCCGGCCACATACAGCTCCCCCGCCACCCCCGGCGGCACCGGCCGCAACCGCCCGTCCAGCACGTACGTCCTGGTCGTCGCGAACGACCGGCCGATCGGAACCGCGCCCTCCCCCTGCTCTTCCCGGCCGACCGGATAGTGCGTACTGCCGACCGTCCCCTCCGTGGGCCCGTAGTGGTTCACCACCAGCGGCCCCGGATGCCGGTCACGCCACCGCCGTACCCGATCCCAGTCGAGCGCCTCTCCACCCACCATCAGCTGTCGTGTCGGCACGCAGTCCTCCGGCAGTGCCTCCAGCAACGGCAGATGACTCGGCGTCACCTTCAGGAACGCCGGCCTCCGGCCGCGCAACACGGCCGGCAGTCCCTCGTCCAGAGCGGCCACATACACACACCCACCGCTGACCAGGGTGGGATACAGACCCGTCACACCCAGGTCGAACGACACCGACGTATGCAGCAGACTGCTCTCCCGCACGCCCGGATACGCCCCGACACACCACTCCACATAGCTCGCCAGTGCGCCGTGCGTGACCACGACACCCTTCGGCCGCCCCGTCGACCCCGACGTGAACATCACATAAGCCGCCTGCCCCGGCTCCGGCACCACCTCCGCCACCGGCACCACCGACCCCACCGACCCCACCGACCCGTCGGCCACCTCCCCACCAACCACCACCACCTCAAACCCACCCGGCACCCTGTCAACCAACCCCCC
>NZ_JBLRVZ010000093.1:0-20739 GCF_048159505.1 Streptomyces sp. T028
CACGGTCTTCGTCGGCGTCGGCGCCGCCCTGGGCGCCTTGCTCTACTGGTGCGTGATGATGGTCCGCAAGGTCGGCATCCTCGTCATGGTCACCCTCGCGGTCTTCGCCGGAGCAGGCGGTGGCTGGGAGGTCGCCCGGCGCTGGCGCAAGGGCTGGATCGAGGCCACCGCAACCCTGGTCGTCTCCAAGCTCCTGATGACGGTGATCTTCGTGCTCGGTATCGCGGCGATGGGCAAGACCGAGGCCAAGGACGGCATCGCCGCGCTCGCCGACGTGATGGCCGGCATCGTCATCCTGGCCCTGGTGTTGTTGTGCCCGTACGCGACGTTCAAGTTCGTGCACTGGGCCGCCTCCGAAGGCTCGGATGCCGAGACGCTGCACCGCTCCGGCGGAGCGGGCGCGCAGATGGCCCGCCAGCACGCCGAACGCGCCGGCCGCAAGGCCGCCGCCGCGGTCGCCACCGCCGGAACAGGTGGTGCGGCGGCCGGAGCGGGCGCCGCTCCCCAGGGTCCGGATGCCGTGCCGGGCGGTTTCCCCGGCGACATCGCCACCACCCCCACGCCGAACACCGGTAACGAAGGCGGCAGCAGCTCCACAACGCCGTCGTCCGGAGGCGAGGGAATCAAGAGCGGCCTGGATAAGGCTGTGCAGCCCGTGCCGACCAGCCCACGCGACGACACCAGCGGCCACCTCGGCGGCACGCCCGGGCCCGGCGGGTCGGGTGGCGGGTCCACCGGTCAGGGCAGCGGCTTCATGTCCGCACCCCCCACCAGCTCCTCCGCCCCACCGCCGCAGGGCTCTCCGCCGTCCCCGCACTCCACGAGTACGGCCTCAACCGGCACGCCGCCGCCTCCGCCCACAGGCCTGTGACCCATTCCCGCGCCGGGACGGCGCCCCGCACTCGCCGTGTGGGGATGCCCCGCCCGCGCCTCACCGGAAACCGGCTCTTGTCTGAACTCTCCATCTCCCCGATCACGGTCAGATTCCCGCACCGCTCCAGGCGCGGCATCCTCCTCGGCCTCTCCCTGCCCCAGCTCCTGCTCGTCTCTTCGGCGTTGGCCCTGCTGCTCATCACCGTGGTGACCACCGGGCTGCTCGGCGCGATCGCGCTGACCCCGCTGTGGGCAATCGTCGCTGCCCTGGTCGCCATCCGCCGCAACGGCCAGTCCCTGATCGACTGGGCTCCGATCGTCGCCCGCTACGCCCACCGCCGCCGCACCGGCCAGACACTGTGGCTGGCCCGTCCGCTCTCCCGGCCCCGTCAGGACGGCGTGCTGCACCTGCCGGGCACCGCCGCCTCGTTGAAGGTCGTCACTCCAGGCGACTCCGCCAACCAGGCTGCTGCCGTGCACGACCCACATCACCAGACCCTCACCGCCATCGCCCGGGTCTCCTCCCGCGCGTTCGCCCTGCTCGACCCTGCCACGCAGACCGCGAACGTGGCGGGCTGGGGCAGGGCGCTGGCCGGCATCGCCCGCACCTCACACGTCGCCACCGTGCAGGTTCTCGAACGCACCGTGCCTGACTCCGGCGATACCCTCGCCCGCCACTGGGCCCAGCACGGCCGACCCGATACCCCGGTTGCCGGGCAGGTGTACTCCGAGCTGGTCGCCTCGGCCGGCCCGGCCGCCGCCCCACACGAGGCGTACCTGGCCATCAGCCTGGATCTCAAAGCCGCCAAGCGCCTCATCAGCCAGGCCGGCGGCGGGCTACCAGGTGCCTTCACGGTGCTGGAGCAGACCACCTCCGCCATCGCGCTCGCCGCACGCAGCGCGGGACTCATGGTGACCGGCTGGCTCAACGCGCGGGAGATCGCTGCGGTCATCCGCACCGCCTACGACCCCCACGCCCTCTCCGCCCTCCAGCAGTGGTCGCCGACCGGGCGCGCCGAAGCCGACCCGCCCGCGGCCGGGCCCGTCGTCCAGGTCGAGGAGTACGACCGCCTCGGCACCGACAGCGCCCGCCACGCCACCTACTGGATCGAGAACTGGCCCCGCACCGAGACCACCCCCGGCTTCCTGCACGGGCTGATGTTCACCGCCGGGGTGCGCCGCAGCCTGTCCCTTATATACGTGCCGCAGGGACTCGAGTCCGCCCTGCGCGACGTCCAGCGCAAGAAGGCCGCCATCATCGCCGACGCCAACGAACGCGCCCGCCGCGGACAGGTCGATTCCGAGGCCGACTCCGTCGAGTACGCGGACGTCAAGGTCCGTGAGCGGCAGTTGATCGCCGGCCACGCCGACGTCGCCCTCACCGGGCTGCTCACCGTCAGCGCCGAAACCGACGCCGCCCTTGACGCCGCGTGCGCGCAGATCGAGACCGCCGCCGTCACCGCCCAGGTCGACCTGCGACGGCTGTACTACCAGCAGCCCGACGCATTCACCCTCGCCGCCCTGCCCCTCGCCCGCACGGCGCTGTAACACCCCTCCCACCCCGCTTCTGATGACGATCACCTCGCCACCCGGGCCCCGCTCCCGCCCGCGATGAACATGCCGTTCTGCGGCACCAAGGACCCCTTTGAACGCACTCCGCACCACTGACGCACACCCCTACCTCCGTGCCGCTACCGCCGGCCTGCGCCACCACGCGCGCGCCCACACCTCACACGGCGCCCCTGCCGACCGGCTGCACCTGGACACGCTGCACGCCCACCTCACCGCCGCCCACCAACTGCTCGACCAGCTCACCGACAGCACCCGCCCCCCGCATCCGGCCGCCGGGCGTCATCTGGCCGCCGCTCACCTGCGGTTGTGGCAGGCCACCGCCGCCGTCCATGACGCCTTCCACACCGTGCCCGCCGACGACGGAGAAGGTTTTGCGGCCGAGGAGTGCCGGCCCGAGCGTCTGCCGGAGGGCCCACTGGTGCTGACGATCTGCCAGCGACACCTGGCGGCCTCCCACGCGATCCGCCGCAAGACCACCCCCACCGACCTCCACACCCCGCTGCACGGCCACGCCACCACCTGCAGCCAGTAACCCCCCGCTCCACGAAAGGGCACTGCATGCACAAGCTGAAGCGCACCACCTCCACCGCCGTCGTCCTCGCCGCCCTCGCCGGCAGCACCACGCTCGCGACCGCCTCCCCCGCCGCCGCAGCCGACTACCGGTGCACTACCAGCACCAAGTCAATCGACGACCCGGCGTACTCGGGCCCGTGGGCCGACAACTGGGACGTCACGGTCCGCCTGTGTGCGAAGCACTCCGGCTCCACCGTCTACACCTACGCCAAGATCAGCTGGGACGGCCCCGTGTACGGCTACGTCGACGACAGCTCCATATTCGACGGCGCGTACTTCAAGCTCCAGGTCAAGAAGTCGCAGGCAGGCACCGACCCGGTGAAGAAGTCGGCGAACTACTACGGCATCGAGTCGCGGCTGGAGAACAGCGACTCCAACGCCAACTACAACAACAGCTACACCACGCCGGTCCTCAGCTACACGATCGGCTCCAGTCGCGGACTGGCCGACGGCGAATTGCACCTCGACTGGAACAACGACGGCAGGGGCTACTGGAAGCACCCGTTCAGCGCCTCACCGGCCGTCTGAGCCACACCCGCCCTGCTCCCAGCCGCCGTCACGTGAAAGCCGCTCCGTCATGACCCACCGGCCCGCGCGCCGAGCCCGCCGCGCCTCGGCCTCCCCCCTGTTCACCCCGCACGGCACCGACCGGGCCAGCCGCAAAGCCGCGCGCCGTCAGCTCGCCGAAGCCGCCGCCAGGGCCCGCGCCGAAGCAGGCGTCCACCCGGACGGCCAAGAGGCTGTCGAGCCCGAGATGCCGCCGCCGCTGTTCCCGCCCCGCGGCCGTCCCGGACCCGCCTCCGCCCGTGGAAACAGGCTGAAGCTGCCGCAGCACCGCATGACCACCGCCACCGCCAGCGGCGCGTATCCCTTCCTCGCCGAGGGCGGCCTGGGCGCCGAGGGCATCTACATCGGCCGTGACGTCCACGCCGAGGCGTCGTTCACGTTCGACCCGTTCGCACTGTACGGGCGCCTCGAAGGGTTCACCAACCCCAACGTCCTGCTCGCCGGAGTGATCGGCCAGGGCAAGAGCGCGCTGGCCAAGTCCTTCGCCCTGCGCTCCATCGCCCACGGCTACCGCGTCTACGTGCCCTGCGACCCCAAGGGCGAATGGACGCCGGTCGCCTCCGCGCTCGGCGGCACCTCCATCGCGCTGGGCCCCGGCCTGCCCGGCAAGCTCAACCCTCTGGACGCCGCCCCGCGCCCGGCCGGCGTGCCGGAGGCCGACTGGGCGGGCGAGATCCGCAAACGCCGCCTGCTCCTGCTCGGCTCCCTCGCCCGGACCGTCCTGGGCCGCGATCTGCTGCCGATGGAGCACACCGCGCTCGACGTCGCCCTCGACGCGGTCGTCGCCCAGGCCGCCGCCGTCCACCGAACACCCCTGCTGGGCGATATCGCCGCCACCCTCAACAACCCCGACCAGCTCGATGCCGCCGCCGGGACCATGTCCGGACGGCTCGGTGAAGCCGCCCGCGACCTCGCCCACGCCATGCGCCGCCTCGTCCACGGCGACCTGGCCGGCATGTTCGACGCTCCCTCCACCGTCGCCTTCGACCCCAGCTCCCCGATGCTGACCATCGACCTGTCGAGGCTCGGCGGCTCCGGAGACGACACCGCGCTCGTCCTCGCCATGACCTGCGCAAGCGCCTGGATGGAATCAGCGCTCACCGACCCGCACGGCGGCAGGCGCTGGATCGTCTACGACGAAGCCTGGCGCCTGATGCGCCACCCCGGCCTCCTCCAGCGCATGCAGTCGCAGTGGAAACTCTCCCGCGGCCTGGGCATCGCCAACCTCATGGTCATCCACCGGCTGTCCGACCTGCTCACCGCCGGCGACGCAGGCTCCCAGGGTCGCGCGCTCGCCGAGGGCCTCCTGGCCGACTGCTCCACCCGCATCATCTACCGCCAGGAAACCGACCAACTCCACGCCGCAGCCGCCCTGCTCGGCCTGACGAGCGTGGAGACCGAGGCCATCGCCCACCTCAACCGCGGACGCGGACTGTGGCGCGTCGCCGGACGATCTTTCATCGTCCAACATCAACTCCACCCGCACGAGCTGGCGTTGTTCGATACGGACGCCCGTATGCACTAGAAAGGCCGGAAGTTCGAGTGAATATTGACGCTTTTCGCAGGAACTTCCGTACTCACGGCGTCGGCAGGCTACTCCGAGGGCGAAGTTCCCGGAACATCCTCACGCGTGGCGGCGAGATCAGCGTGCTCGAGGGTGTCCAGGTAGCGGTTGGTGCTCTCGATGCCGAGCCCGAACAGGTCGCTGATGCGGCGGGCATCGCCGCCGGTGGCATGGACCTCGGCGAGGATGCGGTCCTCACGCAGCGCTTGCGGACGGATGGCGCATTGCTTCCAGGGGAAACGTCTGCTGACCGCAAGCAGTCGGGGTGCGGATTTCTGGTGGATGAGCAGATGCGGGTTGCGCGAGTTCGGCCAAGTGCGGGAACGATGGTCGAGCCATCGGGCGAGGCGTTCGCGTACGGGCTGGGCAAGCGGGATGCTGCGCCCGTCCAGGCGGAGTCGGCCGTCAACGGTGTCGGTCAGCAGCAGCTCCGAGACTTCCTTCGCGGTCAGGGCGTGGAAGGCGACGAGAGCGACGGCCAGCGCGACGGCGGGGTTGGCCGAGTTCAGCTCCTGCCTGACGAGGGCGGTGTCCATCGGCAGCGGCACGGTCGGGTTGAGCGTGGTGCCCTTCATGCCGCGCATGGGGTTCGCGAAGATGAGTTTGCGTGCCTTGAGGTTCTTGAACAGGGACCTCAGCCCCCGTTCCATGAGGGCACGCTGGGATCCGCTCTCCGGCAGGGCGGCGCGTATCTGCGCGGTGGTGATCTCGGCCAGCGACTGGTGTCCGGCCTCGGCCCAGGCGGTGATCGCCGGGGCAATGGCTCGGACGTGGACTCGCACGGTGAGGGGGTCGCGGGCTCGTTGTCGGGGTGCCGTGGTGGCTCCGTCGATCATGATCGTCAGCCAGGCTTCGAGCTGCTGACGCATCACGGGCGGCAGGTCGGATGTCTTGTTGGTGAAGTAGGTCTCGATCGGCCGCGGCCGGTCATCGATGAGCAGGTCTGCGGCAGCGAGGACGTCGATGGTGGAGACGATGTTGCCGTCGTAGCGCGGGAGTTGGAGGACGTCGCTGGCGCGGATCTTCGTGGCCGGGGTGTCGCGGAGCGTCTGCAGCAGCCGCAGCGAGCGGATCACGTCGTTGCGTTGCCGCTTGCTCCAGCCGAACCGCTCGGCATGCTCGCGGACGATCGCGGCGCAGTATCGGGTCAGCTCGCTGTCCTCGGCCAGCGCCCGCCGACGGAGGACTTCCGCATCGGGCGGCACGTCGATGAGCACGGGCTGGAACCATGCACTGACCCTGAGCGTGCTCGGTGCGGGACCGGGCCTGCCCCATCCACCTGGCGTTTTCCTGGGCTTGGAAGGCCGTTTGCGCGGTCCGGGTTCGAGCCGGCGCGTCCGGCGGCGCTGGAAGTGCATGTTGGCGAAGTACAACTGCTGGCCGTGCGCGTTCGCTTCGGCCAGGTCGAGTGCTCGCCCAGGCTCCTGCAGCATCCGGGCCTGTTCCAGGCAGAGCCGGCACGCGCCCTGGTCGCCGACCGGACTTTCCCGGCGGCAGTAGTCACACACGCTCTGCGGGTAATGGGACTGCCACCAGCGGCAGGACCAGCACATCCAGTTGTGGGGCGGATACACGCCCCACGCCAGGCAGCCCTTGCAAGATCCCGGCTTGTGCGGGCTGCGCGGGTGGCACCGTCGGCACATGCCCTGGCTGAAGTAGTCATTCCTCGTCGTGCACTTCGAGCACGGTGGCGGGGTGAAGGGGCCACCCGGCAGGCACTCGTAGCAGAAGTCCACGCGGGGCTTTGTCCACGCGGCCGGGTTGACCTGGCAGCCGGTGCACTTCGGCGGCGACCGTAACGGCGCGTTCTCGCCCGGCGCGGGACTCATAGCGGCGGCGTCGAGCGGGGCTTGCCGAACCGGGGAGCGACCGGTGGCGGTGGCCCGTCATCATTGACTGCTTCGGCCTTGCTCGGGCGCCCCGCGGCCACCTTGTCCGGCTCCGGGGTCATCAGGTCCGAGGGGGCGCAGTGCAGGACGGCGCAGAGCACGTCGAGCTCGCTCAGCCGGATCGTCGGCGGGCTCCCGGCCCACCAGGACGACATCTTCCCGGCGCTGATCTCCAAGCCGGCGTCGGCGAGCATCCGGCGCATCTGCGCGGATTTCCAGATGCCGCGCTCGGCAGCTCGCATCCTCAGATTCCACTGCACGGGCTGCTCACCTCTCGTCCGCAAAGCGGGTCTCGGTCCGCTGGTTGGCACTGCGCCAGGCCAGCTCCACGTGTTCGCTGCGTACGTGGATATAGCCGGACGTCGTGGAGAGCCACTGATGCCCCAGCAGCTCCTGGATCGCTTTCAAGTCCATCCCGGCCCCATACAACGAGGAGGCACAGTAATGCCGCAGCACGTGAGGCGTCAGCCGGCCCGACCAGGACGGCAGGAACCGTCCGGTGTGGATCGTCAGGCCCCGCCGCAGCGAGAAGTCGCTCACCCGCCCGCACCGTCCCAGCTCCGCGTCGAAACGTTCCGAGGGGAGCATCGGCGCGTCGGGATCGGCCCAGTCGTCGCTGAACTGGTGACGGACCTCGGCCAGCCACCAGTCGACGAGCTGATCAGCGCCGTTGATCGCCGGGACCAGGCGCGCCTTGAAGCCGCGCCCGCGCGAGCCCTTCCCGAACCGCACGTGGAACTTGCCCAGCCCGCCCAGGTCAGGGCGCCAGTCGCGGATGTCGAGCATGACCGTCTCATTCATCCGCAGGCCGAGGCGGCGCCACAGCGAGGCAGCGAAGTAGTCCCTGGCAGCGGGAAGATACTTGCGGGCCTCGGGTATCGACTGCCGCCAGCCGTTGAACAGTTCGTCGACCTCTACGTCGGCGGGCGGCACCCGAACCTTTCCCAGCGCCGCGCCGGACTGCCGGTTGAACTCATCGATCGGCTGCTCGACGACCACGCCCGTCGCCCGGTGGATCGCCCCCTGATAGCGCGCGATCACGAACTCATAGAACTGCGCCAGCGCTCCGGCCTTGCCCGCGCGGGTACTCACCGCATGCCCCATCCGCCGCTGCTCCGCCAGGAAGCTGTCCGCCTCCGCGAAGGTCGCCTCCCACAGCGGCCCGGTCAGCGACCGGGCGAACTCGATGACCGTCGCCCGGGTGGCGCGGATATGCCCGTCACTGAGCCCACCTGCGGCCATCGCCAGCGCGTACTCGTCGACGATCTCCTGCTCGAAGTCCTCGACGTCCTGAGCAGTCCGCAACACCTCGTCGGTAACGCCGCCTCGCAGCGCGACGAGCTTCATGCGCTCGGTCGTTCACCCTGACAGACCATGCGTCGACCATACCGACGAACCGTCACCCACGCTGACGGTTCATCACATCTTTGCCTGCACGCGAAGAACCCCGAACCACATGGGAACACGGCCGATCCAACCCCGGGAATCGGAACCGGAACTTCAACGCATAGAGATTACACATCACGAGGCTCATGAATCCCGACGCCCGGCGCGAACTGATACCACGCGACGCCACCCTGCACCTGATCGGCGCGCTCGACGACATGAACGCCAAACTCCTCGACGCCGCCGAGCGGTGGCATCTCCTGGACGAGACCGGTCATGTGCCGGCCACGCCGTCCTACGCCGATTTGCTCCAGCAAGCCGCCGACGCGCAGGCCCTCTCCCGCGACGTCGTCCGCATGACTACCGAATTCGCCCGGACCGCCCACAGCACGAACCGCGCCGGCAGCGCCGTCCTCGCCCACCTCGCGACGGCGGCCACCATGTCGAGCCACGCTGCCCCGTACTTCGCCGAGACAGCGGAGACCGCCCTTTTTCTGCCCCGGTCCTCCAGCCCGACCGACCGGCACCACCGGGAAAATCGCATGGTCATCGACCATGCCACGGCGCGCGCCTATCTGCGGCGCACGTCGGAATCGCTCCGCGACGCGGTCAAGGAACTCGACGCCCACCTCGACTTCCACCGCTTCTTTCCCACGCCTTCCCGGCCCGACAGCCCGGCGCCTGCGCCGTCCAGGCCGAGCGCACGCCACCGGTAGCCCGCACCGAAGCATCCACGCCGGCATCACCCCCTCAAGGAATCCCCCGAACCGCCCCGCGATGCCAGGAGGGTGATGTAGCTCGGCATCTTCCCGCCCGTGTCGCGGCACGCACGCCAGTACCAACGAACCCACGTCTGTGAGAACACAACCTCACCGAACGAAAGAAGGATGCACTGCAGCACCCCGACTTCGAGCTGTATGACAACGTCGGCCGCACCGCCGAACAGATCCACGCCTACCATGCCCGGTCCGCCACACGGGACGACCTGCACCGCTGGGCCACACGCGATGCCGAAGACTTCCGCACGCGCAACGCCCTGCCGTCGGAGCCTTTCCCCGCCCCAGACCTGAGCCCCTACCGCACAGCTCTGGACGCGGCCGAGACTCCGGCCGAGTTCAGCGCCGTCCTCAACGCCCTGCTGGACGCTGTCGCCCCGTTCCTCAACGAGGTCATCGACCAGCTCGCCGCCACCGCGACGTGGAAGGGCCAAAACCGCGGAGCCGAACCCGAGTCCCCGCCCTGGCTGCTGCGTGGCGCCGCCAGCAGAATCGCCTCCGCTGTGGCCATGGCGAACGAAGCAGATCTCAAGGGCCTCCGCGCGTACTACGACCCGCCCCCGGATCTCGACGCGCTCACCAGGCAGGCCCAGGCAGCCCACACCACACCTCCGGCTCCGCCCCCGCCGGGGCGGCAGCCAGGTCCAGAAGGGCCACGGCGGTGACCGAAGCATCATCACCGACTGCCGCCGACCCCGGAGAAACCGGCCGGCCACTCCAGCCCGGCGCCCCTGCCGCCCAGGACTGGGCGGCCGATGCCGTACGTGATATCACCGACCAGCTGAATGCCGCCCGCTCGTACGACGAAGCCGCCGGCCTCCTCGATGAGGTCCTGGAGCCGACCGAGGGACTCCTCGCCAGCCTCGAAGACTTCTTCGAAGCGGCAGCCAAGACGGCCAAGGCAGCCGAACGCCAGGACGGCTTCGACCTCTACCACGACCTCCAGACGGCCGCGCTCACGCTGCGTCGGCTCGGCGAAGACCTGCACGTCGCCGTCGACCGCATGCATGCGCTCGCCGTCCCGCCGCGCCGGAGCTGGCAGGAAGCCGTGGCCGACTTCTACGCCACCGCCCCCAGCGCCCCCAGCCATTCGGCACCGGCGCCCCCGCCTGCCGGACCGTCCCCCGGCCGCACCCGCTGACAGCGCCTCAGGAACCATGCCCGCATCCCGCACCGACGCATCCGCCTTCGCCACCGCCCTCGCCCAGCACCTGCCTGGGCAGTGGTACCGCACGTACGAAGGCTTCCCTCCTCCCAAGAACCACCGGTTGATCGCCGACCGCGTGTGGGACTGCGGTCCCCCCAATTCGGCCGTCCAGGACTTCCCCGACGCCCCCATCCCGCTCCTCGAAGGGCCCGACGACACACAGCTGTGCGTCATCGAACGACCCCGCTATCCCCGCCAATACCTGGTCGCACCGCTCGAGCCCAAGGGCTTCAAGCCACACCACTTCCGCATGGTGAACGAGCCGAACGGCATCGCCGTCCCCGACGATCCGGTCCGAGCCGCCGCCGCGGTCTCCCGCCGCGTGCTGCCCCGCTACCGGCAGGCCCTGGACGCGGTCCGTCACAACGCCCGCACCCAGCCCGAGCCCCCGCACCGGCTGCCCGCACCGGAGGTCGCCCAGACCCTCACGCTGATCTGGTATCCCGACGGGGTCGTGGGCGCACCGTATAAGTCGGTACCGGAAGACGCCCGCATGGTGCTGTACGGCTGTCGTTTCCAGTACAGCCCGCACGAGTCGGCGTTCGTCCTGCCCGCCTCCTACAGCACCAGCGACCGCGCCCTGCTCATCCAGAGCGCCGTCCGGCTGCTCACCGCCCAGGGCATCGGCGTCAACTTCCGCCACGCCGCCCCCGCCTCCGCGGGGCCACCGACCCGCCCGCCGACAGCGGCGCTCGGCCCGCAACCGACGGCGAGCACGCCGTCCTCGGCACGGCGGTAGACGCCACCACACATCCTGGAGTTGCCGCTGTCCGATCCTGACCAGCGGATGCTGCTGCACGACGTGGCCGACCGGCTCAACACCGTGGCCGACCACCTCCCGCTCCCCGACCAGATCCATCCCGATCCCGGGCTGAGCGAGATCCTGGATGACGAAGTCCGCCACCTGGCCCGCCTGCTGGGCTACCTGGCCGGGGAGAGCGCCTTCCGCCACCGGGCCACAGCCCGCTACCCGAGCCAGGCCACAGCCACCGTGCGCCGCACCACCCTTGCTCTCGCCCAAGCGGCCGAGCCCACCGGTGCCGCCCTCGCCGCCCTCGGAGCCGCCGTCCACCACCTCGGCCTCCTCGCCGACCTCACCCACAAAGCCCCTGGTCCCGCCCGCACCCGGGCAATCGCCTCCGCGCACCAGGGTCTCGTGGACAGGCTCGGTGAAAGCCGCACCCACCTCGCCCGCGCCGCGAAGCACCTGCGTGCCGCCGCCGACACCCGGGCGACACCGGCCGTGACCGCGCCGTCCCCGCCGACGGCATCCGCCACCGCATCCCCTACCCGGTAACTCGCTATTCCCCCGGAGCTCCCTCATTCCCCTCCACACCTCCGCCCGCCACACCACCCTCCTGCTCACCGCCGTATCCATCGCGCTGACCGCATCCGCCTGCGCCACCTCCGGCACCACCGACGCCGACACCACAGCCAAGACCACGGCCACCCGCAGCGCCTCCCCCACGCCGACCGCCAAGCCGACGCTGACGAAGAAGGAGGCCCTCGCCCAGATCGCCCACTACTCCAAGATCAACAACGAGGCCAACGCCGACAACAACCGAAAGCTCCTCGACACCATCGAGGACGGCCCGCTGTACGCGATGTCGGTCGCGGACTACAAGCAGGACGAGGGCCTGCCCAAGGCCGACCGCGAGAAGTACAAGCCGTGGTCGTACAACCTTGCCTCCACCGACGTCTACATCCCCCGCTTCACCGCCGGACAGCCCAAGTGGTTCGCCGCCGTCACCTACAGCGGCAAGAACAACAAGTACGCCCGCGTCCTGATCATGGCCGAACAGGCCAATACGCAGCGGTGGGAGATGGTCGCCGCCGTCGACCTCGACGACACCAAGCAGGTCCCGAAGATCGCACTCGACGCGGACGGCTACGCCACCGCCATCGACGCGACCGCCGCCAAGGCCGTGGCCGCCCCGGCCGACGTGCTGCGTGCCGCCGTGATCGACAACTTCGCAACCGGCGGCGACCTGACGGGCCAGAAGGTCTTCGCCACGACGAAGACATCGAAGCGGCAGATCAAGGTCCACGACGAGACGATCCACAAGTTCGGCAGCCGCGGCACCACCGAGTTCTCCTCCGCCGTCACCGAGTTCCCGGACAGCTACGCGCTCAAGACAGCCGATGGCAGTGCCCTCATGGTCCTCGCGCACACCCACACCCAGCGCGACGCCGTCGCCCACTCCGGGCTGCAGATCGTGCCGGACAAGGAAGACCGCGCCTGGCTCGGCACCACCCCGAGCCCGTCCTTCACGTACACATTCACCTGCTCCGACGTGGCCACCGTCCCCACCACTCCGGGCAAGTCGCAGCTCATCGGCTACGCCTGCCGCCGAACCGACGCCGAGGGTCTGTCCACCTCCGCGTGAGCACGCAGCCCCCAGAAGCCACGTGGACGAGGAACTACCCTTGCATGTAACCGAGTTCGCCACCGCGCTCGCCGACCGCCTGCCCGGCCGGTGGCAGCCCGGTCCGGCGACAACACTCATCGCCCAGGACGCCGCCAGCAACCGCATCTGGGACAGCGGCCCCCTGGCGTACACCGCCTTCGAAGCCGCCGACGTGCAGCGATGCGTACTCACTTCCCCGCACGGACTCCAGCTGTACGTCATGCCCCGCCCCCACCGCCTCGGCCAGTACCTGGTGCTGCCGATGCTGCCCGCCGGCACCAGCCACGAACACGTCCAGGGCCTTGCTGATGCCCCGCGCGGCATCGCCGTTCCCGCGCACCCCGCCCGCGCCGCAGCCGCCGTACGCCGCCGCTTCCTGATCGACTACCGTCTCGCGGCCATGCCGGCGTGGCGCCGTGCGAGTCCCGGCCGTCTGCTGGTGGAGATCCACTTCGATGCCGAGGCCCGCCCGCGCATCACCTGCACCTACGGCCGCGCCCTCATTCATCTCCTGGCGTACGGTGGCTTCCTTCTCGACCCCGCCACGGGCGAGTGCCACCTGCCGCAGGACCTCCCGCCCGAGCAGGCCGCACGCCAGCTCCACCGCAGCGTCGCACGACTGGAGAGCCTGGACTTCACCGTGGCCGTCCGGCCCCCGCACAGCCCGGCGCCAACCGCCGACCGGCCCGTGCCGCCACTGGCCGACCCGCACCCAGGCAGGCGCCGATGAGTCTTGCCGACGACGCCTTCATCGACGCTCGCCTCGCCTACTGGCAGCGCCACATCACAAGGACGGCCGCGAGTCTCATCCCGCCGCAGATCGGTCCGGCACACGCTGACCTCGGGCCTGTGCTGGACCAGCTCATCGCCGTGTACAACCTGGCGGGCGGCCTCGTCGCCGACCTGCGCCAGTCCGCCGACGGCTCCCTCGCGACGAGCGATGCGGGACGCGCGTACCTGTCCCAGCTGGCTACCGCGCTCGCGCACAGCAATCGTGCCGCAACGCACCTGGGCACGGCCGTGATCGGCCTCGCCGATACGCACCGGCTCACCCCGCGCCCCGGCACCGCCGTCCCCGTCGAGAGCCGGCTGGCCGTCACGCTCGGCCACGCCGCCGCGCTGCGCAGCCTGAACCGAGCCCTGGCAGCCGTCACCAGCCCACTCTCCGACGCTCAGCCCAGCACAAGGCCCGTGCCAGCGCCCGCTGTCGCCGAGCAGCACCGCCGTGCCGCCGACAGTACCCGGCACCCACCCCGTGCGCCGCCGCCCCTGAAGTTCGGGGGCAACCATCCACCATCCGAACGTCCTTGGAGAACTCCTGGCCACCCGTTCCTTCATCGCCCGACCCACCGACACCGGGTACGCCGGCGTCTACTGCCACTGGGACGGCTATCCCAGCCACCACCTTCCCCTGCTGCTCGGCGCCCACCAGTACCGCTTCGGCGGTGACCTCGACGCCCTGTGCCGGCACCTGATCGACGAGGCGCCCGACGGCTGGTCCCAGCTGGGCACCGACCTCCTCGACGGCGCCCCCGAACCGCTGCGCGCCGAACTCGTCGGCAGCGACGAACACCCCAGCAGGAGACTCGACAACGTTCACGTCATCACCGTCGGCGCAGCCGAGCCCGAGCCGTGGACCGTCACCGAGACCTCCCACCGGGGCCTGGACTGGGGATACGTCCTGCACTCGCAGGAGGGCATTGAGGTCATCCCGCTCAACGCGGAGGACCGCGGCCCCGTCGTGGCCTGGGACACCGACCCCAGGGCCCGGTTCAGCAACAGCACCTACCGGTGGCGCCCCGGCCACCCGGTCCCGGCGACGCTGCCGCCCCGCACGACGGCCTCGACCATCACCCCCACCGCTGCGGCGCCTACCGCCCGCACCGCTCCCCGCCGCTGACGCAACTCCCTTCACCCCGTTTACCTGTCCCGGAGATCTCTCTGCCCGCGCCATCCCCCGCCAAGATCACGGTCGTCATCGCCACGCAGCTCAGGCCCGAGCGGCTCGGCCACCTGACGGCCATGTACGAAAGCCTCACCCGCCAGCAGGCGCCCTGGGAGGCGGTCGTCGCGCTCGACGGCGCCGACCCCGCCCGACTCCCGGCCCCGCTCGCCACCGATGACCGCGTCCGTGTCCTGCCGCTGCCCCGCCAGGTGGGGGCAGCGTGCGCCCGCAACCTCGCACTCAACGACGTGCGCACTGACTACGTCAACTGGGCCGATGACGACGACGAGTTCAGCGACCACGCGATGGCCGTACGGCTGCGCGTGTTGGAGGCGACAGGTGTGGGCTGGTGCGCGGGATACAGCCAGGACGTGCACGCGGACGGGTCCACGACGCTGTGGCGGTGCCCGACTCCGCCCGGCCGGCACGAAGCCGGGGACGTGTGGACGTACTGGGAGAGGCCCGAGGACACCATCCCGATCGGCCCCACCACCATCCTCGCCCGCACCGACCTCGTGCGCGCCGCCCCCATGGGCGGGCTCGTCCAGGGCGAGGACTACATCGCCGCCCTCGGCGTCACCAGCCTCGCGCCCGGCATCCTGCTACCCCTCCCGGTCTACCGGTACCGCCAACACCCCGGCCAGATGACTCGCCAGAACTCCTACGACGCCCTGGAGGCGAGCGCTCGGCGGCATGCGTGGAACTTCGGACGCAGCCTGCGGGTCGCCCTGTCCCGCCTGGAGCCGAGCGATGCGAGCGAGGCACTCTGATGCCCGCCTCCGCCACCCAGGCCGCCCTTAACTACCTGGGCCGGCACCTGGACGAACTCGCCGACGCCTTCCCCACCAACGCCGCGGCGGTCGACGTGGTCACGCTGACGGACGACATCAACGTCCTGGCCCACCATCTTGAGTACGCCACCGAGCGAGCACAGGAACGGTTCACCGTGCCGGAGACGGTCTGCCTTCCAGAACGGGTCGCCTTGGCTCGGCTCGCCGAGGCCGCTGCCGGGATCGCGGGCGCTCTGAACGTGCTCACCGAGGCCCTGACCCACGCCGCCACCGGCTTCCACCGGGAGGCCCTGCCGGACCTCGCCGTCTCCCCTCTGCGCAACGACCCCGAGGTCATGCGGAATATGGCGGCCGAGAAATACGCCGAGGCCGCCGCCCGGCTTCGCGAAACCGCCACCGGCCTGCGCCCTGCGCCCGCCCCGGCGGCACCTTCCACACCTCCCTCGGCCGCGCTACGGACGCCACCGCCTGCCCATGCCGGGCCTCAGCCCCTGCAGCGAGCGCAGCGCTGACCCCATCGAAAGAACCCCGCATGCCTCCCAATCCTCCTGCCGAAATCACGCTCGTCTTGAGTGCCAGCGCCGACATCGTCGCCGTCGCTCACGGCGAGCGATACCGGTGGGCACAGACCGCACTGAAGCTCGTCGGCTTCCAGCACCGCGACGATGGCACGTTCGCCCTGACGGTCAGCGATCCGCAGGCGGCGCGCGACGCCGTGCACCAGCTGATCCCCACCGCCCGCCGCCATCAGGCCACCGTCACGGCCAGCAACAGGCGCTACCTCGGCGACGTCGCCGACGAGATAGCCGCCCACCTGCCGGGCACTTGGAGCGCCAAGGTAGCTGTGCACAGCCACCCGGTATGGCAGCACGACCTGCTCCCGTGGCTGTGGGATGCCGGCGAACTGATCCACGCCGTCCAAACCGAGCGGCTCCCCTACACGGCGACCCTGACCGACGACACGGGGATCGAACTGCTGCTCACTGAACGGCCCGGACACCAACACGACTACCTGGTGGGCGCATTCGCCCCGAACGGCTTCGATGAACACGTCGCACAGACGACTCCGCCGAGCAGCATCGTCCTGCCCGCCGCCCCCGAGCAAGCCGCCCACGCGATCGCCAACCGGTTCCTGCCCGCCTACCACCACGCCCTTCACACCTGGCGCAGGGCCACCGTCGCCTTCGCACTCGAGCGGCTCCGCGAGGAGTACGACGCCCGGCAGGCGATCACGGAGTCCGGCCGCTTCAGCGACGGCAGACCCATGAACCCTGACCACATCCCGGACCTGGAAGGGCAGTCCGCCGACTTCACCTGGCAGGAGTTCCGCGACGTCCTCACCCACGCACCGGCCCTGCTCGATCAGTGCCGCCCCGCCACGACCACCTGGCCCGAAGACGCCGCCGTGCTGGACCGCCTGCGCGTCGCCCTGGCGCAGGGCACCGGGATCCTGGCCGACTGGAACGCCCGGCTGGACGACCTCCGCCAGACTCCGGCGGCACTGCCGGCCGAGACGTACGGGGACGCGAAGGCCGAGCGCGACGCGCGCATGCTGCCCGTGATCGAGGCATGGATCGCCGACCGCGAGGTGTTCCTGCGCCAATCCCGCGCCGCCGCCCCGCTCCACCCACTCGCCGCACATGACCACGCTACCCGCGCGCTCCCGCCAGTCCCTGCCCACACTCCCGGTGCGAGTTCCGCGCGCCGGTGACTCGAGAAGAAAGACCCCGCACCTGTCTGACCACTTCCGCTTCAGCGCCCACCCCGAAAACGGCTTCCTGGCCATCGCCACGGCGAACATCCCCCCACACCTGGCCCACTGGTTCCTGGTCCGTGAGCAGTTCGAGCCGGTTCCCGATACGCCGGGCCTGTACCGGCTGACGCATCCCGAGAAGGACGGCCTGCGCCGCACCCGCCAGGCCGTGAAGGACCTTCGCCGCCACGGCTACCTAGTGCACACCGAGCCCGCCCTCGACCCCGGCCCGCCTCAACCGACCGTGCAGCAGGGGCGTACGGCACCCCGCGCCCGCCTCGCGCAAGCCGCCGCACGCCCTGCGCACCTGCCTCCCGCCCTCACCACCACGCCCGTCCCCGCGCCCCGGCCAACCACCGTCCCCGGCACCGGCATCAGCCCCTCCTCCAAACCCGGACGAGGCAGGTGAGCATGACCAGCACACCGATCCGCATCCTCCGCGGCCCTGGTGGCGAAGTTGAGGTCGAGGGCCCGTACGACGCCTTCGCCGCGAGCGTCCTGGCCCGCGCCGGATTCGAGACCTACCCCACCCTGCGCGGGCAGTGGGTCCGTCTCCCGTTCGACCTAGGCCGCACCTGGGAGAACGACCGCGCCACGTGGGCGGCCGACATGCTCACCGCCGCCCGCTACAGCGTCGACCTCGCCCCGGACCTGCAAAGCCATCCGCCCGGTACGTCCGCGCCGCCCTCGGCACCACACCGTACGAAGGCCGCGATGACCGCACAGCCCACCCGCCGCGGCAACCGCCGCTGACGTACGGCCACGACACGAAAGACGCCGACCTGACTTCCTTCGCCGAGATCACCCTCTACCTCAGCAACCACCGCACGATCGTCGCCCTCCCCAGCGGGGACGGTCACCGGTGGGCCGAGACGGCTCTGGACCTCGCGGGCTTCGCCACGGACCGCGACGGCATCTACCAACTGCCCCTGGGCGAACCCATCAAGGCACGCGAGGCCCTCGCCCACCTTCACCAGACCGCCCGTGACTGCCGAGCCAAGGTCATCACCCGTGAGGGCCCGTACCTGGGTGACATCGCCTCCGTCTTCTGCGAGGGCCTACCCGGCCCGTGGGAGGCGACCATCGAGACCTTCCCGTCCCAGCGGACGCCCGGCGATCTGCTGGCGCGGATGTGGACCTCCGGGCCGCTGATGTCCAGCCTGGAGAAAATCCGGGTGCCCTGCGCAGCGATTCTCCGCGACGGCGCCGGCACCGAACTGCTCCTCGTTGAGCAGCCAGGGGACCGTCAGTATCTGGTCGGCGCTCTGCTCCCCAGTCCGGACCACGTCAACGCAACAGCTCCGGGCCCCAGGAGCATCATCGCGCACAACGCCCACCTCGCCACCGGGGCGATCCTCAATCGCCTCCTGCCCGAGTACGAGCAGGCCGTCCACCTCTCGCGGCTACGCGAAGTGGAAGACGACCTCACGTGGGTCCAGGAGACTTTCGAGCCCGGTACCGTGCTCACGCCGTATCCCCCCGACCTCGATGCCGCACTGGATCGATTCCTCACCCACGCACCCGAGTTCATCGCCACCCTCCGCCGTCCAGGTGGCAAGCCCCTCACCGGGCAGGAGACTGCGTTCCTCGACCGTATCGAGGCCGACCTCCAGGCAGCACGCGAGGTCAACAGCGGCGAATTGTCGCCCACCGGCTCCGCCGCTGGTGCCCAGCTTCCGGTGGATGCGATGGAGCTGTGGCTCACCGAGGGCGAGCAACTGATCGAGATGGCCCGAGATATCACCTGGCCGCCCTCCACAGCACCCGTGCGAGCGCGACTCCGTACGACGCCGCCCGCACCCCCGGTATCCGCCAACAGCACCGCCCTACGCCGCTGAGCCCCTGAATGGAAACCCCTCTCCGCAATTGACCACCACCGATCATGCGCCGGCCCAGTTCCCGGCCGCCGCCTCGACTTCCTATCGCGCTGTGCTGGGCAGCTGGCATGTCGCCCGGCTACTCGGCGGCACCCTCGTCGGACGCATGCCCAACGGCATGGCGCCCGTCGCCATCGTGCTGCTGATCACTTCCCAAGGCGCCTCCCTGGCCTCAGCCGGACTGCTGAGCGCCATGTACGGGCTGGCTGGCGCGCTCTCCCAGCCGGTCAAGGGCCGCCTGATGGACCGCCATGGCCAGATGCCGGTGTCCGCGCCCGGCGCAGTCATCAGCTCCGGCTGTGTGCTGCTCTTGCTGGTCGGGGACGATCCGACCCTCGCGCTCTTCGCCGTCGTACTCGCGGGCCTGTGCTCCCCTCCGCTGGAGGCGGGACTGCGGGCTCTGTGGCCCACCGTCCTGACCGACCCTGGCCGGCGCCGGGTCGCCCTCACGCTCGATACCGGCTCCCAGGGTCTGCTCTACACCGCCGGCCCGCTCCTGGTCGCCGCGCTCGCCACCGCCTACGGTCCCCCCGCCGCGATTCTCGCGACCGTCGTGCTCGGCCTGGTGGGCACGGCCGTGGTGCTCACCGCGCCCCCGTCGCGCGCCTGGCGCCCGCAGCACACCGGCGGCTCCGCCGCGACCGGGCTTCACAGCACGCCCCTGTCGCTGGTCTTCCTGGCCCATGCCGGCTTCGGGATCGCTCTCGGCGCCATGAACGTCTGGGCGGTGGCCATGGCCGAACTGCACGAGGTGGAGCTGCTGTCCGGGCTGATCCCCGCAGCCTTCGCCACCGGCAGCTTCCTCGGCGGCCTCCTCTACGCCCGCCGAGCCTGGCCGGGCTCGCCCATCGTCCAGTTGCTCACAGCCGCGGCCGGATTCTGCGCCGGGTGGCTGCCGCTGCTCGCCCTTCCCGGCCCTCGCATGGCGACCGTCGTGGTCACCGTGCCGGGCGTGTTCCTCACTGTGGTGATCGCCTGCGGCTTCACGACCGCGGATGTCCTCGTGTCACCTCTTCGGAGAACCGAAGCGTACGCCTGGCTGATCGCCTCGGTCGGCGTCGGCCCAGGCCGCCGGCACCGCCCTGGCCGGGGCCCTCGCCACCCACCGCATCACCGCCGCGGCCCTGCCCGCGGCGGGAGCCGCCCTCGCCCTGGCGGTCCTCACCTGCGCCCACCACCGCATCACGGCCCGCGGTGAGCACTGAGCCCACCGTCGTCGTCCCCCTGCCCGGGGGACGTCGCCACCGCCTCACTTCCCATGCCCCATCACGAAAGGCCCTTCTGCCATGCCCCTCCCATCTTCGCCCGTCTGGGACCACCACATCGAGGACTGCGCGGTCTGTACCTCGCCCGACCGTGACGAGCCCACCCTGCTGCGCTGCGCCGTCCTGACTCTCCTGCAGCACGGCGTCTTCATGGCCGAGGACGACATCCCGCTGCCCGAGATCCTCAGCGACGGCGGCCACTACCTGCGCGGCCTGGCTTCGTCCCTGGGCGGCGACGAGACCACCCCGGTGCCCAAGACCGAGCACTGGCCCTGGGTCGACGCCGAACTGCG
>NZ_JBLRVZ010000094.1:0-9184 GCF_048159505.1 Streptomyces sp. T028
AGAACTCCGCCCGCGTGATGCTCGTCCGGGCTGGTCTCAACCCGGCTGGCGCTGAAGGCGTAAGACCTCCGGGAGCGCCGCTCCCGGAGGCCGCCTGAGCCAGAGATCCCCCTCAGTCATGAGGGTGAGGATTCAACGCAGAGCTGGTACGCGATCTCCTCAAGGACCAGCATCCGGACCTTGCGGGACTGGCCGTCCGCGAGGTGGCGGGCGGCTGGGGCAACCAGATGTGGCGCCTCGGGGATGAGTTGGCCGTGCGCATGCCGCGCAAGGAAGGTGCCCCGGATCTCCTGCGCAAGGAACGCCGATGGCTGCCCGTCCTGGCCCCGCGCCTACCGCTCCCGGTTCCGAACCCTGTGCGGATCGGCGAACCGTCCGCGCGCTTCCCGAAGCCCTGGAACATCATGACGTGGGTTCCCGGAGAACCACTCGACCACGCCTCGATCAGCCGCGGCGAGCACGCGGCCGACACTCTGGCGGGCTTCCTCAGGGCGCTCCATGTGGCGGCGCCGGCGGATGCGCCGGCCAGTTCGGACCGCGGCGCTCACCCCAAGGAGTGCACGGACGGCTTCGAGAAGTTCTTGCAGGCCATCGCCCCTGGCGGCATCGCTGCCGACGTCCGGGCCGTCCGGGCCGTCCGGGCCGTCCGGGACGTCTGGGACGACGCCGTCGCGGCCCCCGAGTGGGAGGGCCCGCCGGTATGGCTGCACGGTGACCTCCACCCCGCGAATGTCGTCGTCTCGGACGGAACGCTCTCGGGCGTGATCGATTTCGATGCCATGTTCGCCGGCGATCCGGCGTGGGACCTCGCGGCCGCGTGGCTGCTCCTTCCCGCGGGCGCGTCCTCACGGTTCTTCGAGGCGTACCCGCACACGGACGAGGCGACGATCCGGCGCGCCCGAGGGCTGGCTGCTCTGAAGAGCCTCTTCCTCATCCTCATGGGCCAGAACGGGGAACGGGGCCTTCCCGGCGGCAAGCCGACCTGGGGGCCCGCAGGACGGGCGGCGCTCGACCGCGTTCTGACATCCGGCGGCCCCAGCCGGCCCTCTCCCGCGTAGGGGGTGTGCGCTCAGTCTCAGCGACACGCCGCACACACGGCGTGTCGCTGAGACTCGATCACCACGCGTCTCCCTACGACCTACGACGCGTTCGCGCTCGACGGGCCGAAGAACTCGATCTCCGCTATCGACACCTGCTTGCTCGCCGACGCCCCGTACGCCGACTCGATCGTGAAGCGGACCTTCGTGACCTCGCCGACGCGGAAGGTGCGGCGCTGGCCGCCCGCCTGCTGGTCGAGGACCAGTTCACGGGTCGTCGTGGTGCCGTCCTTCAGGGTGATCGTCGCCTTCACGCGGTGCGGCAGGGCCGACTCGGTGAGCTGCTCGGCGCGCGTCGACGTGCCCGGGGTGATGACGAGGTCCAGCAGACGGGTCGGCTCGTTGAAGCGGGCCTCGATCCACTCGCCCTCACCCGACTGCGAGACGCCCGGACCCCACCACGTGTTGTTGATCTTGTCGAAGGCCAGGTCGGGCTTGTGGCCCGGGTACGAGCGGGACGCCGCGAACGTGTCCGGCGCCACCGCCGCCCGCTTCGCGAAGTGGTCCTTGGTCGCCTGTATCGCGTCCGGGGTGTACACACCGGCGACGATCAGGAGGGTGAGGACGACCGCGGCCATCACCCACGTGACGATCCGGTCGAACGTACGGCGCAGTCGCGGACGGTCCCCGGCCCACGGCGTCTCCCCGCCCCGCCCGAACAGCCGCCGCCACCACGGCAGCCGGATCGACGAACGGTCCTCCAGGGTCATCGGCATCGCACAGCGCGAGCAGTAGTGCCGGTCGGGGCGGTTCGGCGTGGCGCACCAGGGGCACGCGATACCGCCCGCTTCGCCCTGCACCGGGCCGGGCGCGCGGACCTGCGGCCGGTCCGCCACCGGGACACCCGGCAGCACCGGCGCGACGGAGGGCGGTGCCGGCGCGGGCTCCTCCGGGTCGGCGACGGGGACGAGGAGGGAGCGGGCCCGTGCCGCCATCGTGTCCCCGAGGGCGGGGGCGGGAGTGGGGGCCGTGGAGGCCGTTTCGCCGGTGTCCGTCGTCGGGGGGAGGGGTGGGAGAGGGGTCTCCGTCGTGTCCTCGTCGTCCGAGTCGTCGGCGGCGGCTGTGGGGGCGTCCGAGTCGCGGGAGTCGTTGTCCGGCTCCGTCCGGGGTTCCGGAGTCCGGTCGTCGTCGTTCTCGTCCTCCTCGTCGCGGGTGCGCGTGGAGGTGTCCGGTGCCGCCGTCGTCGTACCGGAGGCGGAGGATGCCGTGGCGGCGGCCCTTGCCGGGGTCCGGTCGCGGTCTCGGTCCGTCCAGCTGAGTACGGCTCCGCACGCGTCGCAGAAGGACTGGCCGGGTTCCGCCCGGGTGCCGCACTCGGCGCAGTTCTGGGTGGTCATCTCTTCTCCGGGGTCCTTTCGGCGACGGTCACCTTGACCGTGTAGGGCATGTGGGCGGGGCGGGCGGCGGCCACGAGGGCGTCCAGGCGGTGTTCGTCCGCCGGGCCGGGGGCGGGCAGGCGGACCGTGACGTGCAGGTGGGGGCGGGCGTCGCCGGGGAACGGGCCGAGGGGGCGGGCGCTCCAGGCCGAGCCGCCGCTCTCCTCGATCTCCGGCTCCACGCCGAACGCCAGCCGGACGGCCTCGGCCAGGCCCCGGCGGGTACCGCGCACCCGGTGCAGATACGCGGCCGCGGCGACGGCGGCCCGCAGCCGTGCCTCCGGTTCCGTGCCGTCGGTCTCCGCGCCGACCCAGCCCGCCAGCCAGCGGGTGAAGTCGACCGGGGCGAGGGCCGGGTCGAAGTACGCGGGCAGACAGTCCAGGACGTTGAGGATGGGCGCCATCACCTCGTCCAGCCCGCCGACGAAGCGCTGCGCGAGATCGTCGTCCGCGAAGACGGCGGGCAGCATCGCCCCGATCGGCGCGGAGGATCCGAGCCCGTCGACCGATCCCCTCATCGCACGGCTCCTTCCAGGCGGGCCTGCGCTGCGCGGGCCGCGAGGGGTTGTCGGTTCGGCGCGGCGCCGTTGTGGCTGGTCGCGCCCCGCGGCGGAGCCGCTGATCGACGCAGCCCCGCGCCCCTTTGGGTCACGCCCCGTCCCCAATCACCCGCACCCGATGGTCGTACGAGAACACCAGCGCCGGCGGAGCCAGATCGATGCGGTCCGTCGCGTCGCCGCGCTTCCCGGTCAGGGGATCCGCGGGGTGCAGGGTGACCTGGTCGACCAGCTCCACTCCCGGGACCCGCTGCAGCACCGCGAACACCTCGCCGGACTGCACCGGGCGCCCGAACGGCCAGCCCTTGCCGTCCGCGCCGCCGGTGAGCGGGTCGAGGTGGCGGTAGAGGGCGTCGTGGGCCTGGCGGCGGACGCGGTCGGTGTCGACGCCGCGGAAGGCGTGGACCGTGGCGACCACGGTGATGCCCTGGTAGTACGGGGGGCCGACCGCCAACCGGGTGCCGATGAGGCGGCGTTCGTCCAGGTGCCGCATGATGCGGTCCAACAGGGCGTCACCGGGGACGAGTTGCTCGAAGCGGAGGCGACCGCCGGGGTCGGGGACCGCCTGGGGGACCACCAACACCCGTACCGCGTAGGAGCCGTGTTCGTCGGGCTCGCCCTCCAGGCAGGTGATGCGGGCGGTTTCGGGGGCTGCCCGGCGCGCCAGTTCCTCGTAGTCCCTCAGCGTCACGGCGCGCTCCTGGGCGCGCAGGGTGATCGGCGCGCGCAGCTTCGCCTCCTCCACCGTCTCGCCGTCGACTCCGCCGCGCGCGGCCTCCCGGTTGACGACCTCGGAGACGTACGGCACGGAGGTGCGCAGCACCCGCACCGCGCCGCGGGCCACGTTGCCGGCCCGGCCGCCGCCCGTGCGGTAGCGGCGGGCGCGGACGATCGCGCCCTTGGGGGCGACGGCGCCGTACTGGCGCAGCGCGCCGTCGGGTTCGCGGACGGACGGGCCGAAGGCGATCTCGCCGGTGGCGGCGTCGAGGGTGATGTGGCGCTCGTCCGGGCCGGAGGCGGCGAAGTGGGGGACGACCTGCCAGTCGACCCAGCCCTCGTGCTCGGCGGTCTGGAGCAGGACCGGTGGGTCGTCGCCGACCACCGGGGCGTTGGCGAGGCGCAGGCGCTGGCCGGGGAGGCCCGTCGACTCGCCGAGGTTCTCGTCGTGGACGGTCTCGGCGTGGACGGCGGGGGCCGTGCCGCCGACCGTGAAGGCCTCGACGGAGCGGACGGTGGGGGAGAGGGTGTAGAAGGGCTGGCCGGGCAGGGGTTCGGTGACGCGGCAGCGCAGCCAGCCGGCCTCCTGGCCGCCGGAGCGGGACAGGACGTGCCCGCCGGGGATGTGCAGGACGACCTCGCCGGGGCGGTTGAGGCCGCCGGTGCCGTCGCGGTCGACCTCGCAGGGCTGCCAGCCGTCCTCCGTCCACGCCTCCCAGACCAGCGGGGGCTGACGGGGGTCGACGCCGACGCCGTCGACGCGGCTGTCGAGTTCCAGGGCGACCGCGCAGTGCGGGACGGCGGCGCTCAGGCCGAGGAGCATGCAGTCGCCGGGGCGCGGGGCCTCGGCGAAGCACAGGACGTCCTTGCCCTCGGTGAGGTCGGTGGTCCGGTCGGTGACCGGCTCGCCCTGGTGCTGGACCACCAGGTGGGACAACTCGCTGGGGACGACGGTGAGTTCGCGTTCCGTCGCGAAGACCACCGCCTCCTCGCTCTCCGTGCGGACCGTCGCCACCTCGGTGCCGGTCGGCAGCAGCACCGGCTCCTCCTGGGGCGCCGACAGCCAGAAGGTGACCTCCGTGCGGGCCGCCGACGGCGGGAAGAGATGGATGCCGACCAGGTCCAGGAAGGCGAGGTGGTTCTTGTCGGGGACGCGGTTGAGGCGGTACACGATCTGGTCGGCCATGTGGGCGACCGTCTCGACGAGCGTGACACCCGGGTCGGAGACGTTGTGGTCGGTCCACTCCGGCGCGCGCTGCTGGATGTAGCGCTTGGCGTCGTCGACGAACTGCTGGAAGCGGCGGTCGTCCAGGTTGGGGGAGGGCAGGGCCATCAGCGGTCGCTTTCGGAAGCCGTACCGGAGGAGCCGGGCAGGCCGCCCGGCTCTTCGTGGGACGGAATGACGTAGAAGGGGAAGACGAGACTGCGCGGGTTGTTGGTCCCGCGGATGGAGTAGCGGACGTCGATCCAGAGCACGCCCTGCTCGGCGCCGGCCGTCACGTCGACGTCGGTGACCTCGATGCGCGGCTCCCAGCGGTCCAGGCTGGTGTACACCTCGTGCTGGATCCGGCCGGCCGTCGCCTCGTTGACCGGGGCGAACACCAGGTCGTGGATGGCGCAGCCGAACTCCGGGCGCATGGGGCGCTCGCCCGGCGCGGTGGCGAGGATCAGCCGGATCGCCTCCTCGATCTCGCGCTCGCCGCTGACCAGGGCGATGCCTCCGGTGGGACCGATCCGCAGCGGGAACGCCCAGCCCGACCCGACGAACTGTTCGGCCATCAGAGGGCCACCCTTCTCCTGGGATTCTCACGGGGGCCGGATCTCACGGGATCGGATACGGCTTGTTGTTGACCATGACGACGCCCTGGAGCAGCAGGGTCGCGGCCCGGATGCCCACGTTGGCGGTGGCGTTGACCTGGACGGTGCCGCCCGCGGTGACCGTGGCCGCGCCGCCCGCCTTCAGGCTGAGCGCGCCCAGCGCGTCCACGGCGACGACGCTGGTCAGCGACTTGAGGTTGACCGCGCCGGTGCCGCGGATGTCGAGCAGCCCGCCGCTCTTGATGGTGAGCTTGCGGCCCGCGCTCAGCGTGAGATCGGTGCCCGCCTCGACGGACACCGATCGGGTGCCCGAGATCTTGACGGTGCCCTTGCTGTCGACGGTGATCTCCGTCTTCGTACGGTCCAGGTTGATGACGAGCCGGTCGTCGCCGGAGGTGACCCTGACCCCTTGCTTGCGGCCGCCGGTCTTCTGGCTGAGCAGGTCGACGCGGTTGCCGTCGCGGTCGGAGAGGGTGTGCCGGGAGGCCCGGCGCCGCGCCCCGTCGTGCAGGGGGACGTCCTTCACGGGCGTCGGCTTGTCCTTGCCGTTGTAGAGGCCGCCGATGACGTACGGGTGGTCGAGGGCGCCCCGGTCGAAGGCGACCAGCACCTCGTCGCCGACGTCGAGGGGGAAGATCGAGCCGCCGTCCTTGCCGCCCCACTGGACGACCCGCGTCCAGTCGGAGATGTACACGTCGTCGAGCCAGGGGAACTGGAGCTTCACCCGGCCCTGCTTCAGCGGATCCTGGATGTCGGTGACCAGGGCGTTGGTGGTGCCGGGGAGGTGGAGGCCGTTGTGCGAGGCGGCGCCCCCGCCGCCGGAGGCGAGCCCGTACAGCGACCGCCACTGCCGCCCGCTGACGGTCACCCACGCCTCGTAGTGCCTGCCGTCGCCGAAGACGTGCCGTACGGAGGTGGCGGTGTACTTGCCCGCGAAGGGCGCGCCGACGTCGGCCAGGGTGACGGGCAGTCCGGGCCGCAGCTTGGGCGTGCCGCGCACGACGACCTCCAGCTCGGCGAAGGACCCGGTGACGTCGTCGGCGAGGGCCTCGGCGGCGAACTTCACCTCCGACTGCCGGTCGTACGGCGTCTGCGCGTCGACCAGCTTGGCCGGCTTGAACTTGGCCGCCGCCTCACCCGGAGTCGTCCCGATGCTGATGCCGGGGTTGGTGGTGGCGGGCGCGGTCGCGGTGAGCTTCTTCTTCGTCGTCACGTCCCAGCCGCGCGCCTCGACGGTCGCGACCTGCTCGGCGGAGGTGACGGCGGTCCGCAGCCGCAGGATGTCGGTACCGGCTTCGAGGACGTACGGGCTCTTCTCGCCCGGGGTCGACACGGGCGGCGCCCCGGAGGCGGGGTCGGGCTTGACGAACTGGAACTTCCCCTTGGAGTCGACCGACATCACCATCTCGTTCTCGTCGGCGAGACGGGCGAGGAAGTCCCAGTCGGTGACGTTGGCCTGGCTGATGAACTCGTAGACCGTCTTCGTCGACTGGATCTTCCCGACGGGCACACCGGCCTGCGCGGCGAGCTTGCGGGCGATGTCGGAGGCGCTCTGGTTGCGGTACGCGGCGATACGGCGCTGGCGCATCAGGCGGTGGCCGGCGTCGTACCCCCGGATGACGGTGAAGGAGCCGGTGCCGTCGTAGTCGGCCTCCAGGCCGCACACCTCGCCGGTGAGGAGCGGGTCGCCGGCGCCCTGCCCGTCCGCGATGGGCGTGAGGACCACCTTGGTGCCGAACTTGACGCCGAGCTTGCCGAGGACGAGCCGGTACGGGTCGCGGAACGTCAGCCGGAAGGAGGCCGGCACCCCGAGCCCCTGGTCCACCCAGCCCTCCACCAGCAGCGGCGCGAAGTCGGGCGGCAGCGGGCTTCCGTTGAGGGTGACCTTGATGATGTTGGAGAAGGCGGTCGCCACCATCAGGGACGCACCTCCCCGGCGGACGGCAGGATCAGCTCGATGCCGGTGGGCAGCCGGGTCGGGTCGTCGATGCCGTTGGCCTCGGCGATGTCCCGCCACGCGGACGTGTCGCCGTACTCCCGCCATGCCAGCGACTGCAGCGAGTCGCCCGCCACGACGCGGTGCACGCGCTGGGCGGTCAGCGCGCCCGAGGTCGGGTTCTGGCCCTTGGTCTTGCTGGGGATCTCGTGCAGCCGCACCTGACAGGTGGCGCGGATGGGGACGCCGGTCGTGCCGAACAGGGTGTAGGAGACGTCGACGCTGCTGACGTACGCCGTGAAGTGCACCGTCGAGAACGACCCCCACTGGAACACCACCCAGGGCGGGGAGGGCTGGTTCGCGGCGATGCTGCCGGTGGTGACCTCGCAGCAGTCGAACAGCGACTCCACCTTCTGCATCACCGTGTTGCTGTCCGGCTGGTCGGAGGAGTCCAGGAAGATCTCCACGCTCATCTCGCGCGGCTCCGGCCCCATGAACTCCGGCTTCGACCCGTCGCGGACGGCCGCCGTCGGCGTCACCTTCCACAGTGCCCGGCGCGCCACCTGCAACTGGGCCGGGTTGAACTCGAACTCGAAGGACTTGCGCAGCCCGCCCGGGGTGGTGCTGGTGCCGACCGGCGGTTCGTGGATCGAGAGGGTCGCGCGCACCAGGCTCTTGCCCGCGCCGCTCTTGCTGCCCTTGGCCATGATCGTGTGTCCTCTTCCCGGCTTCTCGGCCTGGCTAGTCGGTGAAGCCGTGGTGCGTGATCTCCAGGACCTCCGTGGCGACACCCGGGTTCGCGGGGTCCAGGGAGGGCCCCTGCCAGCTGACCGGGAGTACGTCGATGAGCCCCCACCGGGCCACTTCCGAGCCGTCCGCCCGCAGCGCCGCGATCTGCGCGGTGGGGCGGGTCACCCCGGTCGTGATCGAGGAGATCCACTTGGCCACCTTGGTGGTGTCCGGGGTGAGGGGGCGGGTGAGACGGATGTTGGAGAACGTGACGCGGGACGGCAGCGCCCAGACGAAACCGTTGTTGCCGCCCTCCTGGCGGTGCTCGATCTCCACCTGGGAGGACAGGCCCTCGCACCCGTTGAAGTAACCGAGGCTCTCGCCGTCGATGGTCAGGGTGAAGAAGATGGTGGAGCCCGGGTCGAGATCGCGGGACATCGGGGGGCTGGCCTTTCTTGGGGCGCGGCGGTCAGTGGCGGTCGGTGGCGGTCAGCGGCGGTCGGTGGCGGTCAGTGGCGGGGGTCGCGGAGTCTGCCGATCCGCTCGCGGTCCAGGCGTAGTTCGGTGCGCAGGAGGCGGGTGATACGGCCGGTGAGGCGGTGGGTCAGTTCGTCGAGCTGGAAGTCGGTGAGGGCGCGGGGGTCGAAGGCGGGGGGCGGGGAGGCGGCGGTGGTTCGCGCTTCCGTGGGCTCGGAGCGGGGCGCGGGCGGTGGTTTGGGCGGGGTCCGGGGTGGTGCCGGGGGTGTGGGGGGTGCGAGGCGCTGGACGGTGGGGGTGGAGATGGGGGCGGGCATGGGGGCGCGGGGCGTCGTGGGGGTGGTGGGCTGCTGGGGGGCACGCGGGGTGGCGGTGGGGGTGGCCGGTGCCTGGAGGGACGGGGTGGTGAAGGAAGCGGGGCGCGGCTGGACCACGGGGACGGGGTGCTCGGCGCGGGGGGTGGGCCGTCGGAGAGGT
>NZ_JBLRVZ010000095.1:0-25923 GCF_048159505.1 Streptomyces sp. T028
GGCCCGCAGTCCGCCGACGTCCGCGCCGCTCCACGGCGGCTGGCGGTTGTGGTGGCGCAGGTCGAGGATGCGGGCGTAGCCGCTGTAGCCGGGTCGGACCTCATGTGCGGCGTCGCGTCGCGTGAAGGTGTCGTGCTCGTCGAAGGTGAGGACCACTGCGTCGACGTCCCCCTTCTCGGGGTGGACGACGGCAAGGCGCAGACCGTCGTACTCGTTTTCGCGGATGGTGCGCGAGAAGTCGATCCGCAGCCGTAGTACGGAGTTGGGCAGCGGGGTGGCGTAGTAGGTGTTGCCGACGATGGTGCTCTCGGTGAACGGGAGCGTGAGGTGCTCGGTGAAGAACTGCGGGGCGTGCAGGGACACTTACGGGTTGCCTTCTGACGTGCGGGGCAGGAGAGGCCGGTTCAGCGGCGTGGGCTGGTACGGGCTGCGGCGGGAGCCGTGGCGACGGTGGTGGTGCTCCAGCGCGGAACGCTGCGGGTCCCAAGGGCCGGCGGGCGGCGGGCGGCGGCGCGCTGCACGTCGAGGGGCGTGGGAACTCGGGGTGCGTGTGGCGTGACGGGGGTGAGTTGTGCGGACTCGCGCAGCCAGGGGAGCATGCTGTCCTTCCAGCGCGGCAGCGGTGCCGGATCGGCGACGCTCTGAGTGATGGCCTTGACCAGGGCGGTCGGCGTGTGGGTGGTTGCGGTGGCGTACCAGCGGGCGTGGCCGCTCTTGGGGCCTCCCCACATGTGCCAGCGGGCCTGAAGGGTGGTCAGTTCCCTCTCCGGGTCGAGGCGGCCGGTGGTGTATTCGAGGGTGGCCATCCCGTCGGGGGGCTTCAGTTCCATCACGCCCCAGCGTGGGTGCTGGAACTGCCAGCCGTTCTTGATCAGCGGGACCACGGCGTCGAAGGCGCCGAGCTCGGGGTCCTTCAGATCGGGCGGGGCAAGGTAGGTGTCGGGGCCGGCGGTGTATGCCTCGGCGAGGGCGGTGGTGAAGGCTGTGACGAACTCCGTCGGGCAGTTGTCGTTGAAGCTCACGCCCCACGCGGGCGGGCCGAAGCGGTCACGGTAGGCGTTGATCCTCCACAGTCCGTCGTCGTCTCCCTCGGGCAGGAACCCGAGTCGGACGCGGTGGTCGGGCGCGGTGACGTAGGCGTTGCCGAGGTCATCGTTCCGCAGGTCGAAGCCGAGCGCGAGGAGCGGCTCGAGCGCGGGGTCGCCGATGGCGGTGCTGCCGGCGAGGTAGCGGGGAGAGACGTAGACATCGCCGTCGATCTCTTCGGTGTCGGGCACAAGGGTCCTGGGGTCAGCGGTGGTCGAGGGCAGGCGAGATCAGCGGCTGGTGCCGCGCGGGGCTGCTGGCGGGCGTACGGAGGCCGGGCCGACAGGGAGCAACTGCTTGGCCAGTTCGGCGGGTTGGCCGGTGTAGTGCAGGGTGCGCAGGCCCAGCTGGGCGGCGGCCTGGCAGTTGTCGTCGCGGTCGTCGATGAACAGCACGCGTCCGGGATCGGTGATGCCGGTGGCCGCGAGGGCGTGTTCGTAGGCGGCCGGGTGGGGCTTGCACAGGCCCAGGCGGGCCGAGTACAGGGCGTCGGCCATCAGCTCGCGCCGCCAGCCGGTGGCGTCCAGGACGTTGCTGAGGTAGGCAGGGGCGTTGGAGAGCAGCACCATGGGCAGCCCCGTGGCGCGGGAGCGACGCAGGATGTCGAGGACGCGGTCGTCGGTGCGGATCCACATGGCGGTGTCGGCTGTGCGCAGGGTGCGCAGCCACCGTGCGCCGGGGTGGTGGCCGAGGACCTTGGCCCAGTAGGCGAGGTCGCTGAGTTCTCCGGCGTCGTACGCCTCCCTGTGTGCCCAGAAGGCGTGCTGGAAGGAGTCGAGTTGCCTGCTGGGCCACTCGGCGAGGTCGGCGAGGCGGGTCCACATGGCGGGGGTGGGCTGTCGGCCCAGGACACCGTTGTAGTCGATGATCACGGCGTCCGTGCAGTTCGGCGTAAGGGAAGTGGTGGTCAAGGGGCTGGGGTCTCCAGGGCTTTGTGGGACAAGGCGGCGACGGCGGCTGCGAGGAGGGCGGGCAGCAGCAGCGCCACCGGCAGGGTGGTGATGGTGGCGAGTGCGCCGATGAGGGCGGGTCCGGCGAGCAGGCCGACGTAGCCGGTGACCGCGACGGTGGCGACCGCCCGAGGGCCGCCAGCGCCGGCGGCGGTGATCAGGCTGGGGATCGTGACCGACAGGCCCAGGCCGAAGGCCGTCCACCCGGCGAGTGCGAAGGCGATGGTGGAGCCTGCCAGGCCGGTGGCGAGGCCGAGGGCGGCCAGGGCGGCGCCGGTGCGTACGACGGCGGGGGCGCCGTAGCGGGTGGTGAGCCGGTCTCCGGCGAGGCGTCCGGCGGCCATGGCTGCGCTGTAGAGGGCGAACGCTGTCGCGCTGGTCGCGGCCGTCGCATCCAGGCTGTGCAGGTGGACAGCGGCCCAGTCGGCGGCGGCTCCCTCGCCCAGCAAGGTTGCGGCCGCCAGCGCGCCCAGCAGCCACAACCGGGGCCGGGAGAATCCCCTGTACTCCTTGGGGTCGGGGGTGCCGGGGTTGTGGACGGGCTTGAGTCCGGGGGCGGCAACGCAGCGGGTGAATCGAGTTGTCGCGCAGGCCGCTGCCATGGCGGTGGCGCCGACGCCGGCGAACAAGACGGTGTGCGGGGTGTGTGTGGTGGCTGCGGCCATCGCGGCGCCTGCCAGGGCGCCGAGGCTGTAGCTAGCGTGGAGTCCGGCCATGATGGGGCGTCCGTGGGCGTTTTGGCAGCGGACCGCCGAAGAGTTGGCTGCGACGTCGAGGACGCCGTGCGCGGCGCCGAAGACGAACGCCACCGCGAGGAGGGTGTCCAGGTTGCGGCAGGTGCCGAGGGCGGCGAGGCAGACGCCCAGGCCGAGGGCGCCGCCGGTCAGCAGGGCGGGGAGTCGGGCTGGGTGGGCGAGGCGTCCTCCCATCTGGAGGCCGGCGACCATGCCGAGGGCGGCGGCCAGGAGGACCAGGGCGAGCTCGGCGGTGCTCAGGCCGGCACTCTTTTGGACGGCGGGCATGCGCGCGCCCCACACGGCCATCAGCACACCGAGACCGGCGAAGTACCCGATCAGCAGACGGCGGCTGCGCACCAGCTCGGTCGCCACGGTGTCGCTCACTCGGCGAGACCCTCTCCCGCCTCATCCTCCTGCGCAGTGGGGATGATCTGAACATTCAGGTGGCGGTACGCGTCCTGGGCGCGCGCCTGAGCGACGGCGGCGGTCGGCCCGGTGGTCATCAGGAAGCCGATGCGGGCGGTGAACAGATCGCCGCCGTCCTGCGGCAGCACCAGTTCCTCACCCACCTGCCGCTGGAAGCGGACCTGCTCCAGTCCCTCGGCCTGCTCGGCAAAGCCGTCGGTGAGACGGCAGGCGGTGAGCAGGCCCGAGTAGGCGGGGTAGACGAACCGGATGGCGGCAGCCTCGCGGCGGGTGGGGGTCAGGTCGGGGGCACGTGAGCAGGCGATGTCGGCGGCGGCACGGGCGAGGTCGATGCCGGTGGCGAGGTGGACGAGGTGGCCGATCAGGTCGCCGGCGAGGCGCGCGTTGACCTCGATCAGCCGCGGGCGGCCGTCGACCAGGCGCATTTCGACGTGGCTGATCCCGCCGGTGATGCCCAGCGCGGCGATCGCGGCTTCTGCGGCCGGGGCCACGTCGGCCAGCAGCGGGTCGGCCGCGTCCACCGTGTGGGCGAGTTCCTCGAAGTAGGGCTCAAGGCCGACGGTCTTGCGGGTGACGGCGACGACCGTGGTCTGTCCCTGGAAGGTGGCGCACTCGACGCTCACCTCGTCCCCGTCGAGGTACTCCTCGACCAGGACCTCGGTGCTCTCCACGCCACGTCCTGCTGTCTGGGCGGCGATCGCGTACGCGGAGGGCAGTTCGCCGGGGATGTTGACGCGGATCACGCCGATGCTGGCTGCATGCGCGGCGGGCTTGAGGACCACCGGGTAGCTGATCCGTGTTGCGGCCTGCGCGGCCTCCTCAACGGTGCGGACCCGGGCGGATGCGGCCGAGGGAACGCCGTGGCGGGCGAAGAGGGCGCGTGCGGTGGCCTTGTTGCGGCAGCCCTGCATGACCTCGGGAGGGTTGTTGGGCAGGCCGAGCCGGCGGGCGAGGCGCGCGACGGGAACGAGGTACCACTCGGTCCAGGTCATGATCCCGGCCAGGCGATGGCGTCCGGCGAGGGCCTGACCGGCCACGGTCAGGGCGGCCTGGTCCGTGGGGTCGGCGACTTCCCAGTCGGTGATGAAGGCGCGCTCCCACGTCGGTTCGACGCTGGTGATGAGGACCACGTCGTAGTGAGCGGCGATGTTCTGAAGGCAAAAGCCGCGGTACGCCTCGGCCTCCATGTCCGCGGCGGCAACGATCAGGACGACCGGGTTACCGGTACGAGAGGGCAAGCAGGGCTCCAAACAGGGGGAAGGGAGAAGACAGTCAAGAGCTGGGCTCCCGGGCGGATCAGGGCGTTCGTCGGCGTCGCAGCTCGAATGCGGAGGCCCAGTGGGGGTGATCGGCGATCAGCTTCCGCGCGTACAGGGCGGTGAAGTTGTTGTTGAGGCCGCGGATGCCCTCGGGCAGCTGCCAGCGCAGGTCTTCGAAGAGGGCCTTGAGCCCGATGCGGGTGGCCCCGGAGGCCAGCCGCTGGGCCGTCAGACGTTCCAACGCCCGGTAGACGTAAGGGTGTCGGGCGTCAAAAGCGAGGAAGCGGTCCGTGATCGTGGGCCTCGATCCCGCGCGGTACGACGGACGGGTCGTCAGCCCGGGGTTCTGATGGGCGTGGGGCGTGGGCATCGGGTGGTCTCCGTGAGGACGAGCGGTCGGCAGAGGCCGGCCGGGGGTTCAGGCAAAGGAGGCGCGCAGGCCGGGGACGGTGCGCAGGCGCGCGAAGGTGACGGCGAGGCCCAGGGCCTGCAGGACGGCGCAGCCGGTGATCGCGTGGCCGAGCAGCGAGGGCGGGACGGCGGCGACGAGGATCCCGGCCAGGGGGAAGGGCAGCAGGAGCAGCAGGATGGTCAGCGAGAGGGTGGCGCCGAACACTTCCGACGGGATGAGGTGGGTGCGCAGGGTGCGCAGCACCACGGTCAGGCCGCCTTCGCCGGCCATGAGGACAGCGGTGAGTGCGAGATAGGCGCTGTAGGTGTGGGTGAGGGAGATGGTCAGGCATGCAGTGGCGGCGATCGCCGCGGAGACGGCGCCCACCGGCCACAGGCCGTAGCGATCGATGGCCTTGCGACAGACGGCGACCGCCACGAGGGAGGCGAGGGCGGCGGCGGACCAGATGAGGCCCACGTCGGCGGTGGTGTGTCCGAACTGCTTGACCACGATTACCGGGGCGGCAGCCTGCAGCAGTCCGACCGCCAGATTGGACAGGGTCAGGCCGGTCACCAGCCAGCTAAGTGCGGGCAGCGACCGAAGTGTGGACCAGCCGGTACGCAACCCCTTCCGGACGGTGGCTGCCTCGCGTGCCTGTTCGCGCAGTCTCCGGCATGGGACGAGGGCACAGCCGAGGAGAGAGAAACCGGCGATCGCGATCAGCATTCCGGTGGCACCCGTGAAGTGGAGCAGCAGTCCGGCGAGCGCAGGGCCGGCCAAGGTCATCGTCTGGTCGATGCCGAGCAGGGCCGCCTGCACACGGTGTGCACGCATGCCGGCTTCGCGGCCGGCCACGGCACCCGCGGTCTCGGCGGCGACGTAGGAGAACTCGGTGAGCGCGCCGGTGCCGGCGGCGAGAAGCAGAACGGTGACGGTGGCCGCGTCGGCATCGTTCTGCTGCGGCAGGACAAGCGCGGCGGTCACCACCACGATCGCCCGCGCCGCTGAGGCGAGGCGGAAGACACGGGTGGTGCCGTGTCGGTCGACCAGGGAGCCGGCCAGCGCGAACGCCGCCAAGCGGGGAATCCACTCCAGTGCGAACGCCAGCCCGGTCAGGGCGGCGGAGTTCGTGGTGGCCAGGACCAGCAGAGGGATACCGTACGTCGTCATGGCGAACGCGGCGGCGTCCATGCTGCGCGGCAAGTAGATGCCACGCAGCAGGGTGGGGACCGTTCGGCGTGCGTGCCGGGGTCCGACACGGGATCTCACGCAGCGCACTCCAGATCCTGCGCCGCGTGGGATGAGCGGGATGCGGTCGAGCCCAGGATGTGGGGATGCGTCTGGAGCCACTCGGCCAGCGCCGATTCAGCAGCGTCGGGTATCAAAGCCATGTCGGCGTCGGTGTCGGACACCCGGTGGCCGGTCCCGAGCACGGCCGTCTTTCCGGCCCGGTCGGCGTCGCGTACGGCTGCCGTCGGCTGGGTGAGGAGCTTGAGGGTGCGTTGGACGCGGGCGACGAAGCCGCTGGTAGGGCTCGGGTATTGGTGGGTGCGGGCCCAGCGGGCCGCCAGGTCGTACACGCCGGCCAGATCCTCGCCTGCTTCGGTGAGCCGGTAGCGGGTCGGTGCCTGGGGGTCGGCGTGCACCAGACCGAGGTCGCGGGCGACATCGATGGCGTAGCGCAGCTGGTTGGCGGTGAGGTCTCCGAAGGCGCTCTGGAGGCTGCCGCGTCGGTGGCTGATGGGGCCGTTGTCGTCGATCTCGCTGACCAGCCGGATCAGGGCCGGCAGGGACAGGGCGCTGATCACCCGGCACGTGTGCGGGTGGTTGAAGATCGGAGTGCTGGTCACCGGCGCGGGCCTCCTGCCGGGGAGACCTGGAGGGGACGGGCGGGTGTCTGGTGGGAGAAGAGGTCGCCGGCCCGCCACGCCGGAGCAGCCGATGGGGCGGCGGGGGCTGCGGGGGCCGGGAGACGGGTCTGCGTGGTCAGCCACGCCCCGGACCGGGTCCGGGCGGGGGCGCGTGTCTGCCCCCACAGCGGGTGGGCGTAGGCGGTGTCGAGCGGGCGTCCGGCCGCCCAGGCCGAGAGGCTCTGGAAAACGGGCGCGAGGGCCCGGCCGGTGGCGGTGAGCTGATACTCGCCGGCGCCTGTGGCCGTGGAGCGGTTGACGACCAGGCCGTCGGCGACCAGCCGGTCCAGCGGCAGGTAGACGGCGGGCAACAGGTAGGTAGGCATGGCCTCGGCGGCCAGCGCCTTCGCACTCGCCGCCCCGCGCGCCTTCAACGCCCACAGGATCGGGGTGGCGTGGCGCGGGCTGATCAGGGCAATGGTGTCCTCGGCGTTCTGGGCCGCGGCGATCGGCTCGGGCTCCGTCTCTCCCGTGCGCGGGTTGCGCACGAGTCCCTTCTCCAGGTGTTCGTCGCCCCAGGCGGCGATGACGGTGAGGACGGGCAGCAGCTCGGCGGCACGTGCCGTCAGCCCGTACGTGACGTGATTGCGGGCGTGTTCCGTACGCTCGATCAGGCCCGAGTCGGTGAGCTTGCGCAGTCTCGGGTTGATCTGGCCTGACTGCAGCCACGACAGCTGGGACTGGATCTCCTTGTAGCGCAGCGGCTGTTCGGCGAGCGTCATCAACGTCCACACGCTCCAGCGGGGGGCGAGCATCTCCAGGGCCTCGGTGACGCGTGCGAGATCGGTGCGGGTGGGACGGTGCAAAGGGGGAACTCCTCAAGCGGGGGCTGGAAAGGTCAGCGGGTGCGGGCGGCAGCACGCGTGAGAGCGGGCGCGGGAGCAGGAACGCAACCGGCCGGGCCCGGCTGGGGTGCCGTGTCCGGGGCGGGGACGCGGTGCAGGCTGGCCAGGACGCCATTCAGGGTTTTGGTGTGGGCGTCGCGGGTGGCGACGGAGTCGGCAAGCCGACGGGCGCAGTCCAGGATGTGGACCGTCTCGACGGGGCCTATCTGCCGCTCCTGGTGGGCCAGTTCTCGCAGCCGCTGCAGCTGGAAGGCGATGTTGCGCTCGGCGAACCGCAGGTCGGTGAGACTGCTGATCAGGGCGGCAAGCATGCTGCCGTCGGGATTGGCCTCGGCGAGGGCTTCTAGGTCGGCCAGGGGCTTGGCGTAGAGGTCCTCGATGCGCCCGGCGATCTGCTGCGCGTCGCTGGCGGAGGGCTGAGACAAAGGTCGATGGGACTTTCAGGGACGATGGGCTTGCACCGCCCCAGCCCGCGGGGGTGCCGGGGCGGGCGTGGCAACAGCCGTGATCTTCTGCTGAGCGAACTGGAGAGGCCGAGCCGGGCGTTGGACCTGCTCGGGCATCGTCCGCAGGAGCTCGCCGAGGGCGGCGACGTAGCCGTCGCGTCCGGCCAGGGCGGCCTCCAGCCACTGGGCGTCGAAGCGCAGGTCGTCGGCGGACAGCTCGTTCATGTCCCGGTCAGCGGCGGTGGCGGCATGGACCCGGTCCCGTACCCGGGTCACCTGCTCCTCGGCCACCACCAGGAAGCTGCGCAGCTCCAGCGCGCGCACCAGGGCGGCAGAGGCTTCGGGCTCTGTCGCCTGTGCGTACAGCTCCCGGACCGGGGCCCCGAACGCCTCCTCCAGCAGGTGGTCCTGGGTGGAGGTCTTCTCGATCACGCTCATCGGACCGCCCCGCGTACGCGAGCCTGGCCGGCGGCGGGTAGCGACGGTTCGGCGGTCGGCAGGGCCGGGCCCCGGCGAACGGTCGGGGAGCGCCACACGGCGGTGCGATTCCCGATCGCCTGAGGGTCGAGGAGGTGGCGCACCGTCATGGCGCGTCCCTCGCGCACGGTGTGCGCGACGTTCACCGTGCGCGCGAGCTGCATGATGTGTTCGGGTAGCTCGACGAATTCATCGTCGGGTACGGCGTCCATGTGCTGGGCGAGGGCTTCGGCAAGAACGTCTTCGGCCTGGTCCAGTACCTGTTGGGCCTCGGTGAGCAGGCCGTGCCAGCGCACGATCGTGGCGGCTTCCGGGCTGGCCTGGGAAGCGGCGGCTACGGCTTGGCGCAGCTCGGCGATCGGCATCTGGAAGCGGGTCTCTATCTGCTCGGTGAGAACGTCCAGCACGTTGCCAGAATTGGGCACAGCAATCTCCTTTCCGTGGGCGTGCGGGGAAACAGGGCCGAATATTCACAGCCCAACCGCCGTGCAGATGGCGGTGATTCAGAAGAGACTTGGCCGGGGCAGCTTTCTGGTTAGTCCAGGCACATGCCGACGGGGCGGTAGACGTAGGTGGCGGAGACCCAGCCCTTGACGCCGGTCGTCTTGTCGGTGATGTAGCGCCACTTTCCGCTGGTCTTGTGCACGGTGAACTTGTGGCCCCGGTACAAGATCCCGACGGCGGTGGACTTGGCGGACGCCTTGGAGCGCATGGTGACGGCCTTGGTGCCGATCACCCACGGTCCCGGGCCGGTGCAGGACGGGTTGCCCATCGAGGCAGGCACCTGGGCGGGTACGGCGCTCGCAGCGGTGGCGGAGACCAGGGGCAGAGCGAGGGTGCCGAGAAGCGCAGCGGAGACCGCTATTCGGGTTGAGCGCATGGGGAATTGGACTCCATAGAGGAGGGGAAAATTGCAAGAACAGGCCCGGGCAGATGCAGTGCGGGCCGAGTTCAAGAGTCCGGAGAATCCCCGGTTTCGGTAACCGGGGATGTGCTGCTATATTCCGCACTCGCACACGCGGAACGGCATCCGTTGCGCGAAATGGCGTGGCACTGGGGGGAGTTCTCGTATTCGGCTCAGCGGCTCGGGCCGCGCGGGGGCGTGGGGCGTGCCGGAGCCGCGGGCAGCGTGGTGCGGCGGACGGATGGTGCGGGGGCGGGCAGCGGGATGTCCTCGCCGCTCCAGTGCGCCTCCCACCAGGTCGTGGCGGCCTCAAAGGTGGCGAAGCCGCCCTCGCGCAGCGTGTGCGTGAAGGTATCGGTGTCGGCCTTTTCCAGCAGCACCCGGAACGGCACGGGCGCCCTCTCGTCGAGGGCGCGCAGGAGCACGGTGGTCTGGATGGGCTCGCTGTCGTGGGTGTAGCTGGTCAGGAGGGCGAAGTGGTCGCCGTCGCGGCGCAGCCGCTCCTCCAGGGCCCGGGTGGCGTCGTCGGCGGGCGTGGTGCCCATGCCCTGCGGCAGGAGAATCCTCGCCTCGGGGCAGCCGCGGGCGATCAGCCAGGACTGGGCCATGGCCGGCAGGGGCAGCTCGGCGTGGGCGAAGCGGAAGGTGCGCGCGGCGGTGTCGCGCTTGAGGTGCAGGGCGACGATCTGGGGCTCGCCGGGGATCCCCCAGGTGACGGCCCTGTTGTGCAGGACGTAGAAGCTGTGCTGGTCGTCTGTGGTGTGGTGCTCGGCCAGGACGGTGAGCATGTCGTGCTCGCTGGCGATGTGCTGCCAGAACTGCTCGTCAACACGGTCGTTGACGGCCTCGTAGTCGTCGAGGCGGAAGTCCAGGGTGGATGTGGGCATCGATGCTTTCGGATCGAAGGCACGAACGGAACTGCAGGAGTGGGCCGTTGAGGCGTTCAGCGCCGAGGGGCGGACGCAGCCGGCCAGGCTCCAGCCCGCCGCACAGGCGGCAAGGTCTGTGGTCCAGGCGGTCGCGGCGCGGCGAGGAGTGAGCGGCCGGCCTCAGTGAGGGTGACGGGCTGCCCGGCGTGGAGCGGGTGGGAGTCGTCGCGTACGACGAGACCGGCGGTCTCGAAACGTTGGAACTGGTGGTAGGCGACCCGGGTGCCGGAGGCGGTCACGACCGACAAGCGCTGGGTCAGCAGATGTTCCCGGAGTTGGGCGCCCCGGGCGATGGCGAGGAGGGCCGCGTGATCCTGCACGGACAACTCCTGCACCGGCCCGGGGCGCTGGGTGCGAGCGGCCGTTTCCACCGATGCCAGCGCAGCCTGGGCCTTCGCTTGCTGGGCATCACGTTCGCCGACGGCCTGCGACAGTTGACCGACGGTACGGTCGATCCGCGTGCACAGGACCTGATCGACCGGGAGCTCGCCCGAGGCCAGACGGGCCAGCAGAAGGCGGTGGAAGGCCACCGCTCGCTCTGCTGTGACCAGGTCGCGGTGGGCATCGGCCAGCTGGGTCTGCGCCGCGTCCAGCAGGTCCCGCTCGCGGTGCTGCCAGAGTTGCTCGATGCTGCGGCCCACTGCTGCCTCGATGCGGTGATCGAGGGCAGTCACCACCGGTGTCGTCGACGCGGAAGGGGATGCACTGGTCATCGGGTAGCCGCCTGGTGCCAGCCGGGACGGTCCGGGGAGTCTGGATCGAGGGCTACATGGATTTCGAAGTACGGGCCGTCGCGGGTGTGCCGGGCGGGGCCCAGGCGGTCGAGGATCCGGATCATGGCCGTGTGGGACGCCTGGGTGTACGCGGTCAGTGTGTGAGCGCCCCGGGAGCGGGCCGCGTCGGCCGCGTGCCGGGCCAGCGCCGTGCCGATGCCCTGGCGGTGGCGGGCGTCGGCGACCTGCAGTCCGAGGTCGACGACGCCCTCCTGGCCGCTGACGGGGCCGACGCAGACGAGGCCGACCGGTTCCTCGTCGGCGTCGAGCCCCATCCAGCACTCCGCATGGGCGAGCAGCCGCGACAGGTCGCGGCGCGCGAAGCGGGTTCGGCCCCAGCGGTGCAGCAGGCTCGTCTCCGAACAGTGTTGGTGGAAGGCATCGACCAGGTGCCAGTCCTGGACCGTCACCCGTTGCGTGCGCGCGAGAGCGGGGTGCGTCAGCAGGAGCAGGCCGCCCGTGCGTCCAGCAGATCGGTACGCCGGTATGCCTTGTAGCGGCGGCCGTCGTGGCCGGTGGTGTCGCGGGTGCGGACCCCGTAGGGAGCCAGGAGCTCGGCGAGACGGCCCTGGGTGAGGTCGGCGTACGGCCATCGGCCCTCGGCGTCACCCGGCAGGTCGCGCAGGCACAGCACGAGATCGGCGGAGGCCATGGTGTCCGGGTCACCGACGACGGCGAAGACATCGAGGCAGGCGTGGACGATCGTCTTCGGCCGGCTCGGACAGGACAGGAAGTCGTCGTCCTCATCCTCCGCCTCGTCCCGCACATCCTGCGCGTCGTCTTCGTCGTCGTCCTCGGGTGCAACGGCGCAGCAACACGAGGTGGACAGCAGTGCGCCCAGCTCGGCGCCGGCGGCTATGCGTTCGACGAGGACATCGGTGAGCTTCTCCAGCTGCTCGGCGGCGCTGACGCCGTGGGGCAGCGTGGCGCCGGAGAGGGCGACGAGCTGCCGGTCGAGGTCCTGGACCTCGGTGAACACGTCGAGGATGGCGCGGTGGTGCGGGTTCTCGGTCGCCGGGACGGGCGCCAGGACGGCGGTGGCGACCTGGTCGATCAGGGTGGGGAACTGCGTCAACGAAGGGGGCCCTTCAGGGGTGTTGTGGGTGCGGGGTGGGGAAGGCCGGGCATCGCGTACGGCGGCGGGCCCGGCTTGGGGATCGGCTGGGGTGCGTCCAGTTGGGGGGAGCGGGTGCGGGCGGCATGCGTCCGCGCGCCCGTTGGACGCCGGGTGATACCGAGGCGAGCGCGGGCGGTGTCGTACACGTCGTGCCTGGCCCGCGGGCGGACGGCCACCACGTGGATCTCGGTGCGGTGCGTGGAGTTCACGGGCGCCGGCCGCTGGGCGTAGACAATGCGCCACTCGTTGCGGTGATCGACGTACAGCTTTCGACAGCCGGCTAGGTCGCGTTCGAGCTTGCTGCCGAACAGCCGGGCGTTGACGACGTCCTGGAGCTGGGCGAGTGCCAGATCGCGGATGTCTTCCGGGGCCTGGAGCAGGTCGGTCAGGGCACGGGGGTCGAAGGACAGGCCGAAGGCCGGCCGTGCCTCGGGGCCGCCGGTCATACGGCCTGGCCTGGGCGACCGTCCTCCTCCGGCTCCCTGGAGGAGCGGGAGGAGGGCTTCGGGCCGGGCAGCAGACGGTGGGCGGGCCGATCCGGGTCCGTCATACACGCCGACAGCGGCCCGCCGGGCGCCCGTACGGCGGCAATGGCGTGCGTGAGGAAATCGCGATGCCACACGAACATGCCCGACAGGCCCGCCTCGGGTTCCCTGTGCTGCTGGTAGGCCAGCCACAGGGAGTGCAACCAGGCCACGACGTCCTCGTGCTCCTGCCACTGCTCGCACCAGGGCGCCGCGGTGGTGACCTCCGAGCCGTACCGGACGAAGTAGCCATTCACCCAGTCCGTGAGGGCGTCGAGTTCGTCCTCGTACTCCTCGCCGTCCAGTTCCAGGATCGGTCGCGGCTCCGGCGGAGCGGGCGGCAGGGGCATGCCCGCGAATCCCGGCATGCCATAGGCGGCGAACGGTGAAGGGGCGGGTGCGGAGGACAGGCTGTCGAGCTGCCGGGCCTGCTGTTCCGACTGATCGAGCAGCTTGCGGACCTTCGCCTCGATGCTCTCCAGATCGGATTCCGGCAGCCGGACCGGTTCCATCTCCCCGTCGTCCGGGGCGTTTATGGATTCAGGCACGAAAGGGGGTCTCCTTGAAGGCGCAGCCGATGGGTGGGATTTCGGCTCCAACCATCCTTACAATCCCCGGTTTCGGTAACCGGGACTCTCGTGCTACAACGCCTCCGCAGGTGAGAGATAAAGACACCTGGACAGCATTCAACGGGCTGCTTGGGACATCAGAAGGACGGCGGTCAGGACGTGAGGGTGACGTCGTCCTGGGTCAGGGTCTGCTGGAGCGTCTCGGTGAGCCGGTCGGCGGCGATTTCCGCGTAATGGCGGGTCTTCTCCACGCCGATGAAGTCGCGGCCCTCCAGCAGTGCGGCCACGCCGGTCGAGCCGGAGCCGCAGGTGAAGTCGAGCACGGTGCCACCCGGCGGAGCGATTTGCACCAGATCACGCATGACCGAGACGGGCTTCTGCGTGATGTGCTGGCGGGCCTTGCCTGAGGGCTGCGAGGCGCTGTAGAGGCCCGGCAGATAGACGGGATTACGGGAGCCGTCGATGGCACCCTTGGACGCCCAGACGATGAACTCACAGTTCTGGGTGAAGCGGCCCTTCTGTGGCCTGGCCTGCGGCTTGTGCCAGGCCAGCACTCCACGCCACAGCCATCCGGCCGCCTGGATCGCGTCCGTGGTGATCGGCAGCTGCCGCCAGTCGGTGAACAGCAGCGCCGTGCCACCGGTCTTCGTCAGCCGGTGGGCCTCGGTCATGATCTGCGTCAGCCAGAACCCGTACGACCGCTGATCCATGTTCTCACCCGTGAAGTCCGGCAGGTCATGGCCGGCGTCGACGGAGGTGTACTTCTGCTTGGCGCTGCGGCTCGTGCGCTCCTTCGCGGTCCGGCCGCCGGAGTTGTAGGGCGGGTCGGTGATGACGGAGTCGACGCAGTTGTCCGGCAGTTCGGCGAGAACGCTGAGCGCGTCGCCCTGATGCAAGGAAAAAGGCAAAGAGGTACCCCAGTTCGGGTCGGTGAAGAGGACGGGAATGCCTCGGGCCCCGCAGCAGTGGTCCCGTCGTCGGCATTCGGGCGTGACAAGGCCCGCCGACGGAAGACGGGGGTGCGAGGGGGAGGAACCAAAACTGTAGGGCACGATCCCCGGTTGAGCGCTATCGCCCGCCAAAACCCCCGGAATCAAGCCTTGATCACGAACGATTTCGGCAACCGGGGATCCGCCCTTACTGTTTAGGGNGTGAAGTCCGGGAGTGCATGGCTGGCGTCGGCGGAGGTGTACTTCTGCTTGGCGCTGCGGCTCGTGCGCTCCTTCGCGGTCCGGCCGCCGGAGTTGTAGGGCGGGTCGGTGATGACGGAGTCGACGCAATCGTCCGGCAGTTCGGCGAGAACGCTGAGTGCGTCGCCCTGGTGCAGGGAAAAAGGCAAAGAGGTACCCCAGTTCGGGTAGGTGAAGAGGACGGGAATGCCTCCGGCCCGCAGCCGTGATCCCGTCGTCGGCATTCGGGCGCGACAAGGCCCGTCAACGGAAGACGGGTGTGCGCGGGGGAGGAACCAAAACTGTAGGGCACGATCCCCGGTTGAGCGCTATCGCCCGCCAAAACCCCCGGAATCAAGCCTTGATCACGAACGATTTCGGCAACCGGGGATCCGCCCTTACTGTTTAGGAACTGCCCGGCGAACACCGCCGATGGCCCACTCCCCTACCCCTGCCTCGTGGAGGTTCCCCCTGTCCCGGCACACCTGATCCCGCCGCCCCGCAACGGCGCGGGGTGCAACTCGCCGCGTTTTCGCAGGTATCCCGATTCACCCAGCCCGGCCGCCCGCCCCCTTTCCCCTCCTGCGTACGCGCGGCCAGGACTTCGCTTCCAAGGACCCCGTTGACATCGTTCTACCCTCCCCTGCCCACAGGCGCCCCGCCGCCGGACCGTAGCCGTCCGCCGGGAGGCCAGCCGGATTGAAGGGCATAGCCGCCGGCATCGGCGTCTTCGTCCTCTCCCCCTTCCTCCTCGCCGGCACGGCCATGCTGATGGCCTCCTCCAGCGAGGCCGCCCAGACCACCTACTCCTCCTTCGCTTGCGTGGGAGACGTCGACACCGACGCCGTCGTCGAGCAGGTCACCAAGATCCTCAACGGCGCGTCCGCCAAGGACGTACACATCGAGGGGCTGCCCCTGCCCGAGGAGCAGATCCCCAACGCCCGCACCATCGTGGCCACCGGGATCAGCCTGAGCGTGCCGAAGAAGGGCCAGATCATCGCGCTCGCCACCGCGATGCAGGAATCACGCCTGCGCAACCTCAGCTCCGGCGACCGCGACTCGCTCGGCCTGTTCCAGCAGCGCCCGAGCCAGGGCTGGGGCACCGCCGCGGAGATCCACGACCCCGTCTACGCCTCCACCCAGTTCTACAAGCACCTGCTCGCGGTGGACGGCTGGCAGCAAATGACCGTCACCCAGGCCGCCCAGGCCGTACAGCGCTCCGCCTACCCCGACGCCTACGCCCAGTGGGAACCCCTGGCGACCGCCCTACAGAAGGCGATCGCCGCCACCTTCCCGGACGCCTCCGACACGGACACCACCACGAGCACCGCCTCCTGCACGGCAACCGAGGACGGCTCCGGGTACGGCACCATCCCCGAAGGCTCCGTGCCCAAGGGCTACTCGATCCCCAAGAACGCCGACCCGAAGGCACGCACGGCGATCGCGTGGGCGATGGCACAGCTCGGCACGATGTACCAGTGGGGCGGCACCTGCACCGCACCGCACGGCCCGGACCCGATGGGCCGCTGCGACTGCAGCTCGCTGACCCAGCAGGCGTACGCACACGCCGGCATCACGCTCACCCGCACCACGTACACACAGGTCAACGAGGGCAAGGCCGTCTCCCCCAAGGCGCTGAAGCCCGGCGACCTGATCTTCTCCCGCGGCACAGCCGACCGCCCCGAACATGTCGGCATGTACATAGGCTCGGGCCTTGCGATCGAGGCACCCCGAACTGGAAAGCCTGTTCGAATCACGCCGCTTACGGACTGGGACATCCTCGCCGCCCGCCGCGTCATCTGACCCCGCCCGCCGGGGCGCGCAGCCCCCGCGTGCTCGTCTCACCAGCCCAGCACCGGCACGACTGGCCCCGGCACCCGAGCAAGGTCGCCGCCCCCTGAGCCGCTCCCTCACGCCCCTGGAGACGGCCCATCGGCAGGACCGAGCCGCTCGTCCGCTTCCCTCCCCCATTCTCTTGTCATTCGCGCGTCGCTTCGGCGCGCGCAAGGAGCACCTTTGCATCTGCTCGACACCGTGCAGTACCTGGCCTACGACCCCGGCATCACGCCCTCGGGCGGTGGCTTGCCTGGCCTGGCCGTGCTGAAGAACGTCGTCAACTCGATCAATCTGTTCGCGATCGTCGCCGTGGTCGGCGCACTCGCCGTTTCGCTCGGCGTGTGGGCGTGGGGTCACCACACCGGCGGCCACCAGGCCGAGGCCAACGGCAAGAAGGGCGCCGTCGTCTCGGCCGGCGCCGCCCTCGGCCTCGGCGCCGCCAACGGCATCGTCGCGTTCTTCTCCGCCCTGGGGTCGCAAGTCCACTGATGCCGAAACGACTTCCCTCCCTGTCCGGCTACGGCCTCGGCTGGTCGACCCGGCAGCGCGTCACGGTCATCGCGATCGGCCTCACCGTGCTGCTCGCCCTCGCCGCCACCGTGGCCCTGTTCACCGGGCGCACCAGCAACAGCGCCAGCCACACCCGCACTCCGACCGGAGCAAGCAGCACCTCCTCGGCGTCCGCCGGTCCGACGGCGTCGGCCGGGGCCGGGTCGGTGGCCAAGCCTCCGCCGCTCGCGGACCCGGTCGCGTTCGCCAAGGCAGCCGCCGCGATGGTGTGGTCGTACGACACCCGGACCACCAGCCGCAGTGAGCAGCTCGCTGGCATGAAGGCGTGGCTGACGGCGGAGACCAAGTACGCCGACTGGGCGTCGATCGCCGCGCAGGTGCCGGATCCGGTGCTGTGGTCGCGGATGGCCGATCAGGACCAGTACGCAACCGCCACCGTTTCCGAGGCCCATTACCCCTCGGCGTTCAAGCAGGCCCTGGCCGACGACCCGTCGGCGATCACCGAGGCGTATATCTACGCCGTCACCGTCACCGGCAAGCAGCAGATCGCCTGGAAGCAGGGCGGTGCCGGCGCTGAGGACCGCTCGATCACCCTCGCCGTGCAGTGCCGCCCCAACGCGGACTGCTCCCTGGTCTCCATCGCTCCCCGCGTCGTGCCCTGACGTGCCCCGCGCCCACCTGAGAAAGGAGGGGTGACTCCCCTTTGGGCTTCTGTGACCTCCCCCTCGCGGACAAACTCTGCGCCGTCGGCGACGCGGTCGACTTCGCCTCCAACCCCGGCGAGGCCATCGGCAACTGGATGGCAAAGAGCGCCGGCGAACTCGCCGCCGCCGCTGCCGACCTGGCCGCCGAGGCGGTCAACACCACCACCAAGGTAGACCTGAACGCCGGATGGTTCCGCGACAACTACGAGATGATCCTGCCGATCGGCCTGATCGTCCTCGTCGCCACCTTCTGCGCCCAGCTCGTGCGTGCCGCGATCCGCCGCGACGGCCAGGCCCTCACCCAGGCATTCACCGGCACCGCCACCGGCGTGCTGTTCGCCTTCACTGCGATCGCCTTCACCACCGTAGCCATCGAAGTGGTCGACGCCCTCTCCGATGGCCTCTTCAAAGCCGCGAACCTGGACATCGCTACGGCGGTGCGGCGCATCGTCAAGGTGGGCCAGATCGCCTCCCTGTCCGGCCTGGGCTGGCTGGTCACGGTCTTCGTCGGCGTCGGCGCCGCCCTGGGCGCCTTGCTCTACTGGTGCGTGATGATGGTCCGCAAGGTCGGCATCCTCGTCATGGTCACCTTGGCCGTTTTCGCCGGAGCCGGCGGCGGCTGGGAGGTCGCCCGGCGCTGGCGCAAGGGCTGGATCGAGGCCACCGCAACCCTGGTCGTCTCCAAGCTCCTGATGACTGTGATCTTCGTGCTCGGTATCGCGGCGATGGGCAAGACCGAGGCCAAGGACGGCATCGCCGCGCTGGCCGACGTGATGGCCGGCATCGTCATCCTGGCCCTGGTGTTGTTGTGCCCGTACGCGACGTTCAAGTTCGTGCACTGGGCCGCCTCCGAAGGCTCGGACGCCGAGACGCTGCACCGCTCCGGCGGAGCCGGCGCGCAGATCGCACGCCAGCACGCCGAACGCGCCGGACGCAAGGCCGCCGCCGCGGTCGCCACCGCCGGAACAGGTGGTGCGGCGGCCGGAGCGGGCGCCGCTCCCCAGGGTCCGGATGCCGTGCCGGGCGGTTTCCCCGGCGACATCGCCACCACACCCACGCCGGACACCGGTAACGAAGGCAGCAACTCCACAACGCCGTCGTCCGGAGGCGAGGGAATCAAGAGCGGCCTGGAGAAGGCGGTGCAGCCCGCGCCGACCAGCTTGCGCGACGACACCAGCGGCCACCTCGGCGGCACGCCCGGGACCGGTGGGTCGGGTGGCGGGTCCACCGGTCAGGGCAGCGGGTTCATGTCCGCACCCCCCACCAGCGCCTCCGCCCCGCCGCCGCAGGGCTCTCCGCCGGCCCCGGACTCCACGAGTACGGCCGTCACCGGCACGCCGCCGCCTCCGCCCACCGGCATGTGACCCATCCCCGCGCCGGGACGGCGCCCCGTACTCCGCATGTGGGTATGCCGTCCCGGCCCCGCGCCTCACCGGAAACCGGCTCTTGTCTGAACTCTCCGTCTCCCCGATCACGGTCAAATTCCCGCACCGCTCCAGGCGCGGCATCCTCCTCGGCCTCTCCCTTCCCCAACTCATGCTCGTCTCTGGCGCGTTGGCTCTGCTGCTCATCACCGTGGTGACCACCGGGCTGCTCGGCGCGATCGCGCTGACCCCGCTGTGGGCGATCGTCGCCGCCCTGGTCGCCATCCGCCGCAACGGCCAGTCCCTGATCGACTGGGCTCCGATCGTCGCCCGCTACGCCCACCGTCGCCGCACCGGCCAGACGCTGTGGCTGGCCCGCCCCGTCTCCCGGCCTCGCCAGGACGGCGTGCTGCACCTGCCCGGCGCCGCCGCCTCGTTGAAGGTCGTCACCCCCGGCGACTCCGCCAACCAGGCTGCCGCCGTCCACGACCCACACCGCCAGACCCTCACCGCCATCGCCCGGGTCTCCTCTCGCGCGTTCGCCCTGCTCGACCCCGCCACGCAGAACGCGAACGTGGCGGGCTGGGGCAGGGCCCTGGCCGGCATCGCCCGCACCTCACACGTCGCCACCGTGCAGGTCCTGGAACGCACCGTCCCCGACTCCGGCGACACCCTCGCCCGCCACTGGGCCCAGCACGGCCGCCCCGACATCCCGGTCGCCGGGCAGGTGTACTCCGAGCTGGTCTCTTCCGCCGGCCCGGCCGCCGCCCCGCACGAGGCATACCTGGCCATCTCCCTGGATCTCAAAGCCGCCAAGCGCCTCGTCAGCCAGGCCGGCGGCGGACTACCGGGCGCATTCACGGTCATGGAACAGACCACCTCGGCCATCGCGCTCGCGGCGCGCAGCGCGGGACTGATGGTGACCGGCTGGCTCAACGCGCGGGAGATCGCCGCGGTGATCCGCACCGCCTACGACCCCCACGCCCTCTCCGCCCTGCAGCAGTGGTCGCCGACCGGGCGGGCCGAAGCCGACCCTGCTGCGGCCGGGCCCGTCGTCCAGGTCGAGGAGTACGACCGCCTCGGCACCGACAGCGCCCGCCACGCCACCTACTGGATCGAGAACTGGCCCCGCACCGAGACCACCCCCGGCTTCCTGCACGGTCTGATGTTCACCGCCGGCGTCCGCCGCAGCCTGTCCCTTATATACGTGCCCCAGGGACTCGAGTCGGCGCTGCGCGACGTCCAGCGCAAGAAGGCCGCCATCATCGCCGACGCCAACGAACGCGCCCGCCGCGGACAAGTGGACTCCGAGGCCGACTCCGTCGAGTACGCGGACGTCAAGGTCCGCGAGCGGCAACTGATCGCCGGCCACGCCGACGTCGCCCTGACCGGCCTGCTCACCGTCAGCGCCGAAACCGACGCCGCCCTCGACGCCGCGTGCGCGCAAATCGAGACCGCCGCCGTCACTGCCCAGGTCGACCTGCGCCGCCTGTACTACCAGCAGCCCGACGCCTTCACCCTCGCCGCCCTGCCGCTCGCCCGCACGGCGCTGTGACCAGCCCTCCCACCCCGTTGCCGATGACGATCAACGACGACGCCCGACTCATCCACGCCTTGCATGGCCTCCTCGCCGCTTGCCAGGACCTCGCCGCACGTCACCAGGCAGCCCTCGACCAGTACCGCGACCTCGACGGCTATGTGCGAGAAGACGCGTATGCCGACTACGAAGACGCACGGATCGTCACAGCCATCGAGGCCAGCGACCACCTCGACACGGTCGTCGCACAGCTCATCCGGCTCGTCGGGCCGCCCCCGCCGCGCACCTTCACCCTGACCTTCGCCGGACGCGAGCGGCACGACGGCGAACGGCCCACCAGCTTCGCCCTCCGGGCCACGGACCTCCACGAGGCCCGCTGTGTCATCGAACAGATCCCCGGCTTCCAGCAGTGGTGCCAGGACAACGCACCCGATGACGCGCCAGGCTCCGCGGGCCCGGACGTGGTCTTCCTGTCTGACCAGAGTCACCCCGGACTGCGCGCCCCCGGTGAGTACGTCGACCTGCGGCCCGAACAGGCATCCTCCGCCCCGGCCGCCACCGGCCACTCGTCGCCGGCCGGGCTACGGCCGCCGACGATCACCTCGCTGCCCGGGCCCCGTTCCCGCCCGCGCTGAACGTGCCGCTCTGCGGCACCAAGGACCCCTTTGAACGCACCCCGCACCACCGACGCGCACCCCTACCTCCGTGCCGCCACCGCCGGCCTGCGCCACCACACCCGCACCGCGACCGGTACATCGGCCGACCGCATGCACCTGGACACGCTGCACGCCCACCTCACCGCAGCCCATCAGCTCCTCGACCAGCTCACCGACAGCACCCGGCCCCCGCACCCCGCCGCCGGGCGTCACCTGGCCGCAGCCCACCTGCGGTTGTGGCAGGCCACCGCCGCCGTGCACGACGCCTTCCACACCGTGCCAGCCGACGCAGAAGGTCCCATCGACGAGGAGTGCCGGCCCGAACGTCTGCCGGACGGCCCGCTGGTGCTGACCATCTGCCAGCGGCACCTGGCTGCCTCCCATGCGATCCGCCGCAAGACCACCCCCACCGACCTCAACACCCCGCTGCACGGCCACACCACCACCTGCAGTCAGTAACCCCCGCTCCGTGAAAGCCGCTCCGTCATGACCCACCGGCCCGCGCGCCGAGCCCGCCACGCCTCGGCCTCCCCCCTGTTCACCCCGCACGGCACCGACCGGGCCAGCCGCAAAGCCGCGCGCCGTCAGCTCGCCGAAGCCGCCGCCAAGGCCCGCGCCGAAGCAGGCACCCACCCGGACGGCCATGAAACTGTCGAACCCGAGGTGCCGCCGCCGCTGTTCCCGCCCCGCGGCCGTCCCGGGCCCGCCTCCGCACGCGGCGGACGACTGAAACTGCCACAGCACCGCATGACCACCGCCACCGCCAGCGGGGCGTATCCCTTCCTCGCCGAGGGCGGCCTGGGCGCGGAGGGCATCTACATCGGCCGTGACGTCCACGCCGAGGCCAGTTTCACCTTCGACCCGTTCTCCCTGTACGGGCGCCTCGAAGGGTTTACCAACCCCAACGTCCTGCTCGCCGGAGTGATCGGCCAGGGCAAGAGCGCGCTGGCCAAGTCCTTCGCCCTGCGGTCGATCGCCCACGGGTACCGCGTCTACGTGCCCTGCGACCCCAAGGGCGAATGGACCCCGGTCGCCTCCGCGCTCGGCGGCACGTCCATCGCACTGGGCCCCGGCCTGCCCGGCAAACTCAACCCTCTGGACGCCGCCCCGCGACCGGCCGGCGTGCCGGAGGCCGACTGGGCGGGCGAGATCCGGAAGCGCCGTCTGCTCCTGCTCGGCTCCCTCGCGCGGACTGTCCTGGGCCGCGATCTGCTGCCGATGGAGCACACCGCGCTTGACGTCGCCCTCGACGCGGTCGTCACCCAGGCCACTGCCGTCCACCGCACACCCCTGCTGGGCGATATCGCCGCCACCCTCAACAATCCCGACCAGCTCGATGCCGCCGCCGGGACCATGTCCGGACGGCTCGGTGAGGCCGCCCGCGACCTCGCCCACGCCATGCGCCGCCTCGTCCACGGCGACCTGGCCGGCATGTTCGACGCCCCCTCCACCGTCGCCTTCGACCCCACATCGCCGATGCTGACCATCGACCTGTCCCGGCTCGGCGGCTCCGGCGACGACACCGCCCTCGTCCTCGCCATGACCTGCGCGAGCGCCTGGATGGAATCCGCTCTCACAGACCCGCATGGCGGCAGGCGCTGGATCGTCTACGACGAAGCCTGGCGCCTGATGCGCCACCCCGGACTCCTCCAGCGCATGCAGTCCCAGTGGAAACTCTCCCGCGGCCTGGGCATCGCCAACCTCATGGTCATCCACCGGTTGTCCGACCTGCTCACCGCCGGCGACGCCGGCTCCCAGGGCCGCGCGCTGGCCGAGGGTCTCCTGGCCGACTGCTCCACCCGCATCATCTACCGCCAGGAAACCGACCAACTTCACGCCGCAGCAGCCCTGCTGGGCCTGACGAGCGTGGAGACCGAAGCCATCGCCCACCTCAACCGCGGACGCGGACTGTGGCGCGTCGCCGGACGATCTTTCATCGTTCAACATCAACTCCACCCGCACGAACTGGCGTTGTTCGATACGGACGCCCGTATGCAGTAAGCCACCGCGAGGCGCACCCAAGCCCTCACCGAAGGAAAGAAGACCGCACTGCAGCACCCCGACTTCGAGCTGTACGACAACGTCGGTCGGACCGCCGAACAGATCCACGCCTACCACACGCGGTCCGCCACCACGGATGACCTGTACCGCTGGGCGAAGCGAGACGCCGAAGGCTTCCGCGCCCACCACCCGTTGCCTGACAAGCCGTTGCCCGTGCCGGACCTGGATCCGTACCTGACGGCGCTGGCCTCAGCCGAGACTCCCGCCGAGTTCAGCGCGGTCACCAACGCCCTGCTGGATGCCGCCGAACCCCTCCTCAACACGGTCGTCGACTACCTGGCCGCCGCCGCGCAATGGCGTCGGCAAAACCGCGGCGCCGCCCCCGGCTCCCCGCCCAAACTGCTGAGGGATGCCGCCAGCCGGATCAAGACCGCCGTGGCCATGGCCGCCGACGCCGACCTGCAGATCCTGCGCGCCCACTATGACCCGCCCCCGGACCTCGACGCACTCACCAAGCAGGCCCGCGCAGCCCACGACACGCCACCGGCTCCCCCACCGCCCGGGCAGCAGCCAGGTCCGGGTGGGCCACGGCGGTGACCGAAGCATCATCACCGACCGCCGCTGAAACCGGAGAAACCCACCTGCCACCCCAGCCCGACGCCCCTGCCGCCCAGGACTGGGCGGCCGATGCCGTACGTGATCTCACCGACCGGCTGAACGCCGCCCGCTCGTACGACGAAGCCGCCGGCCTCCTCGATGAGGTCCTGGAGCCGACCGAGGGACTCCTCGCCGGCCTCGAAGACTTCTTCGAAGCGGCAGCCAAGACGGCCAAGGCAGCCGAACGCCAGGACGGCTTCGACCTCTACCACGACCTCCAATCGGCCGCGCTCACGCTGCGCCGGCTCGGAGAAGACCTGCACGTCGCCGTCGACCGCATGCATGCCCTCGCCGTTCCCCCGCGCCGGAGCTGGCAGGAAGCCGTGGCCGACTACTACGCCACCGCCCCCAGCACCCGCAGCCATTCGGCACCGGCGCCCCCGCCCGCCGGACCGTCCCCCGGCCGCACCCGCTGACAGCGCCTCAGGAACCCATGACCGCATCCCGCACCGACCTGTCCTCCTTCGCCACCGCCCTCGCCCATCACCTGCCTGGGCAGTGGTACCGCACGTACGAAGGCTTCCCTCCTCCCAAGAACCACCGGTCGGTCGCCGACCGCGTGTGGGACTGCGGTCCCGCCAATTCGGCCGTCCTGGACTTCCCCGACGCCCCCATCCCGCTCCTCGAAGGGCCCGACGACGCACAGCTCTGTGTCATCGAACGGCCCCGCTACCCCCGCCAGTACCTGGTCGCCCCGCTGGAGCCCGAGGGCTTCAAGCCACACCACTTCCGCATGGTGGATGAGCCGAACGGCATCGCCGTCCCCGACGACCCGGTCCGGGCCGCCGCCGCGGTCTCCCGCCGCGTGCTGCCCCGCTACCGCCAAGCCATGGACGCGGTCCGTCACAACGCCCGGACCCAGCCCGAGCCCCCGCACCGGCTGCCCGCACCGGAGGTCACCCAGACCCTCACGCTGATCTGGTACCCCGATGGGGTCGTGGGCGCACCGTATAAGTCGGTACCGGAAGACGCCCGCATGGTGCTGTACGGCTGTCGTTTCCACTACAGCCCGCACGAGGCTGCGTTCGTGCTGCCCGCCTCATACAGCACCAGTGACCGCGCCCTGCTGATCCAGAGCGCCGTCTTGCTGCTCACCGCCCAAGGCATCGGCGTTAACTTCCGTCACGCTGCCCCCGCCTCGGCGGGCCCACCGACCCGCCCGCCCACAGCGGCGCCTGGCACGCAGCCAACAGCGGGCACGCCGTCCTCAGCGCGACGGTAGACGCCCCCACCCCTCCTGGAGTTGTCGCTGTCCGATCCTGACCAGCGGATGCTGCTGCACGACGTGGCCGACCGGCTCAATACCGTGGCTGACCACCTCCCGCTCCCCGAACAGATCCAACCGGACCCGGCCCTGAGCGAGATTCTGGACGACGAAGTCCGCCACCTGGCCCGCCTGCTGGGCTACCTGGTCGGGGAGAGCGCCTTCCGCCATCGGGCCGCCGCCCGCTACCCGACCCGCGTCACGGCCACCCACCGCCGCACCACCCTCGCGCTCGCCCAAGCGGCCGAGCCCACCAGTGCCGCGCTCGCCGCCCTCGGTGCCGCCGTGCACCACCTCGGCCTCCTCGCCGACCTCACCCACCAAGCACCTGGTCCCGCCCGCAGCCGGGCGATCGCCTCCACGTACCAGGGTCTCGTGGACCGGCTCGGTGAGAGCCGCACCTGCCTCTCCCGCGCCGCGAAGCAACTACGTGCCGCCGCCGATACCCGGGCAACACCGGCCGTGACCGCGCCGTCCCCGCCGACGGCATCCGCCACCGCATCCCGTACCCGCTGACCCGCTACTTTCCCGGAGCTCCCTGATTCCCCTGCACACCTCCGCCCGCCGCACCGCCCTCCTGCTCACCGCCGTATCGGTCGCGCTGACCGCGTCCGCCTGTGCCACCTCCGGCAGCCCGGACGCCGACACCACAACCACGGCCAGGACCACGGCCACGGCCACGGCCACCCGCAGCGCCTCCCCCACGCCGACCGCCGAGCCGGCGCTGACGAAGAAGGAGGCCCTCGCCCTAATCGCCCACTACTCCGAGATCAACAACGAGGCCAACACCGACAACAACCGAAAGCTCCTCGACACCATCGAGGACGGCCCGCTGTACGCGATGTCGGTCGCGGACTACAAGCAGGACGAGGGCCTGCCCAA
>NZ_JBLRVZ010000096.1:0-9055 GCF_048159505.1 Streptomyces sp. T028
AGCACGGCAGGACTCCCCGATCAGCCCCGATACGCCTGTGCCACACGTTCCAGCGACAACAAACGCGGCACTACGTCACATACCGCCCTCTCAAAGGGGCAGCAGAGGGGCGCGGGTCGGCTTCTCCAGGTCGTCGACGTCCGAGGTGAAGACAGTGACCTGCCCCTTCTGCTGTCGCGCGATCACGGCGAGCACGGCGTCGATCGCGTACTTGTGGCCGTGCGACTTGGGGTCGGCCAGGAGCCGGCGTGCCCGGCGGGCGTCGTCCTTCCCGATGTCGGCGACCTGGAGCCGGGACAGTGCCCAGTCCCAGCGCTGTTCGGTCGTTCTGGCGTCGTACGCCTCGACCAGGGTCATCGGCGACGTCACCACTTCGGCCTCCCCTCGTGCCGCGAGGTCGAGCCAGGCGATCATCTTCCGATCACCGCGCACGGCCAGGGAGAGAGCTTCACAGTCCAGGACGAAGACACGGAGCGGCTGCTGTCGGTGCTCACCGGCTCGCTTCTTCTCTTCACGCAGCCTCTCCGGCGTTGTGCTTTCCGATGGTTCGACGCCGCTCGTGTTCGGCGTCGAGATCCTCCAACTCGTCGAGTGCTGCCACACGCTCGTCCTCAGTCACGGGGCCGTGCTCTTCCTGCAGCCAGTCGACCAGTTCCAGGAACCGATCCCGGTCGCGCTTGAAGCGCAGCGCCTCGGTGACGTACGCCGACAGGCCCCGCTCTGCCGCGTCCGCGAGGATCTCGTCCAGGAGATCCTCGGGGATCGTCACGGTTACCTTCTTCGTCGCCATACAAGAGACCAAGAGCTTGGTGTCACGCTCCTTATGAGTCGGCCACCCGGCGAGTGTCGCGGCGCAATCGGTCTTCACGGAGTCGATCAGCCTCGCCAGGCAATCGGGATCCGGACATGGCCGACTTGCGCCCTTCTCGCGCTGCCTAGGACTGCCCACACTGCCGTACACGGACCTGTGGGGGAGGGCTTCGATCGTGGCTGGGCGTAGACGGGGTGCGGCTGCTCGCAGGCGGCGGGCGGCGCGGCTGAAGGCGGTGGCGGCCGGCGGTGGTCTGGTGCTGGTCCTGCTGGTGGTGTTCTGGTCGGCCGTGTGGCCGTACATCACGGGCGCACTGGTCCTCGGCGGCGCCGGAGCGGCGGCCTGGTGGCTGTGGCGTACGGACCGGCTTGTGCGCGGGCGGGACCGTCTGTGGCGGCAGGAAGAGGCGGTGAAGGCCGGTCACCGGACGCTCGCCGAGGTGGACGCGATGACCGGCACCGAGTTCGAGGACCTGGTCGCAAGCCTGTGCCGACGGGACGGCTGCACAGAGGTCCGGCGGGTGGGTGGTGCGAACGACAACGGCGCCGACGTCATCGGCCGTTTCCCGGACGGGCGGACCATGGTGATCCAGTGCAAGCGCTACGCGCCGAGCAGCACGATCGCGAGTCGCGAGTTACGCGATCTGCTGGGTGCCAAGGTGCACTTCGGGGCCGACCTGGCGGTGTTCGTGACGACCACGCGCTTCAGCAGACCCTCAGAGAGGTTCGCGGTGCAGCACGGCATCCTCGCGGTGCACCGCGACCACCTCGGCCTGTGGAACAACGGAGCCTCCCTGCTCTCCCTGAGTGAGGTGAACGGTCGCGGCCAGGGAGACTCCCGGCACCGGGCACGCTGGAAGCGCGCGTACCGGAGATGACCGGCCTCGCGGGTGCGCGAGGCCGGTTTCATGTCGGACGTTTCGCAGCGTGGCCTCAGTTGGCGCCACACCGGTCGTGAGACCCGAGACGCCTACGCCATGTCCTTGGAGTCGCGCACTGCGGCGTGGTCGCCCAGTGCAGCGACTTCCACGCAGTCGTTCGGGCCGCTGGGCTGCGCCGCGAAGGGCTCAGCAGCAGGCTGGTGTTCGACACGTACACCCCGGAGATCGGCAACTCCAGCCCCGGCGCCGCGTCTTACAGCGGCCAACACGATGTGGTGGCCCGGTCGTGATGGCCGTGTCGAGGGCGGTAGTTGAGCGTTCGGTCCGGTGCGGGGAAGTCGCCGTGGATCGTGTCGGATGAGCTGTGGGATGGCCTCGAGCCGCTGTTGCCGCAGCGCGAGCGGCGCTTTCGGTATCCGGGCCGCAAGCCGCTGCCAGGCCGGCAGGTGCTGTGCGGGATCCTGTACGTACTGCACACCGGGATCCAGTGGGAGTACCTGCCCCAGGAGTTGGGCTTCGGCTCGGGCATGACGTGCTGGCGACGCTTACGGTACTGGAACCCTGCTGGCGTCTGTCAGCGTTTGCACGAGGTCCTGCTGGCCGAGTTGAACGCGGCCTCGCGGCTGAACTGGTCCCGCTGAGTGGTCGACTCCTCCCACGGCAGGGCGGTAAGGGGGGAGCCAGACGGGCTCCTCGCCGGTCGACCGGGGCTGACCCGGCTCCAAGCATCACTTGGTCACTGACGGGCGCGCGGTACTCCGTTCGCGGTCCTGCTGACCGGCGGCAACCGCAACGACGTCACCCAGATGCTGCCCCTGCTCGACGCGATCCCACCGGTCCGCGGCCGGGTAGCTCGTCCCCGCCGCAAGCTGGACTCGCTCCTACCGCTGGGTTGCGGAGAGGAGTTTTGCCTGGTTGCACGGCTTCCGACGCCTGCGGATCCGGCGGGAACGGAGAGCCGACATCCACGAAGCGTTCCTGAAACTCGCCTGCTGCCTCATCACCCACCGACAACTCAGGGCATTGCGCTGACGTCGGGATGCAAAGCCGCTGGTCATCTCATGAATGTGCGGGGCTCATGCCATGATCCGGTCTCATGAGTGACCGTTCGCTTTCACCCGCCTGGCTGGCTTCGTGGACAGGCAGAGTCTCCGTGACCCTCACGGCAATGACAGGCGAGTTCGAGCGTCGGTACGGCTTTCCTCCTGGCACCAACGAGGTCCGGCTGGCCGACCGCGACGATCAAGCCGCGGCTCGCGCGCTTGCCCAAGCGGACCTCATACCGGCTGACCTGGTCACCTTCTACGAGAGCATCGGCGACGTCACCTGGGCGGACGTAGGCAACGGCTACTTCCTCGATCCGGCAAGTGACGTCCTTCTGCGACTCCAGGAGTACGGCGTTGTCGGCGTCGGCGCGAACCAGAAGGGGCCAGGTCTGGTCATCGGCTCGAACGGCGGCGGCCTGTCCTACGTCGCGAGCCCTGATGGGTCGGTTCATCGGACGCGGACGGCGTCGCTGGACGAACCGGAGCTCGACAAGGTAGCCGACGACCTGCGGCAATTCCTAGAACTGCTGGAGCAATCCCTGACGCGGTTCGTCGCCGACGGCGAGCCGGGATCTCTGTAGGTCAGCCTGGGGCCCGCTCTGTTAGCTGTTCTTAGCGCTGACCTGGGCTAATGGCTGGGCCGGGGCCTGGTCTGGCTCGGATGCTTTCACCGTGATTCCGCGCTGTTCCCCGCTCGATCTGGTGCGCTGGTGGTGCGGACATGGCGCACCGGCTCCTCGCAGCCTCCGCCACCGGCACGCTTGCGAACTGGGTCGCAGCACTCGCCGTATGTCCATGATCGCCCCCGTCACGCGCTGAGCTGGCTCCGAGGGTGTTGGTAGACCAGCGGTATTAGGCTCCAGTCCATGGCGGCAGCTTCGGACGACAACCCCGCGCGACCGACCCAGCACCAGTGCTCTGGACGCGGCAGCGAAGGGAAGGACGATGATGCACTCATCGAGAAGTTGCGCTCCAGGGCGTGGGATCCGGGCCGGCGCTTCGATACGACACCGATTCCCATCGCTTGGGTGAACGAGCACTACGGCGTAGAACCGGCGGCCCACGACGGAAGGATGGGTTCCCGCAGCGACGGGATGCTCATCTTCAATTCAAGAGCAGAGGCAGTGGCCGCCTACTACGCGGACGCTCCTCGCGAACCGTTGTTTCCACCGGTCTCTCTGGCGGATTTCGAGATCGCCGAGAGCAGAGTTGGGCGGCGACTGCCCAAGTTGCTCCGGCGCGTCTACACCGAGGTGGCCAATGGGGGCTTCGGGCCAGATGCTGGGCTCGAATGTCTGACCGACGGCAACCGCGAACAAGGGCGTATGAGAGAGCGGCCGTCTGCGGTACGTGTGTACGAGCGCAACTGCGCTGCGGGGTTGCCGACATCATGGTTCGAGCTGGCCTACGGCGGCTGCACCATGCACTGGCACGTCTCGCTGGCCGCCGTCAACAACCCTGTGCTGCTCCACGACACCGACGGGTGGGACCCTGATCTTCATTGGGACCCGGACGACGGCCCCCACGACGGCCTGCGCCATGCGACCCCGTCACTGCGGCGATGGCTTTGGACCTGGGCCGACGGCGAAAACGTCTGGGATGAAGCGCTCAAGTAATAGCCAGCCCAGCGCTGAGCCGACTACATGGAAAGTAGGGCTGCCAAGGCCGGTCAGGCGGCTGCCTTGTACGTCCGCCCGGTCGCCCTGTCCGGTCGGGTTACTTCTTCTTGCCCTGGGTCTTGCCGGGGATCTTGGTGAGCTGGGTTTCCCTGCTCAGGGGCGGTGGGCTCGTGCGCCTGGTGGTCGTCGTTGGCCACCGTTGAGCGGCCTCGGACGGCCCAGGTTCGGGCGGGCCTCCGCGTGAGGCACAACCCATGTCACGCCCTCACCGGCCCTAGATGATCTATCCCAAGGGGTCAGTGATCGTAGGCGGTCAGTGAGCGTAGGACGGTTTGTCCGGTGGCGTCGTTGTGCCAGATTGCGGCGGTCAGCGCGAGTACGCGCTGCATGACGCGTGCGATGACGCCGCCGGGTGTGCGTCCGCGGTGCAGTTCGAGGTCGAGCTGTCCCTTGAACGTTTCGTTGATCGACTCGATGACCTGTCGCAGGGGTTTGAACAAGTGGGCTCCTGGCCGCTCGCGTTCGCCTTTGCGGGCTGGCCTGATCAACTTGACCCCGTATTCAGCGAGTTCGTGTTCGAACGCGCAGCCGAAGTAGTTCTTGTCACCGATCAGCGTCTGTCCGGGTCGGCTGTGGAGGAGGTCGCGTTCGGCGGCAAGGAGGTCAAGGAGGGTTTCGCGTTCGTCGGCTTTCGCTCCGGTCAGGGCGAAAGCGATGGGCAGGCCGTGGAGGGTACACACCAGGTGCAGGCGCAGGCCCCAGAAGAAGCGGCTGTGGCTGGCGCAGTAGCCGTATTGGGCCCATCCGGCCAGGTCGGAGCGTTTGACGGCCTCCCGGGAGCGTCCGCACTCGACCGGGGTGGAGTCCACGACCCATACGTCGTCGCTCCATATCGAGGTGCTGACGGCCAGGATGCGGGTGATCCGGCGCATGAGGTCGGCGGCTTTGCGTAGCCGCTTGTTGTAGCCGGGCTGCTGCGGCAGGTAGGGGAAGAGGTGTCGCAGGTGGGCGCGGGCGTGGCGGAGCCACTTGGCCTCGGAGGTGAAGCCGAGGACGGCCTGCATCATCGCGAGGGTGACCAGTTCGGCATCGCTCAGCCGGGGAGCGATCCCGACCTGCGGAGGCCAAGGCGCCAGGCCGGGATGCTCCTTCAGCAGGTCATCCGTCGTCGCGTAGAGCGCGGTCGCGAGGGTGTCTGGGTTGTTCGTCACAAAACGATCTTGGACACCCTCGTTCTCGTCTCCGCAGGCACCCCTTGGGATAGAGCGTGCGCGGAATTCCCCCGACCACGCACGCTCGCCGGCTATCTGATCTTGATGATTACCTTTCCGAACGGGCTGGCTGATTCGTAGTACCGGTACGCTGCCACGGCTTCTTCGAACGGGAACACCTGGTCGAGGACTGGTCGGAGCCGATGCGCGGTGATGACGTTGTTCATTGAGGTGAACTGAGCGCGACTGCCGACAGCCAACGCCCGGACCGTAGCGGCGACGCCGAACAGCAGACGAGGGTCGACCGGTGGCCAGTTGCCGGAGACGGACCCCACGAAGGCGATATGTCCGTCGACGGCGACTGACTTCAGCGACTGCTCCAGCGTTCCGGCGGTGTCGACGACGCGGTCGACCCCACGCCCGGCGGTGAGTTCGCGGGTTGCGGTGTGCCAGTTCGGGATGTCGCGGTAGTTGATGACCTCGTCGGCTCCAAGCTCGCGAAGGCGCTGTTCCTTGTCCGCGCGGCTTGTCGTGGCGATTACTCTCGCGCCCAGGAGTTTGGCGAACTGCACCGTGAACAGCGATACGCCGCCGGATCCGGTGGCCAGCACGGTCTGTCCGCGCTGGATTCCGCGGCCGTCGCCTGTCAGGGCGTTCCATGCCGTGACGGCGGCGCAGGGAAGAGTTGCCGCCTCGGCGTAGGAGAGGTGGTCGGGGATGGGCACAAGGGCGTCCTGGGGGAGGATGGCCAGCTCGGTCAGCATTCCGTCGAGCGAGCCACCCAGTTGCGGCAGGTATGCCGGCTCCAGGGGGCCGTCCAGCCACCGCGGGAACAGTGCGGCTGTGACGCGGTCGCCTGGGCGCACCCGCCGGACATCCGGCCCAACGACGACGACCTCGCCAGCACCGTCCGAGACCGGTATGACGCCCGGTTTGACGGGCAGCACGTACTGTCCTCGTAGCACCAGAAGTTCGCGGAAGCTGAGCGAGGTGGCGTGGACCGCGACCGCGACCTCCCCCTCCCTGGGTGTGCGTGGTTCGTGCGTGCGCAGCGACAGGTCCTCGATACCGCCGCCGGTGCTGACGTGGTAACTGCGCACCGTCGATGGGAGCACTGCCATCATCGCGGTCATCCTTCGATGAACTGGTAGTCGCTGACGATGCGGCCGTCGGGGCCGAGCATGAGGATCTCCAGCCCGACGCCGGCGACCTCACCACCGTCCCGGGGCGCCATCTCCCAGTTGAACTTGACGACATCGTGGAGCCTGTCGGTGTTGCAGCGCGACCGGAAGACGAAGGTGCCCGGCGCGACGAACTCCTCATAGGCGCGCGTCACCCGGAACTCCAACGCATGGTGCCCGCGCGCCTCCAAAGCGAGACGATCGAAGCCCAGTCCTGCAGCGGTCTGCAGGATCTCCTTGGGAGGCTGCAGCACATGGACCGCATCGCCGGACCACAGCTCGCGAATCGCGGCGCGGCGTCGCTCTGCATCGGGTTCGTTCCACACGGCAACGTAGCGGTCGGTGAGGTTGTGGATGTCAATGTCAGCCATGGCTGCTCCCCTCGGTTGCGGAATGGTCGGCGTGCGGCAACGACCGTGCAGCCGCCGGCCGTCCCGCGGCAATTCCTCGCAGGGAATCGCGGATCGGCAGCCGCGCGGGTTACACAAGAGAGGTGATCAGCGAATCGACCAGCGGCGGGCTCGCCGGAGCGTTGCGTGAGTGGCGCACTCGGCGGCACGTCAGCCAGCTGGAACTGGCCATGCGCGCCGGAACCACGCAGCGGCACCTCAGCTTCATCGAGAGCGGACGGTCGACCCCCGGCCGATCAATGATCATCCGGCTGGCCGAATCCCTGGAGGTGCCGATCCGCGAACGCAATGAACTGCTCCTTGAGGCCGGATTCGCACCGGTCTACCCGCAGACCCGCCTGGACGACCCCCAGCTCGAACCGATTCGCACCGCCCTCGAACGGATCCTGCACGGCCACCTGCCGTACCCGGCGGTGGTCGTCGACCGGCACGGTGACCTCGTCTCGGCCAACGCCGCCTTCCACTCGCTCACCGCCGGTGTGGCCCCGCATCTGCTCGTACCGCCGGTGAGCGTTCCCCGGGTGTTGTTGCATCCGCAGGGCCTCGCGCCACGCATCGTCAACCTCGACGAGTGGGCGTGGCACATCATCGACCGCATCCAGGCCGAGAGCGTGCGCAACCCAGACGACCAACTCCAACGCCTGGCCTCCGAACTCACCGACCTGGCACCACCACGTCCGCGTGAGTCACCGCACCACCTCGGCTTCGCCGTACCGCTGCGCCTCCGGGCACATGATCCGGCCGACGGCAGGGAGCTAACGCTCATCACCACGCTCACCCATTTCGGCACCGCTATCGACGTCACCATCGCCGAACTACGACTTGAGGCGTTCCTACCGGCTGACCAAGCGACCAGCGCCATGCTGGCCGAACTCCTCAAGCGGTAACCGATCCGACCGGCACAGCCCCGCGCAGCGACCAAAATGCCAACCCGTCATGCGCTCGCTCACCGCATACGACCACTGACCCCTTGGAATTGATCATCTAGGTGCCCCACGGCAGCAAACCTTGTTGCCCGGTGAGCCACCTATCGGATTCGATCGAAGCCATGACCGATGGCGCCACAGTCGACGTTGCCGACGAGCAGATCCTCAGCAACCAAATCATCCGGGGTCTCAAGACACTCCGTGATCATCTGGGCTGCTCGCTTCATGAGGCCCTGGATGTCTTTGCCGCCAGGTACGAGGTACTGAGGGTGGAGCGTCCGGGCGACTTCGTATGCGATCATGACGAGTACTGGGTCGGCTTCTATTCGTGAGGGTGTGTCGGCCGCTGATCAGGCTTGGTGTCAAGAGCACTCAGCTTGGGAAGCTGCGGACCTTTGGGGCTTGTTGAGGCGCTGACCTGGGCGAACGGCTGAGCTGCGGCCTCTGCGGCCTGGGCAATTATTCACCGTGACTCCCCGTTGTCCCCCGCTGGATCTGGTGCGGTTTTGGTGCGGGCTCCTGGACCTGGCTTTCTGGCAGCTACCCGTCCCAGCCCGACGACGATGACGGCCGGTGCGAGGCTCAACACTTCGAATACGGCCACAACCGGGAACGGGGCGCTCAAAGCTCGGGGGAGCTTGCCCAGTGCTGCGACACCGATGCCGAGGGGAAGCCACACTCGGAAGAAGCGGAAGCGAAAGGCATCTGCTCCGCGGCGTACCTGTTCCTGCTCCACGAGGCACCAGTACGCAGCGGCCACGATGAAAAGGGCGCCGATGCCCACGATGCCCCAGGTCAGTGCTGCCACGATTCCCCCACCACACCGCATGTGCCGCGCTACTGTTCGCAGGCGCTCCCCCCGATGGTGACACGCGGTACTCAGAGGGCAGTACGTGACGTGATGCCCGTTTCGGGCTTTCGGGTGGGGCTGTCGGGCTGGTCGTGGCCTGACCAGGCGGCTACGACTGTGG
>NZ_JBLRVZ010000097.1:0-13810 GCF_048159505.1 Streptomyces sp. T028
CGTCGACGTCCCCCTTCTCGGGGTGGACGACGGCAAGGCGCAGACCGTCGTACTCGTTTTCGCGGATGGTGCGCGAGAAGTCGATCCGCAGCCGCAGTACGGAGTTGGGCAGCGGGGTGGCGTAGTAGGTGTTGCCGACGACGGTGCTCTCGGTGAACGGGAGCGTGAGGTGCTCGGTGAAGAACTGCTTGGCGTGTACGGACACTTACGGGTTGCCTTCTGATGTGCGGGGCAGGAGAGGCCGGTTCAGCGGCGTGGGCTGGTGCGGGCTGCGGCGGGAGCCGTGGCGACCGTGGTGGTGCTCCAGCGCGGAACGCTGCGGGTCCCAAGGGCCGGCGGGCGGCGGGCGGCGGCGCGCTGGACGTCGAGGGGCGTGGGAACTCGGGGTGCGGGTGGCGTGACGGGGGTGAGCTGTGTGGACTCGCGCAGCCAGGGGAGCATGCCGTCCTTCCAGCGCGGCAGCGGTGCTGGGTCGGCGACGCTCTGGGTGATGGCCTTGACCAGGGCGGTCGGGGTGTGGGTGGTGGCGGTGGCGTACCAGCGGGCGTGGCCGCTCTTGGGACCTCCCCACATGTGCCAGCGGGCCTGAAGGGTGGTCAGTTCCTTCTCCGGGTCGAGGCGGCCGGTGGTGTATTCGAGGGTGGCCATCCTGTCGGGGGGCTGGAGTTCCATCACGCCCCAGCGCGGGTGCTGGAACTGCCAGCCGTTCTTGATCAGCGGGACCACGGCGTCGAAGGCGCCGAGCTCGGGGTCCTTGAGGTCGGGCTGGGCGAGGTAGGTGTCGGGGCCAGCGGTGTATGCCTCGGCGAGGGCGGTGGTGAAGGCGGTGACGAACTCCGTCGGGCAGTTGTCGTTGAAGCTCACGCCCCACGCGGGCGGGCCGAAGCGGTCACGGTAGGCGTTGATCCTCCACAGTCCGTCGTCGTCCCCCTCGGGCAGGAACCCGAGTCGGATGCGGTGGTCGGGGGCGGTGACGTAGGCGTTGCCGAGGTCATCGTTCCGCAGGTCGAAGCCGAGCCCGAGGAGCGGCTCGAGCGCGGGGTCGCCGATGGCAGTGCTGCCGGCGAGGTAGCGGGGAGAGACGTAGACGTCGCCGTCGATCTCTTCGGTGTCGGGCACAAGGGTCCTGGGGTCGGCGGTGGTGTTGAGCGAGGGCAGGCGAGATCAGCGGCTGGTACCGCGCGGGGCTGCTGGCTGGCGCACGGAGGCCAAGCCGGCGGGGAGCAGCTGCTCGGCGATGTCGGTGGGTTGGCCGGTGTAGTGCAGGGTGCGCAGGCCCAGTTCGGCGGCGGCCTGGCAGTTGTCGTCGCGGTCGTCGATGAACAGCACGCGTGCGGGATCGGTGATGCCGGTGGCCGTGAGGGCGTGTTCGTAGGCGGCCGGGTGGGGCTTGCACAGGCCCAGGCGGGCCGAGTACAGGGCGTCGGTCATCAGCTGCCGCCTCCAGTCGGTGGTGTCGAGGGCGTCGCTCAGGAAGTGCGGGGCGTTGGAGAGCAGCACCATGGGCAGCCCGGTGGCGCGGGCGCGGTGCAGGATGTCGAGGACGCGGTCGTCGGTGCGGGTCCACATGGCGGTGTCGGCTGTGCGCAGGGTGCGCAGCCAGCGTGCGCCGGGGTGGTGGCCGAGGACCTTGGCCCAGTAGGCGAGGTCGCTGAGTTCTCCGGCGTCGTACGCCTCCCGGGGTGCCCAGAAGGCGTCCTGGAAGGAGGTCACTTGTCCGCTGGGCCACTCGGCGAGATCGGCGAGGCGGGTCCACATGGTCGGGGTGGGCTGTCGGCCCAGGACACCGTTGTAATCGATGATCACGGCGTCCGCGCGGGTCGGCGTAAGGGAAGTGCTGGTCAAGGGGCTGGATTCTCCAGGGCTTTGCGGGACAGGGCGGCGACGGCGGCTGCGAGGAGGGCGGGCAGCAGCAGCGCCATCGGCAGGGTGGTGAAGGTGGCGAGTGCGCCGATGAGGGCGGGTCCGGCGAGCAGGCCGACGTAGCCGGTGACCGCGACTGTGGCGACCGCGCGGGGGCCGCCGGCGCCGGCGGCGGTGATCAGGCTGGGGATCGTGACCGACAGGCCCAGGCCGAAGGCCGCCCACCCGGCAAGTGCGAAGGCGATGGTGGAGCCGGCCAGGCCGGTGGCGAGGCCGAGTGCGGCCAGGGCGGCGCCGATGCGCACGACGGCGGGGGCGCCGTAGCGGGTGGTGAGCCGGTCGCCGGCAAGTCGTCCGGCGGCCATGGCTGCGCTGTAGAGGGCGAACGCTGCCGCGCTGGTCGCGGTCGTCGCGTCGAGGCTGTGCAGGTGGACGGCGGCCCAGTCGGCGGCGGCTCCCTCGCCCAGCAGGGTTGCGGCCGCCAGCGCGCCCAGCAGCCACAGGCGGGGCCGGGACAAGCCCCCGTGCTCCTTGGGGTCGGGCGTGGCGGGGTTCTGGGCGGGCTCGAGTCCGGGAGCGACAACGCAGCGGGTGAGCCGAGTCGTCGCGCAGGCCGCTGCCGTGGCGGTGGCCCCGACACCGGCGAACAGGACCGTGTGCGGGGTGTGTGCGGTGGCCGCGGCCACCGCGGCACCTGCGAGAGCGCCGAGGCTGTAGCTCGCGTGGAGCCCGGCCATGATCGGGCGTCCGTGGGCGTTCTGGCAGCGGACCGCCGAAGAGTTGGCTGCGACATCGAGGACGCCGTGCGCGGCGCCGAAGACGAACGCCACCGCGAGGAGGGTGTCCAGGCTGCGGCAGGCGCCGAGGGCGGCAAGGCAGGCGGCCAGACCGATGGCGCCGCCGGTCAGCAGGGCGGGGAGTCGGGCCGGGTGGGCGAGGCGGCCTCCTATCTGGAGTCCGGCGACCATGCCGAGGGCGGCGGCCAGGAGGACCAGGGCGAGCTCGGCGGTGCTCAGGCCGGCACTCTTTTGGACGGCGGGCATGCGCGCGCCCCACACGGCCATCAGCACACCGAGACCGGCGAAGTACCCGATCAGCAGACGGCGACTGCGCACCAACTCGGTCGCCACGGTGCCGCTCACTCGGCGAGACCCTCTCCAGCCTTATCCACATCCAGAGGGGGGATGATCTGAACCTTCAGGTTGCGGTACGCCTCCTGGGAGCGCGCCTGAGCGACGGCGGCACTCGGCCCGGTGGTCATCAGGAAACCGATTCGGGCGGTGAACAGATTGCCGCCGTCCTGCGGCAGCACCAGTTCCTCACCGACCTGCCGCTGGAAGCGGACCTGCTCCAGTCCCTCGGCCCGCTCGGCAAAGCCATCGGTGAGACGGCACGCGGTGAGCAGGCCCGAGTACGCGGGGTAGACGAACCGGATGGCGGCAGCCCCGTGGCGAGTGGGGGTCAGGTCGGGGACGCGTGAGCAGGCGATGTCGGCGGCGGCATGGGCGAGGTCGATGCCGGTGGCGAGGTGGACGAGGTGGCCGATCAGGTCGCCGGCGAGGCGCGCGTTGACCTCGATCAGCCGCGGGCGGCCGTCGACCAGGCGCATTTCGACGTGGCTAATCCCGCCTGTGATGCCCAGCGCGGCGATGGCGGCGTCGGCGGCCGGGGCCACGGTGGCCAGCAGCGGGTCGGCCGCGTCCACTGTGTCGGCGAGTTCCTCGAAGTAGGGCTCCAGGCCGACGGTCTTGCGGGTGACGGCGACCACCGTGGTCTGTCCCTGGAAGGTGGCGCACTCGACGCTCACCTCCTCCCCGTCGAGGTACTCCTCGACCAGGACCTCGCGGCTCTCCACGCCACGTCCGGCGGCCCCGTTGGCGATCGCGTACGCGGAGGGCAGTTCGCCGGGGGTGTTGACGCGGATCACGCCGATGCTGGCTGCATGGGCGGCGGGCTTGAGGACCACCGGGTAACTGATCCGTGCTGCGGCCTGCGCCACCTCCTCAACGGTGCGGACCCGGGCAGATGCGGCCGAGGGCACCCCGTGGCGGGCGAAGAGAGCGCGGGCGGTGGCCTTGTTGCGGCAGCCCTGCATCACCTCGGGAGGGTTAGCCGGCAGGCCGAGCCGGCGGGCGAGGCGCGCGACGGGAACGAGGTACCACTCGGTCCAGGTCATGATCCCGGCCAGGCGATGACGTTCGGCGAGAGCCTGACCGGCCGCGGTCAGGGCGGCCTGGTTGGTCGGGTCGGCGACTTCCCAGTCGGTGATGAAAGCGCGCTCCCACGTCGGTTCCACGCTGGTGATGAGGACGACGTCGTAGTTGGCGGCGATGTTCTGAAGGCAAAAGCCGCGGTACGCCTCGGCCTCCATGTCCGCGGCGGCAACGATCAGGACAACCGGGTTACCGGTACGAGAGGGCAAGCAGGGCTCCAAACAGGGGGAAGAGAGAAGACGGTCGAGAGCTGGGCTCCCGGGCGGATCAGGGCGTTCGTCGACGTCGCAGCTCGAAGGCAGACGCCCAGTGGGGGTGATCGGCGATCAGCTTCCGCGCGTACAGGGCGGTGAAGTTGTTGTTGAGGCCGCGGATGCCCTCGGGCAGCTGTCAGCGCAGGTCTTCGAAGAGGGCCTTGAGCCCGATGCGGGTGGCCCCGGAGGCCGGCCGCATGGCTGTCAGACGTTCCAACGCCCGGTAGACGTACGGGTGCTGGGCGTCAAAGGCTAGGAAGCGGTCCGTGATTGTGGGCCTCGAACCCGCGCGGTGCGACGGACGGGTTGCCGGCCTGGGGTTTTGGTGGGCGCAGGTGTGGGGCGTGGGCATCGGGTGGTCTCCGTGAGGACGAGCAGTCGGCAACGGCCGGCCGGGAGGGTTCAGGCGAAGGAGGTGCGCAGGCCGGGGAGGGTGCGCAAGCGCGCGAAGGTGACGGCGAGGCCCAGGGTCTGCAGGACGGCGCAGCCGGTGATCGCATGGCCGAGCAGCGAGGGCGGTACGGCGGCGACAAGGATCCCGGCGAGGGGGAAGGGCAGCAGGAGCAGCAAGATGGTCAGCGAGAGGGTGGCGCCGAACACTTCCGGCGGGATGAGGTGGGTACGCAGGGTGCGCAGCACCACGGTCAGGCCGCCTTCGCCGGCCATGAGGACAGCGGTGAGTGCGAGATAGGCGCTGTAGGTGTGGGTGAGGGAGATGGCCAGGCATGCAGTGGCGGCGATCGCCGCGGAGACGGCGCCCACCGTCCACAGGCCGCAGCGGTCGATGGCCTTGCGGCAGACGGCGACCGCCACGAGGGAGGCGAGTGCGGCGGCGGACCAGGTGAGTCCCACGTCGGCGGTGGTGTGTCCGAGCTGCTTGACCACGATCACCGGGGCGGCGGCCTGCAGCAGTCCGACCGCCAGATTGGACAGGGTCAGGCCGGTCACCAGCCAGCTGAGTGCGGGCAGCGACCGAAGTGTGGACCAGCCGGTACGCAACCCCTTCCGGACGGTGGCTGCCTCGCGAGCCTGTTCGCGCAGTCTCCGGCACGGGACGAGGGCACAGCCGAGGAGAGAGAAAGAGGCGATCGCGATCAGCATTCCGGTGGCGCCTGTGAAGTGGAGCAGCAGTCCGGCGAACGCGGGGCCAGCCAAGGTCATCGTCTGGTCGATGCCGAGCAGGACCGCCTGCACACGGTGTGCACGCATGCCGGCTTCGCGGCCAGCCTCGGCGCCCGCGGTCTCGGCGGCGACGTAGGAGAACTCGGTGAGCGCGCCGGTGCCGGCGGCGAGAAGCAGAACGGTGACGGTGGCCGCGGCGGCATCGTTCTGCTGCGGCAGCACCAGCGCGGCGATCACCACCACGAGCGCCCGCGCCGCTGAGGCGAGGCGGAAGACACGGCTGGTGCCGTGGCGGTCGACCAGGGAGCCAGCCAGCGCGAACGCCGCCAGGCGGGGAATCCACTCCAGTGCGAACGCCAGCCCGGTCAGGGCCGCGGAGTTCGTGGTGGCCAAGACCAACAGGGGGATGCCGTACGTCGTCATGGCGAACGCAGCGGCGTCCATGCTGCGCGGCAGGTAAATGCCGCGCAGCATGGTGGGGACCGTTCGGCGTGCGTGCCGGTGTCCGACACGGGATCTCACGCAGCGCACTCCAGGTCCTGCGCCGCGTGGGATGAGCGGGGTGCGGTCGAGCGCAGGATGTGGGGATGCGTCTGGAGCCACTCGGCCAGCGCCGCTTCGGCAGCGTCGGGTATCAAGGCCACGTCGGCGTCGGTTTCGCCGGTCGCGGGCACGGCCGGCTTGCCGGCCTGGTCGGCTTCGCGTACGGCTGCCGTCGGCTGGGTGAGGAGCTTGAGGATGTGCTGGACGCGGGTGACGAAGTCGCTGGTAGGGCTCGGGTATTGGTGGGTGCGGGCCCAGCGGGCCGCCACGTCGTACACGCCGGCCAGATCCTCGCCTGCTTCGGTGAGCCGGTAGCGGGTCGGTGCTTGGGGGTCGGCGTGCACTAGGCCGAGGTCGCGGGCGACCTCGATGGCGTAGCGCAGTTGGTTGACGGTGAGGTCGCCGAAGGCGCTCTGCAGGCTGCCGCGTCGGTGGCTGATGGGGCCGTTGTCGTCGATCTCGCTGACCAGCCGGATCAGGGACGGCAGGGACAGGGCGCTGATCACCCGGCAGGTGTGCGGGTGGTTGAGCATTGTGCTGGTCACCGGCGCGGGCCTCCTGCCGGGGAGACCTGGAGAGGACGGGTGGGTGTCTGGTGAGAGAAGAGGTCGCCGGCCCGCCACGCCGGAGCAGTGGCCGATGGGGCGGCGGGGCCTGCGGGGGCCGGGAGACGGGTCTGTGTGGTCAGCCACGGCCCGGACCGGGTCCGGGCGGAGGCGGGTGTCTGCCCCCACAGCGGGTGGGCGCCGGCGGTGTCGAGCGGGTGTCCGGCCGCCCAGGCCGAGAGGCTCTGGAAGACGGGCGCGAGGGCCCGGCCTGTGGCGGTGAGCTGATACTCGCCGGCGCCCGCGGCCGTAGAGCGGTTGATGACCAGGCCGTCGGCGACCAGCCGGTCCAGCGGCAGGTAGACGGCGGGAAGCCCGTAGGTGGGCATGGCCTCGGCGGCCAGAGCCTTCGCACTCGCCGCCCCGCGCGCCTTCAACGCCCACAGGATCGGGGTGGCGTGCCGCGGGCTGATCAGGGCAATGGTGTCTTCGGCGTTCTGGGCCGAGGCGATCCGCTCGGGCTCCGTCGCTCCCGTGCGCGCGTTGCGCACGAACTCCTTCTCCAGGTGTTCGTCCCCCCAGGCAGCGATGACGGTCAGGACGGGCAGCAGCTCGGAGGCGCGTGCCGTCAGGCCGTATGTGACGTGATTGCGGGCGTGTTCCGTGCGCTCGATCAGGGCCGAGTCGGTGAGCTTGCGCAGCCTCGGGTTGATCTGGCCTGACTGCAGCCACGACAGCTGGGACTGGATCTCCTTGTAGCGCAGCGGCTGTTCGGCGAGCGTCATCAGCGTCCACACGCTCCAGCGCGGGGCGAGCATCTCCAGTGCCTCGGTGACGCGTGCGAGATCAGTGCGGGTGGTACGGGGCAGACCGGTGGCGGCCAAGGGAGAACTCCTCAGGCAGGGGCGGGAAGATCAGCGGGTGCGGGCGGCAGCACGCGCGGGAGCAGGAACGACTGCGGTGCAAGGGGCAGGACCCTGCTCGGGTTCCGGGTCGGGGACGCGGTGCAAGCTGGTCAGGACGCCGTTCAGGGTTTTGGTGTGGGCGTCGCGGGTGGCGACGGAGTCGGCAAGCCGGCGGGCGCAGTCGAGGATGTGGACGGCCTCGACGGGGCCGATCTGCCGCTCCGGGTGGGCCAGTTCACGTAGCCGCTGCAGCTGGAAGGCGATGTTGCGTTCGGCGAACTGCAGGTCGGTGAGGCTGCCGATCAGGGCGGCCAGCATGCTGCCGTCGGGATTGGCCTGAGCGACGGTTTCGAGGTCGCGCAGGGGCTTGGCGTAGAGGTCCTCGATGCGCCCGGCGATCTGCTGCGCGTCGCTGGCGGAGGGCTGGGACAAAGGTCGATGGGACTTTCAGGGGCGGTGGGTTCGCACCGCCCCGGCGCGCGGGGGCGCCGGGGCGGGTGCGGCAACAGCCGTGATCTTCTGCTGGGCGAACTGGAGAGGCCGAGCCGGGCGTTGGCCGGGCTCGGGCATGGTCCGCAGGAGCTCGCCGAGGGCGGCTATGTAGCCGTTGCGTCCGGACAGGGCGGCCTCCAGCCACTGGGCGTCGAAGCGCAGGTCGTCGGCGGACAGCTCGTTCATGTCCCGGTCAGCGGCGGTGGCGGCGTGGACGCGGTCCCGTACCTGGGCCACCTGCTCCTCGGCCACCACCAGGAAGCTGCGCAGCTCCAGCGCGCGCACCAGGGCCGCGGAGGCGTCGGGCCCTGTCGCCTGCGCGTACAGCTCCCGGACCGGGGCCCCGAACGCCTCCTCCAGAAGGGTGTCCCGTGTGGAGGTCTTGTCGATCACGCTCATCGGACCGCCCCGCGTACGGGAGCCTGGCCTGCGGCGGGCAGCGATGGTTCGGTGGTCGGCAGGGCCGGGCTCCGGCGCGCCGCTGGGGAGCGCCATACGGCGGTGCGGTTTCCGATCGCCTGGGGGTCGAGGAGGTGGCGCACCGTCATGGTGCGTCCCTCCCGCACGGTGTGCGCGCTGTTCACCGTGTGCGCGAACTGCATGAGGTGCTCGGGCAGCTCGACGAATTCGTGATCGGGTACGGCGTCCATGTGCTGGGCGAGGGCTTCGGCGAGGGCGTCTTCGGCCTGGTCCAGTACCTGCTGAGCCTCGCTGAGGAGGCCGTGCCAGCGCACGATCGTGGCGGCTTCCGGGCTGGCCTGGGGAGCGGCGGCTACGGCTTGGCGCAGTTCGGCGATCGGCATCTGGAAGCGGGTCTCTATCTGCTCGGTGAGGACGCCCAGCACGTCGTCGGCATCGGGCACAGCAATCTCCTTTCCGGTGGCATTCAGGGAAACAGGGCCGGAAATTCACGACCCAACCGCCTTACAGGTGGCGGCGATACAGCACGGACGTTGCCGGGGCAGCTTTCTGGCTAGTCCATGGCGGCGGGCACGGCGCTCGCAGCGGTCGCGGAGACCAGGGGCGGAGCGAGGGCGCCCAGAAGGGCAGCAGAGACGGCTATTCGGGTTGAGCGCATGGGGAATTGGACTCCATAGAGGGGAAGGAGAAATGCAGGAACAGGCCCGGGCAGATGCAGTGCGGGCCGAGTTCAAGAGTCCGGAGAATCCCCGGTTTCGGTAACCGGGGATGGGCTGCTATATTCCGCACTCACATACGCGAACGACATCCGTTCCGGCGCGAAATGGCGTGACACCGGGGGAAGTTCTCGTATTCGGCTCAGCGCCTTGGGCCGCGTGGCGGCGTGGGGCGTGCCGGGGCCGCGGGCAGCGTGGTGCGGCGGGCAGGTGGTGCGGGGGCGGGCAGCGGGATGCCCTCGCCGCTCCAGTGCGCCTCCCACCAGGTTGTGGCGGCCTCAAAGGTGGCAAACCCGCCCTCGCGCAGCGTGTGCGTGAAGGTGTCGGTGTCGGCCTCTTCCAGCAGCACCCGGAAGGGCACGGGCGCCCGCTCGTCGAGGGCGCGCAGGAGCACGGTGGTCTGGATGGGCTCGCTGTCGTTTGTGTAGCTGGTCAGGAGGGCGAAGTGGTCGCCGTCGCGGCGTAGCCGCTCTTCCAGGGCCCGGGTGGCGTCGTCAGCGGGCGTGGTACCCATGCCCGCCGGTAGGAGGATCTTCTTCTCGGGGCAGCCGCGGGCGATCAGCCACGACTGGGCCATGGCCGGCAGGGGCAGCTCGGCGTGGGCGAAGCGGAAGGTGCGCGCGACGGTGTCGCGCTTGAGGTGCAGGGCGACTATCTGCGGCTCGCCAGGGATCCCCCAAGTGACGGCCCCGTTGTGCAGAACGTAGAAGCTGTGCTGGTCGTCGCTAGTGTGGTGCTCGGCCAGGGCGGTGAGCATGTCCTGCTCGATGGCGATGTGCCGCCAGAACTGCTCGTCAACACGGTCGTTGACCACCTCGTAGCCGTCGAGGCGGAAGTCCGGGGTGGATGTGGGCATCGATGCTTTCGGATCGCAGGCAGGAACGAGGAGTGCGCGAGTGGACCGTTGAGGCGTTTCAGCGCCGAGAGGCGGACGCAGCCGGCCAGGCTCCAGCCCGCCGCACAGGCGGCAAGGATTGTGGTCCGGGCGGTCGCGGCGCGGCGAGGAGTGAGCGGCCGGCGTCGGTGAGGGTGACCGGCTGCCCGGCGTGCAGCGGGTGGGAGTCGTCACGTGCGACGAGACCAGCCTGCTCCAAACGACGGAACTGGCTGTAGGTGACCCGGATGCCAGAGGCGGTCACGACCGACAGGCGCTGGGTCAGCAGGTGTTCCCGCAGTGTGGCGCCCTGGGCAATGGCGAGCAGGGCCGCATGATCGGGCGGAGGCAGCTCCGCCGACAGACCGGTCCTGCGACTTCGGGGGGCGGCTTCCACGGGCTCCAGCGCCGCCTTGACCTGTTGCTCGCGATCATCACGTGTGGCGGCGGCCTCCTCCAGCGTGGCGACGGTGCGGTTGATGCGCGTGAACAAGGCATGGTCGACGGCGAACTCACCGGAGGCCAGCCTCTGGAGCTGGACCCGGTAGAAGGTCACGGTGTGTTCGGCCTGGACAAGAGCGCGGTGTGCGTCAGCCAGGCGGGCATGCGGCTCGTCGAGGAGGTCGCGGTCGCGGTGCTGCCACAGCTGATCGATGCTGTGGCCGACAGCCGCCTCAATGCGGTGATCGAGGGCCGTGAGCGCCTTCTTCGCAGGCGGAGGAGGAGTGGGAGGCATAGGCGGGGTTGGTTTCTCGGTGGGAGTGATCACGGCGGCCCGCTGTCGGCAGACGTTTCGCCGAGGGCAATGCGGACATCGAGGTGGGTGCCGTCGCGCGTGTGTACGGCTGGGCCGAGGGAAGCGAGAAGACGCAGCATCGGGATGTTGGAGGCGTCGGTGTACGCGGTCAGAGCGTGAGCGCCCCGGGAGCGGGCGGCGTCGGCCGCGTGCCGGGCCAGGGCAGTGCCGATGCCCTGGCGCTGGCGGGCGTCGGCGACCTGCAGTCCGAGGTCGACGACGCCCTCCTGGCGGCTGACGGGGCCGACGCAGACGAGGCCGACCGGTTCCTCGTCTGCGTCGAGCCCGATCCAGCACTCCGCATGGGCGAGCAGCCGCGAAAGGTCCCGGCGCGCGAAGCAGGTTCGGCCCCAGCGGCGCAGCAGGCTCGTCTCCGAACAGTGTTGGTGGAAGGCGTCGACCAGGTTCCAGTCCCGGTCCGTCACCCGTCGCGTGCGCGCGAGAGCGGGGTGCGTCAGCAGGAGCAGCCCGCTCGTGCGTCCAGCAGATCGGTACGCCGGTATGCCTTGTAGAGGCGGCCGTCGTGGCCGGTGGTGTCGCGGGTGCGGACCCCGTAGGGAGCCAGGAGCTGGGCAAGGCGGACCTGGGTGAGGTCGGCGTACGGCCAGCGGCCCTCGGCGTCACCCGCCAGGTCGCGCAGGCACAGGACGAGATCGGCGGAGGCCATGGTGTCCGGGTCACCGACGACGGCGAAGATATCGAGGCAGGCGTGGACGATCGTCTTCGGCCGGCTCGGGCAGGACAGGAAGTCGGCGTCCTCATCCTCCGTCTCGTCCGGCACATCCTGCGCGTCGTGTTCGTCGTCGCCCTCGGGTGCAGCAGCGCAGCAACACGAGGTGGACAGCAGTGCGCCCAGCTCGGCGCCCGCGGCCATGCGCTCGACGAGGACGTCGGTGAGCTTCTCCAGCTGCTCGGCGGCGCTGACGCCGTCGGGCAGCTTGTCGCCGGACAGGGCGACGAGCTGCCGGTCGAGGTCCTGGACCTCGGTGAACACGTCGAGGATGGCGCGGTGGTGCGGGTTCTCGGTCTCCGCGGCGGGCGCCAGGACGGCGGTGGCGACCTGGTCGATCAGGGTGGGGAACTGCGTCAACGAAGGGGACCCTTCAGGGATGTGGTGGGTGCGGGGCGGGGAAGGCCGGGCATCGCGGACGGCAGCGGGCCCGGCTTGGGGATCGGCTGGGTCGCGTCCAGCTGGGGGGAGCGGGTGCGCGCGGCATGCGTCCGCGCGCCCGTTGGACGCCGGGCGATGCCGAGGCGGGCGCGGGCGGTGTCGTACACGTCGTGCCTGGCGCGCGGGCGGACGGCCACCACGTGGATCTCGGTGCGGTGTGTGGAGTTCGCGGGCGCCGGGCGCTGGGCGTAGACGATGCGCCACTCGTTGCGGTGATCGACGTACAACTTTCGGCAGCCGGCTAGGTCGCGTTCGAGCTTGCTGCCGAACAGCCGGGCGCTGACGACGTCCTGGAGCTGGGCGAGTGCCAGATCGCGGATGTCTTCCGGGGCCTGGAGCAGGTCGGTCAGGGCGCGGGGGTCGAAGGACAGGCCGAAGGCCGACCGTGCCTCGGGGCTGCCGGTCATGCGGCCTGGCCTGGAGGGACGTCCTGCTCCGGCTCCCGGGAGGAGCGGGAGGAGGGCTTCGGGCCGGGCAGCAGACGGTGGGCGGGCCGGTCCGGGTCCGTCATGCACGCCGACAGCGGCCCGCCGGGCGCCCGTACGGCGGCAATGGCGTGTGTGAGGAAATCGCGGTGCCACACGAACATGCCCGACAGGCCCGCCTCGGGCTCCTTGTGATGCTGGTAGGCCAGCCACAGGGAGTGCAGCCAGGCCACGACGTCCTCGTGCTCCTGCCACTGCTCGCACCAGGGCGCCGCGGTGGTGACCTCCGAGCCGTACCGGATGAAGTAGCCGTTCACCCAGTCCGTGAGGGCGTCGAGTTCGTCTTCGTACTCCTCGCCGTCCAGTTCCAGGATCGGTCGCGGCTCCGGCGGAGCGGGCGGCAGGGGCATGCCCGCGAATCCCGGGATGCCGTAGGCAGCGAAGGGTGAGGGGACGGGTGCGGAGGACAGGCTGTCGAGCTGCCGGGCCTGCTGTTCCGACTGATCGAGCAGCTTGCGGACCTTCGCTTCGATGCTCTCCAGATCGGATTCCGGCAGCCGGACCGGTTCCATCTCCCCGCCATCGGGGGTGTTTATGGATTCAGGCACGAAAGGGGTCTCCTTGAAGGCGCAGCCGATGGGTGGGATTTCGGCTCCAACCATCCGGACAATCCCCGGTTTCGGTAACCGGGACTCTCGTGCTACAACGCCTCTTCGGGTGAGGGAGAAAGACGCCGGGCAGCATTCAGCGGGCCGCTCCGGGCATCGGAAGACGGCGGTCAGGACGTGAGGGTGACGTCGTCCTGGGTCAGGGTCTGCTGGAGCGTCTCGGTGAGTCGGTCGGCGGCGATTTCCGCGTAATGGCGGGTCTTCTCGACGCCGATGAAATCGCGGCCCTCCAGCAGTGCGGCCACGCCGGTCGAGCCGGAGCCGCAGGTGAAGTCGAGCACGGTGCCGCCCGGCGGGGCGATTTGCACCAGCTCACGCATGACCGAGACGGGCTTCTGGGTGATGTGCTGGCGGGCCTTGCCTGAGGGCTGCGAGGCGCTGTAGAGGCCCGGAAGGTAGACGGGATTACGGGAGCCGTCGATGGCCCCCTTGGAGGCCCAGACGATGAACTCGCAGTTCTGGGTGAAGCGGCCCTTCTGGGGCCTGGCCTGCGGCTTGTGCCAGGCCAGCACTCCACGCCACAGCCAGCCGGCCGCCTGGATCGCGTCCGTGGTGATCGGCAGCTGACGCCAGTCGGTGAACAGCAGAGCCGTGCCACCGCTCTTCGTCAGTCGGTGGGCCTCGGTCATGATCTGCGTCAGCCAGAACCCGTACGAACGCTGATCCATGTTCTCACCGGTGAAGTCCGGGAGTGCATGGCTGGCGTCGGCGGAGGTGTACTTCTGCTTGGCGCTGCGGCTCGTGCGCTCCTTCGCGGTCCGGCCGCCGGAGTTGTAGGGCGGGTCGGTGATGACGGAGTCGAC
>NZ_JBLRVZ010000098.1:0-9595 GCF_048159505.1 Streptomyces sp. T028
GCCTTCAGCCGCCCCGTACTCCGGCCCACCGAGGGCAGGCCGACGCCAAAGGCCCGCCCTCCAGACGCCCCAAGCAGGCCACCCGCCCTCCACACGGCCCACTGCCCAGGGGCACCACCGCCGCCCCGGACGGTGCAGTTCTCGGCCAACCGAGTCGGGCGGGTGGGTGGGCAGGCTTTCGTGGGGTCCGGGGCGGAGCCCCGGGGACGGCACTGCTCAAGGAGCCGAGTCGGGCGGGTGGGTGGGAAAACCACCCCTACACCTCCACATACGCCGCCAAATGCTCCCCCGTCAGCGTCGAGCGCGCAGCGACCAGGTTCGCCGGAGTCCCCTCGTAGACGATGCGGCCACCGTCGTGGCCCGCGCCGGGGCCGAGGTCGATGATCCAGTCGGCGTGGGCCATGACCGCCGGGTGGTGTTCGACGACGATGACCGACTTGCCGGCGTCGACCAGGCGGTCCAGCAGGCCGAGGAGTTGTTCGACGTCGGCGAGGTGGAGACCGGCGGTGGGCTCGTCGAGGACGTAGACGCCGCCCTTGTCGGCCATGTGCGTGGCGAGCTTCAGGCGCTGGCGTTCGCCGCCGGAGAGGGTGGTGAGGGGCTGGCCGAGGGTGAGGTAGCCGAGGCCGACGTCGGCGAGCCGGGCGAGGACGCGCTGGGCGGCCGGGGTGTGGGCCTCGCCGCCGCCGAAGAACTCCTCGGCCTCGGCCACCGACATCGCCAGCACCTCGGTGATGTCGCGCCCGCCGAGGTGGTGGTCGAGGACCGCCGCCTGGAAGCGCCGCCCCTCGCAGTCCTCGCAGGTGGTGGCGACGCCGGCCATCATCGCCAGGTCGGTGTAGACGACTCCGGCGCCGTTGCAGGTGGGGCACGCGCCCTCGGAGTTGGCGCTGAACAGGGCGGGCTTGACGCCGTTGGCCTTGGCGAAGGCCTTGCGGATCGGGTCGAGCAGTCCGGTGTACGTCGCCGGGTTGCTGCGGCGCGAGCCGCGGATCGGCGACTGGTCCACCGAGATCACGCCCTCCCCCGCCGGGATGGAGCCGTGGATCAGCGAGCTCTTGCCGGAGCCGGCGACTCCGGTGACGACGGTCAGCACCCCGAGCGGAACGTCGACGTCGACGTCCCGGAGGTTGTGCGTGGTCGCCCCCCGGATCTCCAGCTTCCCGGTGGGCGTACGCACGGTGGCCTTGACGGCGGCCCGGTCGTCGAGATGGCGGCCGGTGACGGTGTCGCTGCCCCGCAGCCCGGCCACGGCGCCCTCGAAGCAGACGGTGCCACCGGACGTGCCCGCGCCGGGCCCGAGGTCGACGACATGGTCGGCGATCGCGATGACCTGCGGCTTGTGCTCCACGACGAGGACCGTGTTGCCCTTGTCGCGCAGCCTCAGCAGCAGGTCGTTCATCCGCTGGATGTCGTGCGGGTGCAGACCGGTGGTGGGCTCGTCGAAGACGTACGTGACGTCGGTGAGCGAGGAGCCGAGGTGGCGGATCATCTTCACGCGCTGCGCCTCGCCGCCCGAGAGCGTGCCCGCGGGCCGGTCGAGGGCGAGATAGCCGAGGCCGATCTCGGTGAAGGAGTCGAGGGTGTGCCGCAGGGCGTCGAGCAGCGGCGCCACCGTCGGCTCGGACAGCCCCCGCACCCACTCCGCGAGATCGCTGATCTGCATCGCGCAGACGTCGGCGATGCTCAGCCCCTCGATCTTCGAGGACCGGGCGCCCTCACCGAGCCGGGTGCCGTCGCACTCGGGGCAGACGCTGAACGTCATCGCCCGCTCCACGAAGGCCCGCACATGCGGCTGCAGCGCGTCGACGTCCTTGGAGAGCATCGACTTCTGGATCTTCGGGATCAGCCCTTCGTAGGTGAGGTTGATGCCCTCGACCTTGATCTTCGTCGGTTCCTTGTGAAGGAGGTCGTGCAGCTCCCGCTTGGTGTACCGGCGGATCGGCTTGTCGGGGTCGAAGAAGCCCGAGCCCTTGAAGATGCGGCCGTACCAGCCGTCCATGCTGTAGCCGGGGACCGTGAGCGCGCCCTCGTTGAGGGACTTGGTGTCGTCGTAGAGCTGGGTCAGGTCGATGTCGGTGACCGAGCCGCGGCCCTCGCAGCGCGGGCACATGCCGCCGGTGCGGGTGAACGTCGCCTTCACCGCCTTCCTGTCGCCGCGCTCGACGGTGATCGCGCCGCTCGCGCGGACCGAGGCGGTGTTGAAGGAGTAGGCGCTGGGCGGGCCGATGTGCGGGGTGCCGAGCCGGCTGAAGAGGATACGGAGCATCGCGTGGGCGTCGGTGGCGGTACCGACGGTGGAGCGCGGGTCGGCGCCCATCCGCTGTTGGTCGACGATGATCGCGGTGGTCAGCCCGTCGAGCACGTCGACCTCGGGCCGCGCGAGTGTCGGCATGAAACCCTGGACGAACGCGCTGTACGTCTCGTTGATCAGCCGCTGCGACTCGGCGGCGATGGTGCCGAAGACGAGCGAGCTCTTGCCGGAGCCGGAGATGCCGGTGAACACCGTCAGCCGGCGCTTGGGGATCTCGACGCTGACGTCCTTGAGGTTGTTCACGCGTGCTCCGTGCACACGGATCAGGTCGTGACTGTCGGCGAGGTGCGGTGCGACGGTGTGGGCCATGCGGCTCACGCTACGGGTGGGGGCCCGCTTTCGCTTCTCCATTCCTGACGGGCTCGTTCCTGACGGGCTCGTTCCTGACGGGCTCGTTCCCGACCGGCGCGTTCCTGACGGGCCCGTTCCTGACCGGCCTGGTGTGGATCTTGGCGTAGCAGGCGGGGACGTCGGCGCCCTCGTCGTGTTCGCGGGCCCGGTAGGCGCTCGGGGTCTCTCCGACGAGCTCGGTGAACCGGGAGCTGAACGACCCCAGTGACGTACAGCCGACCTCGAAGCAGACCTCGGTGACCGTCAGGTCGCCCCGCCGCAGCAACGCCTTGGCGCGCTCGATCCGGCGCGTCATGAGATAGCTGTACGGCGTCTCCCCGAAGGCGGCGCGGAAGCTGCGGGAGAAGTGGCCGGGGGACATCAGGGCGAGGCGGGCGAGCGCCGGGACGTCGAGCGGCTCGGCGTAGTCACGGTCCATCGCGTCACGGGCCCGGCGCAGCCGGACGAGGTCGTCGAGCGTCACAGGACCACGATCCCACAGGGGTGGGTGCCCTGGGCCTCCCCGGCGTGGCAGCGGGCAACACCGGGAGATACGGATAGCTTCGTTCCGATATGAGCGGAAACAAGGGCGGACATACGGGCGGACATACGGCGGCCGGCCAGCCCCGGGAAGCCGATGTGCTGCGGACCATGCTGAACCGGCCGGAGTACCGCAAGGCGCTGGTGTTCTGCGGGCTGATCGGCATCCCGGTGGCGCTGATCGCGTTCTGGTTCCTCGTCGCGGTCGACAAGCTGGAGCGCCTGGTCTGGACGGAGTGGCCGCGGGACCTGGGCTGGGAGGAGGCCCCCTGGTGGTGGGGGCTGCCGCTGCTGACGCTCGCCGGGCTCGTCGTCGGTCTGGTGGTGGCGCGGCTGCCCGGGCGGGGTGGGCATCTGCCGGCGGCCGGACTGCACTCGGGCGGGGTCACCGAGGAGGCGCTGCCCGGTGTCGTCGTGGCCGCCGTGGTCGGTCTGCCGCTCGGGGTCGTGCTGGGCCCCGAGGCGCCGCTGATCGCCCTGGGTGGCGGCCTCGCGCTGCTGTTCGCGAGCCTGGTGCGGGCTCCGCAGACCGACGCGAGCCGGGCACTGCTGGCGGCGGCCGGGTCCGCGGCGTCCATCTCGGCGCTGTTCGGGAACCCGGTGGTGGGCGCGGTGCTGCTGATGGAGGTGGCCGGGGTGGGCGGGCCGCAACTGTTCGCGGTGATGCTGCCGGCCCTGCTGGCCAGCGGCATCGGGGACATGATCTTCACCGGGTTCGTGAACTGGACCGGCTTCGAGACGGGCAGCCTGGACATCGGGCTGCCCGAGCCACCACCGCTCGACTGGCCGGACGTGCTGTGGGTGCTGGTGCTGGCGCCGGTGATCGCGTTCGTCGTCCACTGGATCTTCGTGGGCGGCCGGTTCACGGCCGGGTTCGTGACCACCCACACCGTGCGCAACACCACCCTGTGCGGCATCGGCGTCGCGGTCTGCGTCACCCTCTACGCGGTCTCCACGGGGCGTTCGCCGGCCGAGGCCGCGCTGTCCGGGGAGTCCACCCTGTCCGAGCTGGCGAAGGACCCGCACGCCTGGTCGGTGGGCGCCCTGGTCGCCGTACTCGCGTTCAAGGCGCTCGCCTACTCGGTGAGTCTGGGCAGCCTGCGCGGTGGCCCCATCTTCCCCTCGCTGTTCCTGGGCGGGGCGGCCGGCGCCCTGGTCGCGCCGCTGCCCGGGCTGGGCCTGGTGCCGGCGATGGCGGCCGGGATGGCGGCCTCGGTGACCGCGGCTCTGCGCGTGCCCGTGAGCAGTGTGGTGCTGGTCGTGCTGCTGCTGGGCAACGTGGACACGGTGGCGCTGGTGGTGCTGGCCACCGTGCTCTCCTTCGTGGTGACCGAGATGCTGCCGCAGGGGCCGGCCATCCCCCCGTTCAGCGAACCGGCATCCGGTCGAGCGCGTCGTCCAGGGTCGAAGCGGCCATGATCAGCGACAGATGGGTGAAGGCCTGCGGGAAGTTGCCGAGTTGCTCCCCGCTCGGGCCGATCTCCTCCGCGAACAGGCCCACATGGTTGGCGTACGTATGCATCTTCTCGAAGGTGTACCGGGCCTGCGGGAGCCGGCCGGCGCGGGCGAGGGCGTCGACGTAGAGGAAGGTGCACAGGCTGAACGTGCCCTCGGAGCCGCGCAGTCCGTCGGGGGAGGCCGCCGGGTCGTAGCGGTAGACCAGGCTGTCGGAGACCAGCCGGTGGTCGATGGCGTCGAGGGTGGACAGCCAGCCGGGGCTGCGCGGGGCGATGAAGCCGACGCGGGGCGCCAGCAGGAGTGAGGCGTCGAGGACGTCACCGCCGTAGTGCTGGACCAGCGCCTGCTCCTTCTGGCTCCAGCCGCGCTCCATGACCTGCTCCAGGATCTCGTCGCGGGCCCGGGTCCAGCGCGGGGTGTCGGCCGGGCGCCGGAACTCCTCGGCCATGCGCAGGCAGTTGTCGAAGGCCGCCCAGCACATCACACGGCTGTAGGTGAAGTCCTTGCGGCCGCCGCGGGTCTCCCAGATGCCCTCGTCGGGCCGGTCCCAGTGGTCGCACAGCCAGTCCATCAGCCGGGCGAGGCCCTTCCAGCCGTGGTAGCCGACCTGCTGGCCGATCTCCTCGATGCCCTCGGACATCGCGTAGAACAGCTCGCCGTAGATGTCGAGCTGGAGCTGGTCGGCGGCGGCGTTCCCGGCGCGTACGGGGCGGGAGCCGCGGTAGCCCTCGAAGTGGTCGAGGTTCTCCTCGGTCAGCACGGGGTCGCCGTCGACCCGGTACATGATCTGCAGGGGTTCGCCACCGGTCGCGGCGGAGCCGTCCCGGGCCCGCAGCCGGTCCCCGAGCCAGCGCACGAACTGCGCGGCCTCCTCGATGAACCCCAGGTCGAGCAGGGCCCGCACGGACAGCGAGCCGTCGCGCACCCAGGTGAACCGGTAGTCCCAGTTGCGTTCCCCGCCGACCTGCTCGGGCAGCCCCATGGTGGCGGCGGCGACGGGGGCGCCGCTCGGGCCGTAGGTGAGGAGTTTGAGGGTGATGGCCGAGCGGTTGACCATGTCCGGCCAGCGGCCCCGGTAGCGGGAGGTGCGCACCCAGCGCTGCCAGAAGTCGATGACGTCCCACATGCCCGCCTCGACCGACTCGTTGGTCGGCGGCGGCGGTGCCTCGCCGTCCGGGCCGCACACGGTGAACACGGCCGCCGCCGACTGCCCCGCGTTCAGCGTGACGGAACCGCGGACATCGGTCCCGTGCGCCTCCAGCGGGAAGGTGGACTGCAGATACGCGGTCGCGCCCCGGGTGTGGAAGGCGGCGGACCCGTCGGCCAGGTCGAGCGTGTGACCGGCCCGGCCGTAGTCGAAGCGGGGACGGCAGTCCAGTTCGAAACGGACGGTGCCGCGCACGGTCCGTACGATCCGCACCACCGAGTGCCGGTCGGACGCGGTGCCGGAGGTGATGACGGGCATGTGGTCGAGGACCTCGCCGACCCCGTCCGGGGACAGGAACCGGGTCACGACGACGGCGCTGTCCGGGTAGTACAGCTGACGGCGCGTCACGTCGGGGGTGGTGGGCGCGAACAGGAAGTGTCCGCCGCGGTCGTGGTCCAGCAGGGACGCGAAGACGCTGGGCGAGTCGAAGCGCGGCGCCGGCAGCCAGTCGACGACCCCCTCGGAGGTCACCAGGGCGGCGGTCTGCAGATCCCCGATCAGCCCGTGGTCGGCGATGGGCGGGTAACGGTCCATACGGTTCTCTCCTCGTCAGGCGTCAGGGCGTCCCTCTCAGGCCGCTTCCGCGCGGACCCGTCCCGACTTCACCGCGTCGAGGAGGGCCTGGTGGTCCCTCTCGTTCTGGTCCGCGTACAGCTCGGCGAAGGTCGCGAGCGCGCGGTCGAAGACGTCGCCGCCGCCGAGGTAGGAGGCGATGGCGATGCGGTCGCCGGAGCGGGCGTGGGCGCGGGCCAGGGTCGCGCCGCACACCTGCGCGAACACGGTCATCCGCCTGGGCGACATGCTCTCGGCCACGGCGATGCCCTTCCAGTCCCGCAGCTGACGGACGTAGAAGTCGCGGCGGCGGCCGTCGATGCCGGTGGTGCGTTCCCAGCCGAGGAAGATGTCGCTGGTGGCCTGCATCAGCCGCTGCCCGCTGACGACCCGCTCGCCCTGGGTGCGGAACCCGCCGGAGCCCGCGTACGGCGCGAGGACCGAGTCGTCGGCCTCCTTCGCCTGGAGGAACAGCGGGTCCTCGTCGTCCTTGCCGAGCAGCAGCACGATCCAGCAGCGGGTGCCGACGCTGCCCACCCCGACGACCTTGCGGGCCACGTCGGCGACGCGGTAGCTCTCCAGCAGGAACCGGCGGTCGGACTGCAGGGACTGCCCGTAGCGCTCGACGAGCCGGCTGATCTCCGTCTCCAGCACGCCGCCCTCGGCCTTCGGCAGCAGGTCGCCGAGCCGGACCAGCAGCGGCGGGTCGTTGGCGATCAGGCGCTTGCCGCCGACCACATGGGTGAGCTTGTCGAAGACCTGCACGGTGTCATGGCCCCGGGCCCGCTCCCGGGTCTCCTCCCACCGCTCGAGGTTCTTCCCGCCGGCCTCCGGGGCGAACTGCTTCTGCAGCTCGTCCGCCTCGAACCGGGTGTAGTAGACCTCGAGATTGCCCATCCCGGCGAAGGACCGCATCCAGCCGCGGTACGACCGTACGGCCGCCCGCACCACGCCCGCCCGTTCCTTGGCGCTGAAGCCGTTCGCGCGGCCCGCGATGACCAGGCTGGCCGAGAGCCGCTTGACGTCCCACTCCCAGGGCCCCGGCAGGGTCTCGTCGAAGTCGTTGATGTCGAACATCAGCCGGCGTTCCGGCGAGGCCAGCAGCCGGAAGTTCAGCATGTGCGCGTCCCCGCACAGCTGCACCCGGATGCCGGTGCGGGGAGTCTCGGCGAGGTCGCCGGCCATGATGGCGGCGGCGCCCCGGTAGAAGCGGAACGGCGACTCGCTCATCCGGCCGTAGCGGATCGGCACGAGTTCGGGGACCCGCCTCGCCGACTGCCCCTCGATGATGTCCACCGGGTCGGTGCGCTTGGGCGGCGGGGTGAACTCGGCGTGCGCGGACCTCGGTACGACGCTGCGGGCGGCCTTGCCGCGCTCGGCGCGCTCCTTCGGGGTGCGGTGGCGCATGGAGTGACCGGTGTGGTTGCTCTCGTTCATCGGAATTCCTCCGTGGATACCCCGGCCTTCAGGCCGGGATGGGGCACCTCCCGCTTGCGGGGGAGAAACGGACACGCCGTGCATGACCGCCACGTGAACGCGGCACGCGACATCCTGGCCGCCGGGCCGGCGTGAAGCAGGAACCCCAGCGGGCGACCGCTGGACTCCCCCGCCTCCTTCAGGCGCGGGAGGGGGCGCTATTCCGGCGACTCCGATGAGTTGGGTGATCCCGGTGATGGACTGTCCGGCCGCGGTCCGGCTTCCAACGTATCCCCGGACGCGGGGCCCGGCGAGTCAGCCCGGGCCCGTGTGCCCAGGTGGCGGGCCGCCCAGGGTTCGCGGGCGACGACCGCGCCGGCGGTGAGGCACAGGGTGACGACCACGCACAGCGTGATCAGCCAGGACAGCAGGGTGAAGACCGCGCCGAGCGAACCGTACTTCTGCAGGCTCACGTGTTTTCTTAGGGATCCGTAGTGATGTGTCATCCGTTCGCGTCATGTCGCGCGTCCGGGATGGGTGTCGTGTGTGCGTGCGCGGATCGAATGCGTGACCTTTCCGGGGGTGTGTCGTTGATCGGATGACAGCACCACGGGTGAGGGAAGGGGGGCGGGTGAGCCGGAGACTGCCGCTGGGTGAGGGCGAGACGGCCCGCACGGCCTGTGCTCGTGGTCTGCTGCGCACGGGTGTGGTGGAGAAGACGGGCCAGGTGCTGTCGGCCACGGCTGTGGCGGAGCGGGTGGGCTGGGCTGCGGATCTGGTGTCCGACATGGCGGCCGGGTTGCTGGCGGAGCACTGGAATACGGCCGATGTCGACCTGCTGGCCTCGGGCGTGGATGCTGAGGGCCGCGGGCTGCCGTCGCAGGCGTGGATGGCGTTGCGGCGTCTGGGCTGGACCAGCGGCCCGCCTGAGGGTGTCCGGGTCAATGACCGGGTCGTACGGATGGCGCAGGAGCAGGCGGGGCGTCTGCTGCGGTCGGCGAAGTGGCGGGCCGGTCTGACCGCCGGACTCCTCGCCACCTGGCCCGCCGACCCCGTGAGGCGCACCCCGGGTGAGTGGGATGCCGTCCGTGCGGCGGTCCCCGACGGGGGGCATCTGCCGTCCGGTGTGATCAGGTCCCGGACCCGGCAGATCGCCGCCTTCCAGCGCAGGCACGCACGGTCGCATGCCCGCCGATGTGTTCGAGTTGGAGGCCGCACCCCATGCGGCGCGGATGCTGCTGCTGTCCGCGTGCGACGGGCAGCAGGCCACCCTGGTCCGCGCCGATGATCCGGGCCGGGCGCTGCTGCGGCTGCAGCTGCCGACCCGCCCGGACCCGCGCTCGTATGCGGACTGGGCGTGGGTGGCCTGCCCGATCGCACTCCCGCCGACCGTCCCGCCCGGCGCGGTGCTGCACCTGCCCACCCTGCGCATCCACCGGGGCCGGGTCCACGCCGACCTCGCCCACACCCATGCCGTGCCCGCGGCTCGGCGCGCCGGGCACACGACCGCGCTGGGCGTGGNGGCACGCACGGTCGCATGCCCGCCGATGTGTTCGAGTTGGAGGCCGCACCCCATGCGGCGCGGATGCTGCTGCTGTCCGCGTGCGACGGCCAGCAGGCCACCCTGGTCCGCGCCGATGATCCGGGCCGGGCGCTGCTGCGGTTGCAACTGCCCACCCGCCCCGACCCGCGCTCGTATGCGGACTGGGCGTGGGTGGCCTGCCCGATCGCACTCCCGCCGACCGTCCCGCCCGGCGCGGTGCTGCACCTGCCCACCC
>NZ_JBLRVZ010000099.1:0-7368 GCF_048159505.1 Streptomyces sp. T028
TGCGGCACAACGCCCGCGACGCCCGCCGACCGCTCGCCCTCCTCGGACTCACATGATCACGAACCGGACATCGAGCAACTTTGCCGATGCCCTGCTTCACCTTGGCATCGAATTCGTTGAACGCCGCTGCTGTGGTCATAGCCATGGTTACTCCCCCTCGTCCGCCCCGTAGCTCTGGCCGCCACCGCTGATGTTCCGGCTCGACAGCTTGTAGGCGAGGCGGCCTGGTGGATCGGCCGTCTTGTTGAGCTCGTCGCGGGTGTTGGTCAAGCTGCGCAAGGTGTCCCGTGCGTCCTCGCGGTTCAAGTCGGACAGGTCGACAGTCAGGAACTGGCGTGCTGCCGTCTGGAGTTGGAGGTAGGCGTTCGCAGATGCTTGCGCCTGTGTCATTCGGCGCGATGCGTTCACGGTAGTGAGGGTTGCGCTCAATGCTGCTGCCGCCAGGGCGAGGATGCCGGGCCACACGCCAACGTCACCGGCCAGTGCAGTTCCACCCGAGACAGCGGCAAGTGCAGCCGCCGGAACGCCGAGTGCAACGTTGATGAGCCGCCACAACTTGGCTTGCTCGAACTGGCCTTGAGCGCTCCACAGTGCACTCTCGTGGATGCGGTCGGCTTCCAGCGCGATAGGGCGGTGCGACTCGGGGAGGCCGTCGGGGATCAGGGACACGAACACCTCATATGACCAACACCGCGTGAGATGGGTGGAGACGGACAAGAGGAGCGACCCATCAGTGTAGGTCGCTGGGTTCAGGGAGGGCCAGCGGTGCGCGGGTGATGAGGGTCGCCTGTGACACGCCGCCGGCGCGCGGATGAACCGGCGGGACTACGGTTCGCCTGCCTGAGTTGAGCGAGCGAGACTCACCCGGGAGTCCTAAGAGTCTTGCGGGCTGACGAGCTCTTCGCGCCGAACGTCGCGCGGACTTGCCTTTCCGCGCTTGCTCGCAGAAAGAAGTGGCTTGGCCTGCACGGTCACCATGTAGACGGTGACGCCTTCAACATGGAGTCGCGGTGGCCAGGGCTTTGTGTCCTCATCGGTGGGGAGCTGTAGACCGTGGTCGCTCAGGTTGAAGATCACGAGGTAGGCCACGTTCTTCCCGTAGTCACGGGCGTAGCTGACTGCTTGCTGGAATCCCTTCGCCACGTACCGAACGTCGTAGCTCCTCTCTGGGGCGTACAGCTTGACCTCGCAGACGAGAGGGTCGTCACCTTCAAGGCCGCTGACTACATCGGCTTCACCCGAAGCGGACTTCGGCTGTGAGAACGGATAGTCAATCCCCTGGTCGAACAGGAACCGGCGAAGGTAGCGATCGTAGAGTGCCTCGCCGCGTGCGGTGTCCGACTGATACTTCTCGTATAGCTCATCTTGATCGAAGGCTTCAAGTCGCCGAGTGAAGCGTTCGAGCATGTAGAGAACTTCGCTTGCTGAGCCGATCTGCTCCTGTAGGTACTCGACGAACGGTTCGACTGTCCGTTCCGTCAACTCCCGGTAGATCGTTGGCCAGTGCCTTTCACGCGAGATTGAAGATGCGTGCTTATTGGGGTTCTCGCCACCGGCCCACCTTGTGATGAGTCGCCATGCCACCTTCATGTGGCCGATCTCCGAGTCAGGCCAATCGTAGTGACCGCGACCGTTCAAGTGGTCTTCGATCCATTTGTCAGCGTCCAACTTGGAAAGGCTCCCGGCGATCCTTTCTGTGATTGCACGGAGAGCCGGTGATTGCTGAACGAAGTCGTAGAAATACTTGATCTGTCGATCAAAGACGTTGTAGTCCGTCTTGTAAAGGCGGCGGTATCTCTCTTGGAGCTTGACTTGCAGGTCACGTTCGTAGCGCATCAGAAGAGTCCTTTCAGGGCCTTATTGAGTTGATCCATGGCGTGGTCTACTTCCTCAAACGCTCCGAACATTGAGCCGTCTTTGTCGACCAGGTGGATGCGCGCCCGGCAGCAAGGGCAGTACCGGTATGCCTGCACGCGGGCGTCAAGGAGCTGGATCTCGACTTCGTATCTACAGCGTGGACAAGGAAAGCTAACGAGGTTGGCGAGTAGCTCAAACGACAGCTTCACGTATCAACCTTGCCATTCTGTCGTTGCACTGCGTAGTAATTCGCTACGTTCTGTATCATCTGGAATTGACGGCAACGCTGACGGCAACGGCACCGAGCAACCAGCGTCGCCGACTGTCTTTCAAGATCGCATCTACCCCTGTAACACGCTGTTCTATGTTGCAGTGGTTCGATCTCTTAAGCAGGGTGTCGAGGGTTCGAGCCCCTCCTGGCCCTCCAGAGATAATCCAAGCCAAAAGATCATTCCAAATATGACTCTGACGGCTAACTTGACGGCTACCGTTGCCGTCAATCGCATCCACCAACCGCCCAGGCGTATCCGCCTGGGCGGTTTTGGTTTCTCGTAGTCTCGCTTGCAGTAGTTCTAGAGCATCACGCTTTAGGTTCATCCCACCGTGCTGGTAGATCTGCTGCGTCACCGCAGGACTTGAGTGCCCAAGGATCGCTTGGGCCGTCTTGACCGGAACTTGCAGATGCTCAAGCATGGTCGCCTGGCTATGGCGTAGGTGGTGGAACTTAATTATCCGGACGCCAGCTTTATCGCAGAGCTGCTGGAACGTTCGGACGAAGTTGCGCGGCTCGATCGGCGTGCCAACGTTCGTTCTGAATACGAGGTCGTCGTCAGAGACGGGAGACTCTAGCGCCCGTAGTTCCTCAAGCGCCTTCGTCATGTCTTCTACGAGGGGCAGATTGCGGCGACTCGTCTTCGTCTTGAGTGAAGTGAGCAAGAGTTCACGGCCGACGCGTTGTAGCTGTCGGCGAAGACTAAGAGTGCTATCGGTGAGGTTAATGTCTTTCCAGGCAAGGCCGAGAATCTCGCCACGGCGCATCCCATAGAACAGTGCTAGGAGAAAGGCGGGATAGAGCCGGTGAGTGCGAGCTACGACTAAGAACCGTTGCACTTCGTCAAACGACCAGGGGGCTACTTCTGCGGCTTCTACTCCCGTCTCAGGTGCCTTCAAGTCTACGAGGCGGGCAACGTTGCGATTGACCAACTCCTCTTTCATGGCGCGCGTTAATGCTGAGCTGAGAGTGTTGCGAATCATCTCGACGCGACGAGCCGAGTAGCCTTGCACGCTCTGCTGGTTGATGTACGTTTGCACATCCCGAACGGTGAGCTTCGACAGATACTTGTGTCCAAGGCCAGGTTTCAGATTGCGGCGCGCGACCAACTCGTATTGCTCGTACGTCTTCGGCTTCTTTCCGGGCCTCACTACCTCCTCAAGCCAGTAGTCCAGGTACTCCCCGAGCTTCCAGTTCCTATCCGCTACCGGAATCCCCTGGTCATCCCTCGCTTTGGCTTCCGTCAGTTTCCGACTGACCTCGGCGCGGGTCGCGCCATAGACGCGAACCCGCTTATGTATGCCGCTGGTTGTCAGGACATAGACAGCACCTTCATACCGTCCGTCCTTACGCCGGTAAATCGTCCCCTCGCCGTTTGCATTACGCCGAGCCATCAGGCGAAGGACTCCTTCCAGCCCTTCAGTACAAACGCTTCAATCGAGCGCAGCGGTATCAGCGTGCGCCGCCCAATCTTCACGGCTTCAAGTTGGTGTGACCGGAGCAGGTCATACAACTTCCACTTACTAATCCGCAGGCGCATATACGCCTCGCGCACCGTGAGCAGCAGTGTGCTTTCATCTCCGGGTGGTGTCTTCTTTATTACCTCATCCATATGTCTAATCCTCCTTCTAGTTAAACGCACTTCGATGTTTTCGCCTACCTCCCAGGTGGGCCGCGGCAGTGTAGTTTCCACATCATGGGGTGGTCCCCCCGAGCAGCCGGCCACCCGCCGCTAAAAGCCCGACATCAAAGAGCGCCTGCGCGTCATGGGCCAACTTCTTCACCACGCCCGTGATCCGCTCCGCTCGATGCTCGTCCTTTACGAGCCACAGCACCTTCGGGAACACCCCGTGCCACTGCTGCTCCATGCCGCTGCGCCAGTAGTCGATATACCGCTGGCTCTTGCGCTGGATGGTCGGCAGCGTCTCCGAACTCAAATCCACCTCTATAAACGTGCTGTACTCCATGGCCGACAGCCCGAGACGTACGTACGCGTCCGGCTTCACCTGGACTAACTCGCCGCCGCTGCCCGTGAAGTGACGCCACGAATCTGGTTCCGCGTCAAACGCCAGTAGCTCCACGCCACCTTCGCGGTGCCGCTCGACCATCTGGACGTACAGTTCACTCACGGCCAGCATGTGGTCTTGAAAATACGGTTTCGTCTCCCACACCCGGCGACGCCGACCACCGAGCGGCCCGCCCGTAGAAATGACCGCTTGACCAAGGCCCGTCAGGCCGTAGATATAGCCCGACGACCCCGCCCGCACACCCCCGATGGTCCGGGCGAACCGCACCACGACGCCGAGCTTTGTAAGCCGGGTCATCATCAGCTGCGCCCGACGTGTGCGAGCCCGGGGCGATCCATCCGTCACGGCCAGGCGGCGAAGCTGCTCCAGACTCAGGAGCCGTACACGGCTCAGCGATGCCAACACCGCCACGTCGCGTGGACTCAGCCGAGAACGCAACCGCTCCACCCGCGCCGATGAGAGCAGGCGAGGTCTCACCATGGGAGTACTCCCGTGGGTGAGAGTTTCTTTGGTGCCTGCGCCCTCACAACAGAGAGGCGACGACCAAGGCAACCAACGCGGTGCGAACGCCGATACGAAGCCATCATGGCCGGGGCCTCCGTGGAATCTGCCCGATCGGACTCGACGCCGCCTCGTCGCCGCCGTGCCACCGCGCACGAAGCCGCGCGTCCAGCTCCACCCCGTCCACTCCATACCACTGCGCACTCTGGCGACGTAAGACGGCAGGATCACCGAGGGCGCGCGTGTCCGGTGGGAGCGTCCGGACAAGGAACGGCTCGCTGATACGTCGGTTCACCAAGACCTCGGCATACGCCTCGTGCGCCCCGAGCAGCGCGAGGTCATCCGCCATCAGGCCGCCACCGAGGATGGTCGCGAGGCTCGACGCGTCCTCACTGCTGGGACGGAACACCACGCGATTCCGCGCGTTGGCCGTGATTCCCGCCCGCAGCTTCGGCGGGAGCTGCGCCATGTGTTGATGCGCCACGGTGAGGCCGACGCCAAGCCCGCGCGCCTGGGCGAACAGGTCGCCGAGGTCGACGGGCAGCCGGAGGTACTGCTGTACCTCGTCGATAACGACCATGGCTGGCGTCCGGTGGGTCGAGGCAACCAAGGCCCGACGCTGCATCGCCTGCCAGAGCTGCGTCACCAGCAGGGCGCCGATCATCTGGGACGTCTCGCTTCCGATGACCCCAGAGTTCAGGTTCACCAGCACGATGCGCGGACGCAAGAACAGTTCGTCCAACCCGAACCGCGGTGCGGCCTGGCCGAGTAGCCGACGTATCGGCGTGCGGCTCAGGAAAGCCCGCGTCTTGTTCAGCACAGGCGCGACCACCTGTTGCCGCTCCGCCTCCGACAACCCGTCGTACCACGAGAAGAACGGCGCCAAGACAAGCGGGTCGTTGACCACGCCGAGCACCCGACGGCGGAACGCGGCGTTGGTCAACAGGACCGGGAGATCGGCCAGCGTTCCTTGGTCACTACGAGCAAGTGCCACCAGGGCGTGCATCAGCACGTCGGCACTTCGCGGCCCGAGGCTCGTACCGTACAGCTCACGGAACAAGTACAAGAGATGGTCGGCCCGCTGCTCGGCGTCCTCGCGCGGTCCCGCGAGCGGATTGAAGCCGACGACTTTCTCAGACGAGCCCGGCTCGATGGCCACCACGTCCTCGCGGCGCTCCGCGGGGACGCCGGCCACCACCGCTTCCACCAGGTCGCCGCGCGGCTCAAGAACGAAGACACTTCGACCTGCCCGAACGTCTGCGAGGAGCAACCGGGCCAGCAGCGTCGACTTGCCGCTTCCCGTCGGGCCGACCACGTGCAGATGATGCACCGCACTTTCCGTCGGCAGCGTGACCAGATGATCCGCTTGAGCAGGATGCAGGCCGGCGCCCAGGACACGGCCGTCCGGTTGACCACCTCGTTCTACCGGCACGGTGATCTGCGCTGGTGCCGGATAGTGGCGACCGAGACGGGCGTGCAGAGATGCGGTCGCCTCTACCGGCCAGCCGACAACTCCCGCCAGCTCCGCCACATTCAGGACGCCCGACCATCGGTTGTTCGCCGCAGCACTGTCGAGCTGGCGAGTGCCCCGCACGCTCGCGCGGGGGACACGCAGTTCAACATGACTGCTACTGACAACCTGGAGCGCTTCGCCAAGGCGCCGCACCACCAGACGGGCCGATTCAAGCGAACGGGCACGCGCCCCGATGCGGCCACGTACCAGTAGCAGCGGCTCGTGCGTCTTCCGCTTCCAGACCTGCCGGTCGTCCGCCGACTCCTTGGCCACGGCAACCAGGCCCAGAGCCCGTGTCACGCTGAACGACTCCGGCTTCCGCGATCGGGACTGCGCCGGGCCGACGACCCACTGAAGAACGGCCGATACGTCACGCCCCAGCGAGGCCATCCCCTCAAGCAGCCCGGCCGTGACGCTCGCTGACATGTCCGTCCGCAGCACGCCCGTGAGATTCGACAGGTGGACGTTCGCGACCACCTGCATGGGCCGACGCGGTGGGTTCGGGAGAGCTACGAGTACCAGCCCGGGAAGCTGCGCCCGTACTTGGGCTGCCAGCTCCTCGCTGATGCTTGTATCCATCCCGACCAACCACCGGACACCGTCCGCTGATCCCCGCAGTTCCAGCGCCACCGCCGGCGTACGCCGAAGCCATCCGATCAAGGGGCGGTAGGCGAGCGGTTGGAGTGCCCGCACCACCTCGGCGACCGTGAGACTGCGCACGAAGTGGATTTCGAACCATTGCAGCTTGGAAAGCTGCGCGCGGGTTGGGTTGCTCTGTGGTGTATCTATAGGCACCCTCCTTTCTGTTACACGAAGGACGACAGACTCGAAGAGACACACAAAACAACACCGGCGCAGGAATGCGTCAGGGTTCTTTCGCTACATGTAGCTCCGGGCTTGTCGTTGGAAGACGAGGCATGTTCGCCGTGACGGCTCGTCTGCACTCGCCTCCACATTCCACTATGGGGAGGACGCTATACAAAAACAAGCGTTTAGGCAGGGATTACAACACCGGTGCGAATACTCTCAACAGGGGCGAAACCCCAACGCTATATTTTCACAAGTGACTGAGGATTCACGGAATGAACGGTCGCTTCTAGAGGTTGAGCCAGGGCATCGGCAAAGTTGCTCGATGTCCGGTTCGTGATCATGTGAGTCCGAGGAGGGCGAGCGGTCGGCGGGCGTCGCGGGCGTTGTGC
>NZ_JBLRVZ010000100.1:0-14674 GCF_048159505.1 Streptomyces sp. T028
GCCGTCGAGGTCGGTGTGTTCGTCGGAGTAGATGTTCCAGGCTTCGAGGATGAGTTCGCTCTCCCGCAGGAAGGCGTCCAACTGGTCCAGATGCAGCTGGTGGATCTCGTTCGGGGCAGGCGTCGTGGGGATCAAAGGCATTCCAGGTGCAGGGTCTGGTGTGAGGGCAGGGCGGGTGGTGAGCCGGGAGGCCGGGCCGCCCGGCCTGGGTCAGCGACCCCGCACGGTGGCCGGGGAGGCGGTGGCGGGAGCTGGTCCGCTGTGCGTCGGCAGGGCGGCGCTGCGTCGGACTTTGCGGGCAGCGGCGCGGGCGGCCTTCAGACGAGCCTCGTGGGCGGCGGCAAGTTGCTCGCCCTGTGGTCCGCGCTGGTGCTGGGTGACCAGATGGGAGTGGGGAACGTCGTACCGGCCGCGCTGCACAGGCTCGTCGCTGGCCAGAGCGGCGGCGAACGCGGCGATCAGATGCTGCGGCATGTTGTCGTCGAGGGAGGCGCGCCACAGCCGGTTAAGGCCGCCGAGCCCGGTGGCGAGGGTGGCTTCCGCGGTCCAGAAGAAGCGCTCAGCGGGGGAGACGGTCCAGCGGCGCAGGCTCAGGATGCCGTCCGGATGCGCGGCACGCTGGTTGCCGTTCTCGTCGCGCTCGTAGGTCCAGCCCGCCGAGGTGAGCGCCAGCCAGATGTCCGGAGTGGTCTCGGGTGCAGGCTGCAGCAGAGCGTCGGTGAGCGATGCGAGGATCTCGACAGGGGTGTTGCCGCCGAACTCCGTGTACCAGCGCCGCTCTTCGGATCCGCCGCGGATGCGCCACCATGCTGCGTACGGCTCTGGTCCGGGTTCCAGGACCAGGGTGTGCTGGTAGTCGGGGCTGGCCAGGAGGACGTGGGGATAGTCCGGGTCGGAATGGTTCTTCCACCCGGCGGCGCGCAACGTCTGCGTGATGCGTCGGGGATCGCCGCGGCCGGCCAGGTGCCGAGGGCGGGTCTCGAACCAGATGGTGTTCTGGGGCTCGTTGGCGCGGGTGGGGAAGTAGGGGTGGGTCACTGGGTTGTTGATGAGAGAGGGATGGAGAGGGCCAGACCGCTGCCAGTCCGCTCGGATTGATCGGCGTTGGCCGGTGTGTCGGCGGGCGTGCGACCGCCGGCGTCACCGGTTCCAGCCGGGGGAAGGGGATTGGTGTCGTGCGGGATGCGCCAGGAGAACTGGGCGGAGTGCTCGGTCAGCTGCCGGTCCGCGTGGGTCACGAACGGCCCTGTGCCGTATCGAGTTCGGGGCGCAGGATGGCCCGCAGTTCGTCGAGCGTGTAGTGCAGGCTGTGGTGGCCGGTCTGCTCCCACGCTGCGCTGCGCAGGTCGGCGACGAGGGTGAGGGCAGCGCCGTGCGGGATGGTGGGGTTGTCGGTGAGGGCTCGGGCGAAGGCCCGCAGCGTGTCGCCGAGTTGGATGGGAAGGCCGGCGTATTCGTCGAGCAGCGGCTCCATGAGGGCGAGTGCCGTGCGCAGGTCGGGGTTGGTGCGCAGATACTCCGTGAGCTGCGACAGGGTCTCGGCGGCGTCGCGGATGTCGTCGGGGGTGGGGGTGACGTCGTCCGGGAAGTGGTCGGGCATGAAGGGTCCTTGGTTGAGTGGGAGCGGGCCCGGGCGCAAGACTGCGGGCTGAGTGCGTCGCCCGTCGGGCTGGCATCGGGTCCGGCTGTGCGAATGGCGACGGTGTGTAATCAGCGGCGGCGTGTGCTGCCCGCTGTGGAGTAGGGGCCTGGGGCGGGGGTGCGTCGGGGCCGGGCGGTCGTCCAGGAGCTGCGTGCCCAGGTCGCGGCGCGGGCGGCGGTGATCCGGGCCTGCTGCCAGGCTCCGAGTTCGGAGGGCAGCACGGAGACGGAGGTGGTGCGGATCCGGGTGGACGGCGGGACGTGCCCGCGCGGACGCATCACCGGCCGTGGGTCGGCCAGAGCGCTCGCGAACGCCTGGATGAGGTGCATCGGGGTGGTCGGCGTGAACGTCGCGTCCCAGCTCCGGCCGTGCTCGGTGCCGGCTCCGGCGAACCAGTGGGCCTGCCCGGCCCCGTCGGAGTAGAACTGCACGAACGCGTCGCCGTCCGGGCTTGTCGCGGTGAACTGCCCATTGCGTTCGGTCCTCCAGCCCTGCTGCTGAAGCGGTGCCCAGACGTTGGGCGCGTGAGCGGAGCGGGGCTGGGTGAGCGCGTCGGTGAACCCGGCGACGATCTCCACAGGTACTTGTCGTCCGAATGTTGCATGCCACGCGTGCTGCTGCGCTGTCGGCTTGCCGGAGACTGTCCAGCCGCCGGGCTGGGTGAACGGGTCGTAGCCGACACGGACCGTACGGTCGGGGCTGTCGAAGACGAGACGGCCTCCGGTGGTGGACTTGTCCTTCCAGCCCGAGGCGCGCAGGAACTCTGTGACGTGCCGCAGGTCGCCGCCACCGGCGAGATGGCGGGGCTGGATGAGGTAGTGCTGCTCGGGCTGCTGGCCCGGCCCCCAGCCGGTCCACTGCTTCTTCATCGGCGCCGCCTGACGACGAGAGACGAAGCGACCGGTGGCGGTGTTGCCGGCCGGGGTGGGGCGGCGGGGTTGGCGAGGGCGTCGAGCTGTTCGACGTGCTCGTCGAGGTCTTGGCCGATGCTGTGGAGTTCGTTGGCGGCGCGGCCTACTGCCAGCCAGACCTCGGGCGGGAGGATGCCGCGCTCGGAGTGGTGCTTGGCGAACTGTGAGCCGGTGGCCATCAAAGCGGTGAACCGGCCCAGAACACCGATGTCCTGGTCGAGGACGGTGGCGAGGATGTGGGCGGCCTCGCGCGGCGGTGCGAGCGCGAGATGTTCGGACAGTCGGCCGAGCTGGTCGGCGATCTCCTGGGCGAATCTCACGGGGTGAACAGAGGGGTCGGTCACGGGCCTCCTGGTCGGGGTGCGGTGGCGTGGGAGTTAGCTGTGGTGGCCGAGGATGCGGGGTTCGTCCAGGGCGGCTTCGGGCTGGCCGGTTGCCAGTGGGGTGGCCCCATCACGAGGGCTCAGGACGAGGGCACGCAGGTATCGGCGGAAGAGGAAGACAGCCAGGCGGGGCGGACGTTCAGTTGTGATCGTCGGCGGGGTTCGGCGGGGTGCGAGAGGTACGGAAAGCTCCTGAGATGGGGGTGATGGGGGGAAGGAAAGAGCGGTCAGCGGGTGCGGGGCGCGCGCCGGGAGGAGGGCCGCGGTGCGGCGGGTGATGCGGCGGCGAGGCGGTGGCCACGGGCTTCGGTGATCCGTGCTTCGAGCTGTGCCTGCTCGTCGTCATATCCGTGGGGGGTCTGGGTGAGGCGGGTATAGGGCCCGCATCCGTACAGCGGTGTTCCGATGGCCATCCGCGGCAGCGGGTCGTCGGAGGCGAGGCTGCGGGTGAACGCGGCGACGACACCGGGCGGCGTGTGGGTGCTGAAGACGGCTGTCCACCAGGTATGTCCGTCGACCGTGCAGGCGGCGTGCCACGGCCCGCGCGTGGTGCTGAGTGCGGTCTCCTCGGTGAAGCGGACCAGGCCGTCCGGCGAGACGACCGTAGGCGTGGGGGCTGCGGCGTCCCGGTCCGCGGTCCAGCCTGCCGCGTGCAACGAGCCGAGGACATCAGGGCGGTGGTGGGAGTCAGGCAGCAGCATGGTGTCCACGAGCGCGGTGACGTACTCGACGGGAAGGTGCGCGCCGAGGATCGCTGCCCATTCGCGGCCAGCGGGAGTGGTGGCGCGCAGGTTCCAGGTCCAGGCTCCCCGGCGGTTGAGGGCGACATGCAGGCGGCCGTTGGGGCTGGCCAAGGCGGTGTGCTGGTCGATCGTGGACACGTTCCGCCAGCCGTGGCCACGCAGCAGCCATTCGGTCAGATGCTCCCAGTCGCTGCCGCCGGCGAGGTAGCCGGGCGCCGCCAGGACATAGGGGACGGTGGGGTGGGGCATGGGGCTCCTGCGGAACGAACAGAGGGCTTGGGTGAAGTCAGCCGGCGCGGCGGGAGCTTCGGGCCAGGGAGGACGCTTCGGCTGAGGGTGCGGGTGTGGTGGGTGCGGCGCGCTGGGCTCGGATCTGGGCGGTGGCGCTGCGGTAGGCGGATTCGTCGAAGAGGTAGTCGGGGATGTGGACCGACGTATCCGGCCATCAGCAGCGCGGGAACGGCGCGGGAGGCGAGCTGCTTCTTCTCGTCCTCGCCGAGGTGTGCAGGAGCCTCGTGCCAGACGTAGGTCGGACCCGAAGGGCCCGCGGGCTGGACGGTGCTGCGTTCGAAGCCGAGCCGGTCGAGCAGCGCGAGGAGCTGCTCGGGTGCGCCGGTGGGGGTGTCGGCGTGGACGGTGTCGGTCAGGGGTTTGCGGTAGATCTCGACGTCGGTGCCTTCGTCATCGGCACGGTTTCCCACGCGCAGTTGCTCCTGTTCGGGGACGGGCGGCGCGTCAGTGCCGCCGAGCGGACGGTGGCTGAGGCAGGGCTGTTGGGGTCGTCGCTGAGCGTGGCAGACGTGGGGACGTCGCGGCCTGATTGCGGATGCGCTCGATCCGCAAGGTGTATGCGGACAGGCCCTGGGTGGTGTTTCTCAGCTCGGCCGCGAGGTCGGTGTCGTCGTCGGCAGGGCCGAGGTGTTCGGCCCAGGACATCCAGATGACGTTGAGGGCTGTGACGAGATGAGGCAGCAGCCCGTTATGCGGTGCGGCGATCTGCGTCAGGATCCCGGCCACCTCGCGATCGCTGTCGGCATCGCGGGCACGCTCAGCGAGCCGGTGAAGGTAACGGTGGGCGGCCTTGCGGTCCCCGTCCGAGGTGTTCAGCGTGTTGAGGTCGGGGTCGAGGTGGACGCTGTATCCGGCCTGCAACAGCGCGAGGGCTGCGGCCGTGGCGCCGGTTCGCTGCTGGTCGACGGTCATGGTGTGGGGCTGGCGGTGGTACGGGCCGCGAGGGCCGGGGGCGTCGATGAATCCCCCGGCCGCCTGCAGAATGCCAGCCGCGCGGTCGTCGCCGCCGATGGCGACGACCAGTTGCGTGCGCGGATCGCGGGTGATGGTGATGTAGTCGAGGACGAAGAAGTCCGGCTCGCCCCCCTGAGCGCGGCCGTTCACCGCGTGCGGTGAGAGGCCGGAGCTGGCCTGGCGGGGGGCTGGGCGTGGGTGATGTCCGGCGCGGTCCGGCCTGTCGGGCGGGAGAGCAGGACGCCGACGCCCAGCGCGGACAGCCGGTGGCCGACGGCGCGGACGGATGCGGCAACCTGGGCTGAATCGCCGTCGGACAGCACGAACAGGTTGCGTGCCTCGTCGGACACGAAGCCGTGCTCGGTGAGGGCCTTGGCCACGTCTGCGCGGTCGGGCCGGGCGGTCACAATGTCCTCGCCGGACCAGGTCAGCACCACACGCTCCTGCTGGTCGGTCGGCTGGGTGGAGAGGCAGGCGGCGTTGTCCCGCACCTGGGCGAGGGCTTGCTCGTAGCGGGGCAGCAGGCGCAGCGAGACGTGCTTGGCGGCGCGGAAGGGGTTCGCGACGACGGCGATGCCGTCGGGCTCACGGACCCCGCGGTACGCCTCGGTGGGCAGGTCGTTAGGGGCCATGGCGGCGATGAGGAAGCCGTCGTCGTTGCGGTCCATGACGAACAGCCGGGTGCCGTCCGCGCGCCGGGTCAGAACCGCGCAGTGGTCGAGGGAGTGCTCGGCGAGAGCGGCGGCGACCTGGTCCAGGTCCCAGACCTCGGCGGTCAGTTCGCCGTGGTCGGTGGAGCCGCCGCGGTCGGGGTGGTACTGGCTGCTCCATTGGCCGGGCAGTTCGCCGGCGAGGACGGCGGCGAAGGAGGCGAGAGAGTCATCGGTGGCGGGCAAGGGTTTCCTCAAGGGATGGGGCATCTTCGGCGGCCGGTGGGGGTCGGCACGGCGGGGAGGGGATGCAGGGTGGTGGGGATGTGGGGCGCGGGCAGGAGCAGACGGCGGAGGCTTCCGTCTCGCCCGGCCCGGTCTCGACGGTGCAACGACCGTCGCCCGGGGTGTTGATGCCGGTCGACGAGGTCGGCGCGCCTGTGGGCCAGGTCGGTTCAGACGATCTGCAGCCGCTGGTGGTGTGCCAGTCGGCGGGGTGGCCGAGGTGTTCGTAGAAGTCGGCAGTAGTGGCGAGTACGTCGCCCAGGGCGGTCAGGATGCCGTCGTGGGTGGCGGTAACTCGATGAGGACATCGGTGGCTTCGTCCGTGGTGATGGCCTGGCGTAGGCGCTCGGCGAGATGAGCGACCTGGGCGCCGAGCGGAAGCTCGTACGCTTCGCGGCGGTCGGTAAAGAGCGGCAACTTTCTAAGGAGTTGATCGAGTACCAGCGGACGCGGACGTGGCGGGGACAGACGCCCCGGGGGCGGGGACGGGCGGGCGGAATGGGGCGGTCAGGTCCGCGGCAACGCTGTCCAGGTCCTGCTGGATGCCGTACAGGCGGCGAGCGATCCACTCCAACTGGTGTTCTGTGACCAGGCAGTCGGGGTGGGGAAGGGCGCCGAGGCGGTGCGCCGCGTGCTCGACGAGCCCGCGCGCGGTGGCCAGCGGCCCGGTGGTCTCGTCGGCGAGCTGGTGCAACAGCTCGCCGAGCTGCCCCGTCGTCCCGACAGCCGCGCGCACGGCGGCCGGGGGAGCGGCGGTGCGCCGCGACGACCGGGCGGGCAGGGGCGCAAGGAGGCTGAGGGCGGTCTCCAGGAGTCGGCATTCCGCCGCCATCCGGAGGAGCAAGCTGGCCTGGACGGTCCAGGTGCCGTCGGGGCGAATGAGGTTGGCGATCAGGTCGAGCCGCCGGGGCTGAGCCTGGAGGGCGATCCAGCGGCAGCCCTTGGTGTCGCCGGGGGCGGCGGTGCCCGCGGCGCGGGCCAGGCGGTGCGCGATCTCGGACCATTCCGGGCCGGTGAACTGGCGGTCGCGGGGGGCCAGACGCACGTCGGCGTGCCAGATGGCGAAGCGTTCCTTCTGCGGGCCCTTGGCGCGGGGATGCTCCCACGACGGCGCGTCCGGGTGGTCCGCCCAGTCCTTGGACGTCCGGATCCGCTGGAGGGTCACCGGCCACCTCGGGCGTCGGCGCGGTGGACGAGCTGGTTGAGGTGGGTGAGCGAGTACCAGCCGCAGTCGAAGGACCCACTGGCCGAGGGCACCTTGGGCAGGACGTAGTCCTCCAGGGCCCGGCGGTAGATCAGGCAGTCGGGGCAGTGACGGGAGAGGTGGATCATGTAGCGGGGGTGGGCGGTGATGAAGGTGCGCTCGCCGCCCTTGGGATTGCGCAGCCGCCAGCCGTCCTCGTCCGTCGGTGTGTGCCAGGAGGGGGCGACGATGGTCATGACGTCGCCCGACAGATGGCCGTCGGCGACGCCGGTGGGGATCACGACGGTGTCGCCCGGGACGAAATGGGCGTGGGTGATGTCCCGCCTGGCGGTGAGCGTCTCCAGGGACGGCGTCCAGGCGGCGGGTATGTGCGAGGGGCCGGGAGCGTCGGGCACAGCATGGGTCCTTCCACGAGCGGCACGGGTGGCGGTGGGAGGCTCAATGCTCCGGCGGATCCCCGGTTTCGGTAACCGGGGATCGTCGGGTATAACCGCTGGTCGGCTACCGGAAGGGGTTCTCGGTGCTGCGGTCGTGTTCGGTGGCGGCGTCGAGGAGTTCGGGCAGATCGGTGCCCTCGGCATCGCGCTGGTCGATCCACCATCCGGCCCGGGTGACGGTGCGGATCTTCTCCTCCAGCACCGTCCAGTCGGTCTCGTCCCAGGTGCCCTCGGTGACCAGGGCGGCATACGCGCGGGTGACCAGCTGATGGCGGGAGCGCTCGCCCCAGCCTTGGGCGCGTTCGGTGCCCTCCAGCGGCGGCATCTCGAACTGCTCGGTCCACTCTGCGGCGGCCTGCTGCTCTTCGGTGCGCCGGGCGGCGAGCCACTCTTCCTTGCTGGCACTGTCGCCGTCGCGGGCGGCCTTCCAACAGTCGGTGCAGTCGCGTTCGGTCAGCCAGCGGGCGAATCCGGCGCGCCGGTCGGCAGGGCGGTCGGACAGGTCGTGCGTGATCTCGTGTCCACAGGTGTGGACGACGGTCCAGGTCTTCTGGACCCCCGGGGAATTCCGTTTGATGGGCGTTGCGTTCGAGGTCGGGCTGCTGGTTTGGGGCTTCAAATCGAGTGCCTTTCGTTGGCGGTTGGGGTGGTGGCCTGCGTCGTTGTGGAGGGTCGTGCATCAGATGCACGATTCATGCGGCGGACGGAGGTGGTCTGGAGTGCTTGGCGGTGGTCTCGGGGGACGCTTCCGCCTTCTGCGTCGTCTCAGCGTGTCCTGCGGATGGCGTCTGTGGCCGCCTTGGCGATGGCGACGGGAGCGCTGGAGGGCTGGGGCAGGTGCAGCAAGGTGGTCCCCGGCAAGTGCTGGGACTCTGCGGTGAGGGTGAGCTGGAGTACGGCGCAGCCGGCGGTCGTGAGCTGCTTGACGCGGGTGACGGCTTGAGTGGTTTCGTCGCTGCCGTAGTGGGCGTCGGTGACGATCACGAGGAGGCGGCCGGTGCCGGGGCGGCTGAGTTCGAGGCCGTGGTCGAGTGCGTCGATGGCGTCGCCGAGGTTGTGGTGGCCGCCGGTGGCATCGAACGTCGTCACGCGCTCTGGTGCTCGGTGGGTGGGTCGGATCAGTGCGGTCAGGTGCCTGTCGTAGGCGATGGTGGCGGTGAGGGAGTCGGGGTCGGTCAGGGCTGCTGCGCGTGCCACGATCCAGGCAGCGGACGCGACGGGCGCGCAGGCGGCTCGCATGGAGCCGGAGACGTCGACGGCGATACCCACACGCAGCGGTGGGGTGGGGGAGTTCCGGCGGCGGGTGTGGGTGAACGGTTCCGCGGTGGGGACCGACCCGGCCGCGCGCTGGGCGTCGCGGGCGAGGGCCGCGCGCATGTTGAGGCGGCCGGGCGGGGTGGGGCTGGTGGTCCGCTCCTCGGTCCGCTCGCGGTAGGCGGCGGCGCGCAGGGCGCAGCTCAGGCGCGCGGCGGCTTTCTGCTCGGCGGCGGTGGGCCTGCGGGTGCCGGTGACCGGGTTGCTGTGGGGCGCCGGTGTGCCGTCGGGGGTGACGGTGCCGCGGGCGTTGAAGACCGACTTGGCGGTGGCGGCGGCTTTGCGTCGCTGGCTGGCCCGCTGGGCGCGGTCCTGGGCCTGCGCTTTGGACTGCGCGGCCATGGCGTTGGTCGCTGCGGCCTGTGCCGCGAGGTCGGCGGCGTCGGTGGCTGCCGTGCTGTCCATGACGACCCCCACGGCGCCGGACAGCAGATCGGTGAGGTTGTCCGGCATGGGCAGGGCGGGGGCCGCGGTGTCCAGAGCGTCGCACCATTGTTGAGCGTGCGCGAGCATGGTCGTGGCGTCGTGGTCGGCGCACTGGTGGGCTGCGGTCCAGATGCGGGTGAGGGTGGCCAGCAGGTTTGCGCCCAGCACCTTTTCGCACAGATCGGCGACGGCCTGGGTCTCGCCGGCGTCCAGGATGCCGACGTCACGGCGGCCGAGGATCAGGGCCGCCACGGCGGCGGCGTGCTCGATGCCCTGGAGGGTGGGGTGGGCGATGTCGGGCATGACCAGGGTTCGGGCACTGGTGCGCAGGTACGTGCGGTCCGTGGGCCGCGTGATCAGGTGTGCGCCTTCGACGCGGCTCTCCTCCAGCAGGAGCGCGGCCTCGACGACACGGGGGTCCGCTCCGGCAGGCGGTGTCCAGACGGAGTGGGCCGCGTGCGCGGCCTCGTGGACGAACACTCCCCAGGCGGCGGGATACCGGTCCTCGTCGCCCACGATCCGCGGATGGATCTCGTGGGGCTTCAGCGGGGCGAACAGGCGGGCGTCGAACTCGACCTCGCCCAGAGTGGGGAAGAACGCGGCCGGTGCGCCGCTGCGCGTGCCGGGGCGGCAGGTGACGAGGAGGTCTGGGCGGCCGGAGAGGGCGACCAGCCGGTCGCCGAGTTCGGCTCCCACGCGCAGCCACGCGGCTGGGGAGGAACGGGGTTGCGCGGGCGGGGCGCCGTCGTCGTCCCAGCGGGCGAGGTCGGCGTCGTCGTCCCGGGTGGTGGTCGGGGACTGGACGTGGTGGTGGGCGCTCATCGCGAGCGGCCCCGGTGTGCGGAGCCGGTGCTGCCCGGGGGCTGCCGGACGGCCGAGGCGGGGAGCTGCTTGCCGAGGGTGAGGGGCGCGATCTTCTTGACGCCGACCGCCTTGATGACGGCGGCGGCGACGGCGTCGCGATCCTCCACAGGAGCGATGCCGACGAGGTTCGCGAGCGCGGCTTTGGTGCCGAGGACGGCCTCGGTCTTCTGGTAGCTGAGCAGTTCCCGCAGTTGGGGGGCCCAGCCCAGCTCGCCGAGTTCGACCTGGCGGGCGAGGTGTCGGGCGACCCGGACCACCCGGGCATCGATCCTCAAGGCCAGGGCGAGGTCATAGTCCGTGCCGATCTGGATCTGCACGCTGAACCGGCTCGCGAGCGCCTCCGTCAACACCGCGCCGTGGACGCCGGGATTGTGGCCCGCCACCACGTAGAAGCCCGGCTCGGCCTTGATGGTCTCGCCCTTGTGGGCCTTGACCTGGATCTGCCTGCGCCCGTCCATCGCGGGATACAGCGCCGCCAGGACCTTCGGTGAGATCAAGGTGGCATCGTCGATCAGCAGGGCGCGGCCCTCGGTCATCGCGGTGACCAGCGGACCGTACTGGAAGACGTAGGCTCCCGCGTCGTCCTGTGTGTACTCGCCGATCAAGTCGCCGACCGTGGTGTCGCCGTCACCGGCGACGGTGAGCAGGTCCGGGAACGCCGCCTCGACCAGACTCGTCTTGCCGGTGCCCGGAGGGCCGTAGAGCAGCACCGGCACGTCGGCGTCGCGCAGACGGTTCAACGCCTCGACGTCGGGCAGATCGGCCAGCTCCCGGGGGTGGTAGAGCTGGCCCCCCGCGCGGCGGATCGGGCCGGTCTGCCTGGGCGTGGCTGCTGCGGGAGTGGTCGTGCGGGCCGTGGTCGTCTGGGCGCGGGGAGAGTGGGTGCCCGGTGGGCTGATCACAGCGGTCTGCGCGGCTGCGGCGGTTTTCGCGTTCGCGCGGAACTCCGGTTGTCCGGTTCCGCCTTGGTCGGCCTCGCCGCGTCGCACCAGGGTGAGGGCGGCGTTGCGGACGGCGCCGTGGGAGTGGCCCAGCTGCCTGGCCATGTCCCCGATGGTGAGCGTGTCCGCCGGCCGGTCGGCCAGCAGTCGGGCCACCTTGGCCCGTAGTTCGCCGCCCTTGGTGCGCGCTGGACTGGTAGGTGTTCCGGGTGTGGTCAATGAGGGCCCTTCAACAGGTGCGGGTGCGGGCGGGGTTGGCGATGCGCTGGAGGGGCTGGCCGCTCTCGGAGCGGATCACGGAGTGTGCCGACATCGGCGATCGGGCCGACCGGGGCGTGCCGTCGGCGCTCACCGGCCGACCGAGGGCTCGGTCCAGGTGCAGGGGATGGCCGGCGACGAGCAGCTCGCTGGCTGCCGAGCAGGCCCGTGCGTCCGCTCCGTACCGGGTTCCGTCGCTCGGCAGGCGCAGCCTGGCGTCTCTTCGAAGCCGGCCTGGAGCAGGATCCGCCGGGCGGCGGCGTTGTAGCCGGTGGTGGTGATCTCGCCGGTGACGGTGTGCCGGATCGGCATGAACGGCTCTGCTGGTGCGTCGGGCAAGACGGATCTCCTATCGGTGGTGGCGGGAAAGCGGTGGGGTGTTGGGCGAAGGCGAGGCGGACCCGGAGCTTCCAGCACAGCAACGGTGCGTGGCTGGACCACGAACGATGAGCAATGACTGCCGACATGCTCCAGGGCGGGCCTCACCACCCCTCAGCTACCTGACTCGCCTTTCCGCACGTTCCGATAGCCGGGTGTACCAACAACGGCCATGGGCGGGGATTCTCCTTGTGTTGGGATCGGCGTGGGCGTCGGCGGGGTCAGGGGGTGCGGGAGGCGGGTGCGTGTTGCTGGGCGAACTGCTCGGCGGCGCGTTCGAGGAGGTCCGCCTGGCGCCGCGGGGTCTTGCGGGCAGCGGTGGCCAGGACGCCGTCGATCCGGGCATCGAGGGTGCTGACGGCGTTCAGACCTGCGGCGCGGGCGACGGTTAGGCGCAGTTCGGCGTCGACCCAGGGCCAGTGCTCGGTCTTGGGCACCGGGGTGGTCTCGTCGCCGCCCAGGGACGAAGCCAGGCCGCGCAGGTAGTCGCCGCCGTCGCTGAGAATCTCGGGCAGCGGGATGTCGTCCTCGGCCATGAAGACGCCGTGCTGCAGGAGTGTCAGGACGGCGCAGCGCAGCAGGGTGGGCTCGTCGCGGTCGGGCGAGGTACAGACCGGGCAGTCCTCGATGTGGTGGTCCCAGACGGGCGAAGACGGGCGGGGCATGGCGGAAGGGCCTTTCGTGATGGGGCATGGGAAGTGAGGCGGTGGCGACGTCCCCCGGGCAGGGGGACGAAGGCGGTGGGCTCAGTGCTCACCGCGGGCGGTGATGCGGTGGCGGGCGCAGGTGAGGACCGTCAGGGCGAGGGCGGCTCCGGCCGTGGGCAGGGCCGCGGCGGTGATGCGGTGGGTGGCGAGGGCCCCGGCCAGGGCGGTGCCGGCGGCCTGGCCGACGCCGACCGAGGCGATCAGCCAGGCGTACGCTTCGGTTCTCCGCTGAGGTGGCACGAGGGCGTCCGCGGTCGTGAAGCCGCAGGCGATCACCACGGTGAGGAACACGCCCGGCACGGTGACCACGACGGTCGCCATGCGAGGGCCGGGAAGGGCGAGCAGCGGCAGCCACCCGGCGCAGAATCCGGCCGCGGCCGATAGCAGTTGAACGATGGGCGAGCCGGGCCAGGCTCGGCGGGCGTAGAGGAGGCCGCCGAGGAAGCTGCCGGTGGCGAAGGCTGCGGGGATCAGCCCGGACAGCAGCTCCACCTCGTGCAGTTCGGCCATGGCCACCGCCCAGACGTTCATGGCGCCGAGGGCGATCCCGAAGCCGGCATGGGCCAGGAAGACCAGCGACAGGGGCGTGCTGTGCAGCCCGGTCGCGGCGGAGCCAGCGGTGTGCTGCGGGCGCCAGGCGCGCGACGGGGGCGCGGTGAGCACCACGGCCGTGCCCACCAGGCCGAGCACGACGGTCGCGAGAATCGCAGCGGGGGGACCGTAGGCGGCGGCGAGCGCGGCGACCAGGAGCGGGCCGGCGATGTACAGCAGGCCCTGGGAGCCGGTGTCGAGCGCGAGGGCGACCCGGCGCCGGCCAGGGTCGGGCAGGACGGTGGGCCACAGAGCCCGCAATCCCGCCTCCAAGGGAGCGGAGCACAGGCCCGCGAGCACGACGGCGAAGAGCGCGAAGGTCGGATCGTCCCCGATCAGCAGGAGCAGCAGACAGCCGGAGCTGATGACTGCGCCGGGCGCGGACACCGGCATCTGGCCATGGCGGTCCATCAGCCGGCCCTTGACCGGCTGGGAGAGCGCGCCAGCCAGCCCGTACAGGGCGCTCAGCAGTCCGGCTGAAGCCAGGGAGGCGCCTTGGGAGGTGACAAGAAGCACGATGGCGACGGGCGCCATGCCGTTGGGCATGCGTCCGACGAGGGTGCCGCCGAGCAGCCGGGCGACATGCCGGCTGCCCAGCACAGCGCGATAGGAAGTCGAGGCGGCGGCCGGGGGCTGGGCCGGCGCGTGATCGGTGGTGGTCAATTGCGGAGAGGGGTTTCCATTCAGGGCTCAGCGGCGTAGGGCGGAGTTGTTGGCGGACACCGGGGGTGCGGGCGGCGGCGTTGTACGGACTCGCGTCGGCACGGGTGCTGTGGAGGGCGGCGGCCAGGTGATATCTCGGGCCATCTCGATCAGTTGCTCGCCCTCGGTGAGCCACAGCTCCATCGCATCCACCGGAAGCGGGGCACCAGCGGCGGAGCCGGTGAACGACAATTCGCCGCTGTTGGCCTCGTGTGCTGCCTGGAGGTCGGCCTCGACGCGGTCGAGGAACGCAGTCTCCTGCCCGGTGAGGGGCTTGCCACCTGGACGGCGGAGGGTGGCGATGAACTCAGGTGCGTGGGTGAGGAATCGGTCCAGTGCGGCATCGAGGTCGGGGGGATACGGCGTGAGCACGGTGCCGGGCTCGAAAGTCTCCTGGACCCACGTGAGGTCGTCTTCCACTTCGCGTAGCCGCGAGAGGTGGACGGCCTGCTCGTACTCGGGCAGGAGGCGATTGCGGATCGCCCCGGCGGTGAGGTGGGCGTTGTGCGCGATGATGCTGCGCGGGCCCGGGGCGATCGCGTTGACGTGGTCCGGGCTGGGGAGCAGAGCGCCGACCAGATACTGACGGTCCCCTGGCTGCTCAACGAGGAGCAGTTCGGTGCCGGCGCCGTCGAGGAGAATCGCTGCGCAGGGCACCCGGATCTTCTCCAGGCTGGACATCAGCGGCCCGGAGGTCCACATCCGCTCCAGCAGATCGCCGGGCGTCCGCTGCGACGGGAAGGTCTCGATGGTCGCCTCCCACGGGCCGGGCAGGCCCTCGCAGACGACGGAGGCGATATCACCCAGGTACGGGCCCTCACGGGTGATGACCGTGGCTCGGCAGTCACGGGCGGCCTGGTGAAGGTGGACGAGGGCCTCACGTGCCTTGATGGGTTCGTCCAGGGGCAGTTGGTAGATGCCGTCGCGGTCCGTGGCGAAGCCCGCGAGGTCCAGAGCCGTCTCGGCCCACCGGTGACCGTCCCCGCTGGGGAG
>NZ_JBLRVZ010000101.1:0-5164 GCF_048159505.1 Streptomyces sp. T028
CGTACCAACAGGGATGTCCTCCCCCGCACCCAACCGCGACAACAACACCGCCAACGCCGCCTGAACCACCATGAACAACGTGACACCCTGCTCACGCGCGAGCACAGCCAACCGCTCATGCACGTCAGCAGGAACATCCAGCGCCACCACATGACCCCGATGCGACGCCACCGCCGGACGCGCCCGGTCCACCGGCAGGACGAGTTCCTGCGGCACCCCTGCCAGCGCTTCGCGCCAGTACGCCACCTGCCCCGCCAGCAGACTGCCCGGATCCTCCTCATCGCCCAGCAGCTCACGCTGCCACAGCGTGTAGTCCGCGTACTGGACCGTCAACGGCTCCCACCCCGGCACACGCCCCTCACACCGCGCCGCATACGCCCGCGAGACATCACGAGCCAACGGCCCCATCGACCAGCCGTCCCCCGCAACGTGATGCAACACCACCACCAGCACCGAGGACTCCGAACCCGTCTCCACCAGCAAGGCCCGCAACGGAACCTCCACCGCCAGGTCGAACCCGTACCCGACCTCGGCCGCCACCAGCCCCGCCACCTGCTCCTCAGCGGCCTGAACGACCCGCAGCACCTCACCCACCTCACTCAGCGGCAGCACGAGCTGGTACGGCTCCCCGTCCACGACGGGGAACACCGTGCGCAACACCTCGTGCCGCGCCACCACATCCCCCAACGCCCCGGCCAACGCACCGACATCGACCCGCCCACCCAACCGCAGCACCATGGGCAGGTTGTACGTCGCGCTCGACCCCTCCAACTGCGCCAGGAACCACAACCGCCGCTGCGCGAACGACAACGGCACCCGCTCAGCCCGCTCCCACCGCCCCAGACCCATCCGAGCCGGACCCGCACCAGTGACCCGAACCGCCAACTCCGCAGGCGTCGGCGACTCGAAGACAGCCCGGACGCCCAGCTCGACCCCGAACACCGACCTCACGCGCGACACCAACCGAGCAGCCAACAGGGAATGACCGCCCGCGCCGAAGAAGTTCTGCTCGGCCCCCACCCGATCCACACCCAGGACGTCGGCGAAGGCTCCGCACATGAGTTCCTCGACCACCGTGGCAGGCCCCCGCCCACCGCCGGACGTCGCGTACTCCGGCACCGGCAGCGCGGCCCGGTCCACCTTCCCGTTCACCGTCAGCGGCAGCCGCTCCAGGACCACGACCGCTGCGGGCACCATGTACTCCGGCAACCGCTCACCCGCGAAGGTGCGCAGTTCACCGGGCAGGTCATCACCTGCGGTGCCGCCGTACGGCACGACGTAGGCCACCAGGCGCATGGTGCCGGGGATGTCCTCACGGGCGACGACGGCGACCTGGGCGACCCGGCGGCAGGAAGCCAGTACGGCCTCGACCTCACCCGGCTCGATGCGGAACCCCCGGAGCTTCACCTGGCCGTCGGTCCTCCCGACGAAGGTGAGCCGCCCATCGGCGGTCCAGCGCCCCAGGTCCCCCGTCCGGTACATCCGCTCGCCCGCAGCCCCGAACGGGCATGCCACAAACCGCTCCGCCGTGAGGGCGGGCCGGTTCTGGTAACCGCGTGCCACCTGTTCACCGGCCACATACATCTCTCCCACCACTCCGGGCGGGGCCGGCGACAACGAAGCGTCAAGGACGTACACCCGGGTGTTGGGCAGTGGCCGGCCGATCGGCGGGAGGCCGGACCGTGTCGGCTCCACCGGGATGGTGGTGACCATGACCGTCGCCTCGGTCGGCCCATAGGTATTGACCAGCTCACGGCCGTTCGACCAGACCCGGGCCAGCTCACCGGTGAGCAGTTCCCCGCCCACCAGTACCCGCCTCAGCCCATCCAGCGCACCCGTGTCCAGGGCGGACAGCAGTGACGGGACCACACTCGCCACCGCCACCCCCGACCTGTTCATCAGCTTCGCCAGCAATCCGGGATCGGCGCGCTCCGCCTCGGTCGCCATCACCAGCCGGCCGCCCGACGCCAGCGCCACCGCTACGTCCAACACCGATCCGTCGAAGCCGAACGACGCGAACTGCAACATGGCGGCGCCCGGTCCGGCGCCGACCACCGGGCCCAGGCCCGTCGTCAGGTTCACGACGCTGCGCTGGCTGACCACCACCGCCTTCGGCGATCCGGAAGAACCGGAGGTGTACATCACATACGCCGCGTTCGCCCCCACCGCCGCCTGTGGCGTACCCGTCCGGGCGGTGTCCATCCCCGTCCGCCCGGTGTCCGTGCCCATCCGGCCGTTCACCCGGAGATCGCCCAGGCACACCACCGGCACACCCGGCTGCCCAGGCACCGCGTCCGTCCGCGTGGTGCTGGTGACCACGCACGCCACCGCCGCGTCCGTGAGCATGAACGCCACCCGCTCGGCCGGCAGGCCCGGCTCGGCGAACAGATACGCGCCTCCCGCCTTCCACACGCCCAGCACGGACACCACCACGTCCACCGTGCGGTCCATCACCACCGCCACCACCGACTCGGGGCCCACCCCCAGCCCGGTCAGGACCTCCGCCAGCCGAGACGCCCGCTCGTCCAACTCCGCGTACGTCAGCTCCTCTGCCCCGCACACCACCGCCACCGCGTCCGGATCGTCGGCCACCCGCTCCGCGAACAGCGCCGGCCACGTGACGTCCGCGAGCGGCAGCACCGTGTCGTTCCAGCCCGCCACCATCAGCTCACGGCTGGACGGGGAGAGAACCCGGACCTCACGCAGCGGAGTCCCAGGCGCGTCCTCCAGTGCTCCGACGAGTTCCTCGATCACGGTGTGCAGGGTCTCCAGCACCGTTCCCGGCTCCCCCGGCGCCACCACCTCCGCGGTCAGCCGGAAGTCCGAGCCGCTGTCGTCGACCGCCACGGCGAGCGGGTAGTTGGTGCGTTCCTGAACGAACAGCACGCCCATGCGCGGGTTCTGACCGCCCTGTCCTTGAGAGGCGTTGCCCGGCCGGGAGCTGTGCCGGTAGTTGAAAAGCGAAGTGAACAGCGGGCCCGGTGAGGGGACGCCGCTGGCTCGCTGAGCGAGTGTCAGGGGTGCGTGCTCGTGCACCAGCAGGCCGGCCAGCTGGGACTGCATGGCCGTGACGGCGCCGACCGCGTCCAGGCTCGCGACGTCCACCCGTACTGGCAGGGTGTTCATGAAGGGCCCCGGAACACGGTCCGCGCCCGCCCCCGCGTTCATACGGCCGAGCAGCACCGTCCCGAACACCACATCGCTGCGGCCGGACAGGCTCGCCAGCACCCGCGCCCACGCGACATGGAACAGCGTCGCCGGGCTCACCCCCAGTCGACGAGCCTGTCCACGCACCCGCTGAGCCAGGGTGTCATCGACCATCACGTGCTCCTGCTGCGCGCCGGTGCCGTCGCCGTGGGCGTCGGACAGGCCGAACGGCAGCGTCGGTTCCGTGACATCACCGAGCAGGCCGGTGAAGTACTCCTCGTGCTCCTGCCGCGAGACCCCCAGCCGGGCCTGGGCGACGAAGTCACGGAACGGCAGCGGCGCCGGCAGTTCGTCCCCACGCCCCGCCATGAACGCCGCGACCTCACCCAACACCACATCCAGCGCCGTGTGGTCCTGGAGCAGATGATGCACCTGCACCAACACCAGCCACCGCTCGCTGCCCGGCTCCGCCACCACATGCACCCGCAGCAACGGCGCCCGCCGCAGATCCATCCACGAACCCGCTGCCGCCAGCAGCTCGGCCGCCGGATCCCCGGTCTCGGGCAGCACCATTTCGGTGACCGGCAGCGCGGCACGGCGCAACACCACCTGCACCGGCTCCGGCAGCCCTTCCCACACCAGAGCCGTGCGGTAGATGTCGTGCCGGTCCACCACCCGCTGCAACGCCGACAGGAGGCTGTCCAGCCGCTGCCGAGTGTCAAGGGCGACGGCGAAAGAGAAGAGATAGGGATCCGTGTCGGCCGATGCGGCGAGCAGGTGGTGGAAGAAGATGCCCTCCTGCAACGGGGCCAGCGGATACACGTCCGCCACGTTCGCCGCCCCGCCCTCGACCGCCGCGCACACCAGCTCCACCTGTGCCGCCGTCAGCTCCACCAGCGGCAGCATCTCGGGGGTGATGTGCCGTGCCCCGTCCGGAATCCCGTTCGGCGGCACCTCGGTCACCGGAGCGCCACCCGACGCGGCGACCCCCGCCGGGGTGGGTGTCGCGAACAGTGTCCGCACCGGAACGCCCAGTCCCCGCTCGCGCAGTCGCTGCACCAGCGCCACCGCGAGCAGGGAATGCCCGCCCAGTTCGAAGAAGTTGTCCTCGGCCCCGACCCGCTCCAGGCCCAGGACGTCCGCGAAGACTCCACACACGATCTCTTCGACCACCGTCGCCGGGCCACGCGTGCCATCGGCGATCCCGTACTCCGGTGCCGGCAGCACGGCCCGGTCCACTTTGCCGTTCACCGACAACGGCAGCGCGTCCAGCACCACCACGGCGGACGGCACCATGTACTCAGGCAGCCGACCGCGCGCATGAAGCCGCAGTTCAGCTGCCAGATCGAGGTCGCCACCGGCACCGGCCGACACGACATAGGCCACCAGTCGTCGGTCGCCGGGGGCGTCCTCACGCGCGACCACCACCGCCTGCCCGACACCGGGATGCGCGGTCAACACGGCCTCGATCTCCGCCGGCTCGATCCGATAACCACGAACCTTGACCTGATCATCGGCCCGCCCCACGAACACCAACTGGCCATCGGCCGACCACCGGGCCAGATCCCCCGTCCGGTACATCCGCTCACCCACACCACCGAACGGACACGCCACAAACCGCTCCGCCGTCAGCCCCGCCCGACCCCGATACCCACGCGCCAACTGCACCCCCGCCACATACAACTCACCCACCACACCAGGCGCCACCGGCCGCAACCACCCATCCAGCACATACAACCGCGAACCAGGAACCGGACGACCCACCGGAACCGACTCCGCCACCACATCCCCCGCACCCACCTCGAACACACAACACCCCACCACCGCCTCCGTCGGCCCGTACTCATTGACCACAACCGTCCCCGGAGCCCGCTCCAGCCACGACCTCACCACCCCACCACCAAGAGCCTCCCCACCCACCACCAACCGCGCCCCCAACCCCGCCAACCGCTCCCCCGGCACCTGCTCCACAAGCAACGCAAGATGAGCCGGAACCACCTTCACCAGGGAAAGCCCG
>NZ_JBLRVZ010000102.1:0-4453 GCF_048159505.1 Streptomyces sp. T028
CAGCACGGCAGGACTCCCCGATCAGCCCCGATACGCCTGTGCCACACGTTCCAGCGACAACAAACGCGGCACTACGTCACATACCGCCCTCTCATGTCGGGCTTCGCCCCTGTCGGGGGTTTCGTCAGAAGCGATGGGGTGGCGGGAGGCAGCCGCCTAAGCGGCCCTGTCGGTGGACAGCCGGTGGACAGACGCCTTTGGACAGTGCGTCACGGGGTGGCACGGGTCAACTTGCTGCGCATGCTCTGATCAGGAAAAACGTCACCACGTAGCACGGCAAGGCGCTAGGCAACACAAACGCTCATGGTCTCGTAATGCGTAGGTCTCGGGTTCGAATCCCGAAGGCGGCTCCACTTGAGGCCAGGTCAGATGCTCTCTGACCTGGCCTTTTATGTTGAACTCCTGATGGCTGGTCAGCTTGTGGGGCGGCCGTCCGAGGAGGGGAGCGCGATGGGTGCGCATCGGGATTCGGTTGTCCAGGCTTGTGACCTGGTCGTTTGCGCGCCGACGGCGTAGTAGGCCGACCTCGTCGCGGCGGATAAGGCTGGCGCTCCCCAGGGGCGACTCAATAAAAGTTCCCTCGCCAAAAGGCCTGGGTGGCAATTTCGCGTGACGCACATTTGCATGCGATTGTGAAGCACGAGCACCCCAAACCGTCTGCTGCAGAGGTCCCAAAACGAATGCTGTTGCTGCTAGGGTGGCGCGTACTCAGGAGAAGCCTGCGAGGGGTGGGGGCAAGAGTGGGTCGGTCGTGGCCGTGGTGGCTCGCGGCGTCGTTGACCATGAACGTCGCATTGATGGCGGGCATCGTCGAGTATGCGCGGCACAAGGATGTGCTCGGCGCCGTCCAGCAGGGAGGAAGCGCGTTCACGGTGGTCGCCGCGATCGCCGTTGTGATCGTCTTAGCCTTTCGGCGTTGACTCGGCAAGGTGAGTGTGATGAAAGTGTCCAAGACCCAGGTGGACGAGCTGGTGCGGGCTCTGGGTGTGCTGCGTGGCGACATGACTCACGATGCGATGCAGCAGCTTATCCTGGCCGTGGTCTTTCTTCGTCAGGTCTCGGACGTCTCTGAGGATGCGGCTCAGGGGCGCCCGACCTGGGAGCACTTGGTCAGCCAGGTAGGCGGGCCGGACTTCACACAGCATGTCGTCCAGCGAGCATTGCGGGCCTGGAGCGGTGACTACGGGCAGCTCTGCCTGGACCTGAACGCCGAGACGGTTCTCGGTCAGCTGCCCTTCGGTGGCCGGAGGACGGAGCAGGCGCTACGGGATCTAGTCGTCGTCCTGAACCAGGTGGGTCGTGCGCGGATGATGGCGGACCTGTTCGAGGAGTGCCTTGCGCGGTTCTCTGAGGACCGTGCGGGCGGTGAGTACTACACGCCGCGCGATGTCGTACGGACGATGGTGGGGCTCATGGAGCCGGCGCCCGGAGACGATGTCTACGATCCGGCCTGTGGCTCGGGCGGGTTCCTGATCGAGGCGGCGCGCTACGTAGAGAAGCACTATGAGCGGCCTGCGGATCGCGCGAGGGTGCCCCTCCGGTTGTTCGGCCGGGACGTCAATACCCGCACACGCCAGATCGCGGCGATGAACCTGATCCTTCATGGCCTGGAGGATGACGTGTACCGGGACCTTGACTCGGACAGCAGCCTTCGGCACGGCTCGGAACCCGTCGAGAAACACGACATCGTCCTCGCGAACCCGCCCTTCAGTATGCGTTGGCAGGACCACATGGACGGCCGGTTCGTTTCTTGGCGCTACGGTCCTCCACCCAAGAGCAACGCCGACTTCGCCTGGGTGCAGCATGTATTGGGCTCGCTCAAGCCTGGCGGCCGCGCCGCAGCCCTTCTAGCGAACGGCGCAGCCTTCCGGGGCGGTGCCGAGCGGCGTATCCGTGCCGGGCTGGTGCATGACGACGTACTCGCGGCCGTCATCCAACTGCCGCCCGGACTCTTCCCGCACACGCGCATCCCTGCCTGCCTGTGGGTTTTCAGCAAGTCCAAGCAAGCGCACTCCAAGCACCGCGTCCTGTTCATTGACGCAGAGAACGTGGGTGCGCAGGTGAGCCGAGGTAGGCGCACATTGACCGACGAGAACCTCGCGCGGATCGTCGATACGTTCAGGGGCTGGTCGGAGGGCGGAGAAGCCCACGAGTCGGGGTGGTGTCGGACCGTCACCCTGGATGAGATCGAGGCGGTGGACTTTGACCTCCTTCCCGCGCGCCATGTCGCGCCGGTGGTTGCAGAACCCGACCCCGGCGATGACGAGCGGCGGGTGCGCGAGCTGACCGAAGAACTCTACGGACACTTTGTGGAAGCCGCGCGCCTGGAGCGTGAACTTCGAGATGTTTTGGGTGCATTGTGATTGAACCTCCCCAGTGGGCGGCGCTCGCAGACCTCCCCGGCGTTGAGGTGGTTGGGTATGGCATCAACCGCCCTGGACGCCCTGACCCGGAAGGTGTCCCAGTGCTCCGGGCCGGAGACATCGTCGCCGGCCGCATTCAGCCCTCCGAAGCGATACGAGTGGAGCGCGAAGTTGCAGAGGCCCATTCGAAGACGCGGCTGCGCCCCGGCGACCTGCTCGTCGTGCTCGTGGGACGGATCGGCGAAGCCACTGTGGTCGGGTCGGAGCAGGAGGGGTGGAACGTAGCCCGCTCGGTGGCCCTGGTCCGTTGCGCCGATCCTGGCCTCGCTCAATGGCTCCGAGTGTGGCTCGCCATGCCTACTGCTCGTGCCTGGTGCGAGACGCAGGCTGCGGGCACGGCGCAGCGCACGCTGGGACTGAGGTCTCTGCGGCAACTGCCCGTTGTGCTGCCGCCCCTAGTGGACCGTGAACGGGCGCTGCGCGTCGTCCATACCATCGAAAGCAAGGTCGAGGTCAACGACCGGATCGCGCACACCGCGGTAGCGCTCGTGGACGCGCACTTCGGTGTGCTTGCCGTGGACAAGAAAAGTTGGCCGGTACGAACTTTCAAGGATGTCATCCGCAGTGCTCGGACGGGGACGGCAGCACGGCCGCCCGTGCATCAAGGAGCCGAAGGGTGGGTTGCGCCCGCTGACGTACTGCGTACTCCACTGCCGTACATCGGTATCACGGATGTTTCGGATCTGGCGGGCGTCCAGGGCTCCGTGCTCATAGTCTCCAAAGCAGGACAGGCGCGTGCCGCGGTCACTCTGACTCCAGTAATTGTGGGTCGTGGGGTGCTCGAACTCGGGCCAAATGAAGGCAACGACATCTGGTGGCTGCTTCACGAAATCCGTTCCAGGAGCGGCGAATTGTCGCAGCTCGCGCAGGGCACCGCCGGGCGTGAGCTCAGTGCGCGGGCCTTCGCGCACGCCGTAGTGGCCTGGCCGCCGGAGGAGGTGCTTGTGCGGTTCGCGCACCTCGCGAGTGCGCTGCACACGCGGGCGATTGCGGCCCAGCACGAGAACCGTACCCTTGGCGCCCTACTGGCTGGCTTCCTACGCAACCTGGCGTCGTCTGCAAGGCCGCCCCGGGTATGAAGGTGCCCCACCTGATCGTCAGGCGGGGCTTCTGGGCTCGTCCGCGATATCTCCGAGGGCTGTGCCATACAGGACTCTCCGCCCGCCTCGAAGAACGGTTCGCCGTCAGGTGGTATCCCCGATCGCGCCGCAGGCTCAAGCATCTCCAGTTGCAGGCGCTCCGCGCCGCATCGATGATCACGCGGATGCCTGGGCAGCACAGGGTCAGGAGGTCTTCGGGGTGAACCGCACCAGGTTGGTTGGAGAGCTGCCAGGTTCAGAATGCTTCAGCTCCATCTTCACAAGCTCCTGCGCTCTCGTCAGCGTCGGAAGCCGCGCTTGGGGTTCCGGGCTGGCGGGTATCCGAACGGCTCGAACCACGCTGCAGCGCGCAGGTCCCCCATGCCCAGGTGCTGGTTCACGTCGCCGTCCGGGTCCTCGATGCCGTCGAGACGTGCGTCGAACAGCATGAGAACGTCATGGTCCTGGAAGAACAGATCGGAGCAGGCGTTCCAGTCGTAGTCGTCGCGGTGCTCGGGCAAGTGACTGTGCTCGGTGTCGCGCGTGTCGATGTCGTCCAGGTAGCTGGGCGCATCCTCGATCGCCAAGTGCAAAGCCATCTCCTCGGCCGTGCACGAGGGTTGGGGCCACCTGCCGTGCTCCAGGTCATCGGAGAGGTCGTCGAAGGCTCGCGCCATTCGTCGGCGCCAGCTCCGGTCGGCGGACCAAGTGAGGGCGGGCAAGCGGGTGAACAGCTCCCAGTCGCCGGGCCGTTGCCTCGTCACGGGCTGGTCGCGCAGCTCGTCAGCGTCGTCGTAGGCCTGATCGGCCAGCACGCTCAGCGACGTCAAGAGCAGATCGGCGGTGCGAGGAGTTAGCCTCGCGCTTTCATGAAGCGGGCTGTCCGGCAGGCGGTCAGGAAAGCAGAAAGTGCCCCTGACCAGCAAGAATGAGGATTGTCGAGGTCCTTGT
>NZ_JBLRVZ010000103.1:0-4444 GCF_048159505.1 Streptomyces sp. T028
GCACGGCAGGACTCCCCGATCAGCCCCGATACGCCTGTGCCACACGTTCCAGCGACAACAAACGCGGCACTACGTCACATACCGCCCTCTGAAGACCTGGAAGACCTCCCGCGACCCCGACTACGCGGCCAAGAAGGCCCGCGTCGAGCACCTCTACGCAATCGCCGACGGCGAGGTCATACCCGAGGACGGCGAACCCGATGTCGTCTTCTGCATGGACGAGTTCGGTCCGCTCAACCTGATGCCGCACCCCGGACGGCAATGGGCCGAACACGGCGGCAGGCACAAAGACCCCGCTCGCGAACCGCGCCGCAGGCGCCGGGCCACCTACAACCGCTACGGCGGAGTCCGGCACCTGTTCGCCGCCCTGGACCTGGCCAAGGACAAGCTCTACGGCCACATCAAACCGGTCAAGACGCGGACGCAGTTCCTGGAGTTCTGCCGCTACCTGCGCACCCTCTACCCCCCGACGGTGCGGATCGCGATCGTCTGCGACAACTTTTCCCCGCACCTGACCACGAAACGCTGCCAGCGGGTCGGCACCTGGGCCGCGGCCAACAACGTCGAGATCGCCTACACGCCGACGAACTCCTCCAGGCTGAACCGGATCGAGGCCCAGTTCACGGCCCTGCGGTACTTCACCCTCGACGGCACCGACCACGCCGACCACAAGGAACAGGGCAGCATGATCCGCCGCTACATCATCTGGCGAAACCGCCATGCCGACGACCGGCGCCTACGCGCCGTCGTCGACAGGGCAAACGTTGCCTGATGGGGCACTAGCTGGCGCTGGTACCGTCTGGATCACGACGCCGCCGGGGGTCGGGGACACCCGTCCGGTGTCGCCCCCACCCCGTGTCGCAGCTCTGCCGCGAGGCCACCCAGAGCAGCCGTCGAACTCATCGTGATCAAGGAACCCCTCGGCCCACGCCCACATCGGTGTCACCGTCACCGCCTACGCCCACGTCAGACTCCGCCTCCAGCGAGACGCCATCGACGCCCTCGGCACCGTCCTCAGCACCCCGGAGATCACCAAGACGGTCGCCAGCAACGACGCCCTGCACCGCCCTCATCTGCTGACGTTGCCGTCAACTACTGCCGTCAAGGCACGCAGCAGCCCCGCCAAGGATTGATCACTGGCGAGGCTGCTTTGACTTACCCGGGTATTCGGATCAGATCCATTTATTGGACCGGTCAACTATCGACGCGCCCGCCAAAATTTCCAGGAGCGGAATTACGCTAGACAGTCGAGACGCGCAACGGATCCAGGAGATTAACCCCTGAATCTTCGAGACGCTCCTCCAGTGCTTCAGTCCCGAAATCTCTCGCGAACCTCGCCTCTTCAGCAGAGATCGGAATTAGCCAAAGGTAGGTGATCTCTTTTCCGTCCGCCACACAGACAGCCGCCCTCCGGTCCAAGCTGTACGGCCAGGACACAAGAAGATGACGGTTTTCGGAACCCTCCATCCACGGCCGTCCAATATCCAGCACGGATCCGTGATTCAAGCGATGCTGCGGGAAACTGTGATAGTGGGCGACCATCGCGAGAGTCTCAACATGACGCGGAGACTCTGTGGGCGACATGATGAAGAATTCCCGCAATGACTCATCACTGACACCGAAAGCACCAGTCGACAGATAGATGTACGAATCACCTGGCCCAAGAGGTGAGACCCTGTGCACTACGAAGCCAGGCAGCGTTTCCTCAATCGGGCCGAGCGTCCATCGGAACTCGCCGTGATCGCGATCGGGCCAGCTAGTATCCAGATGCCGTCGCAGCGCCTCGTGTACCACTTCCGAGTGTCCCATTACCTCATCCCGAATGCTTTGGCGATTTTCCGAGATATTCTCGCCATGACCGCACCTTGGCTCTTTTGGCATGCAAGGCAGGCCGCGCCATTGATTCCGACTTGCATATATGCGCGCCGCTCAGTATCCGTCATCTGCCACCCTCCATGGAAGTAATAGCGGAGAACGAGCGGCGGGGTCATGCTCGGGAACCGGCGCAACCGTAGTCACGCTGCCGGTTATACCTTTGAGTCGGCATTGCCGTCTGTTGTGGACGAGGACCGGCGTGGCCCCGGCCAGCGCATAGTACGTGTGCTGCGGAGACCCATCTACCTGCTTTTTCGCAGGTCAAGCGCGGTTTGCTGGTCCGGTGAAGTGCGTGGGTGTCCGTGGTTGTGCGGGGTTGTTGACGCTGAGGTTGAAAGGGTGGGGTGACAGCGTTACGGAGGCTCCAGTGCCAGTCCGGTCCCGGCGATGAAACCGTCGAGTACTTCGGGCCGGCGTTGGATGCCGCGTAAGCGGTTCTTCACGAGCGGGGTGAGGTCTTCGATCGCCACGAGGTGTGAGGTTGGCCAGGGACTTCTTGACGTGGGCCCAGGCGCCTTCGACGGGGTTGAGGTCGGGCGCGTAGGGCGGGAGCTTGACGATGGTCAGCCAGTCGCTGTTGCGCTCGCAGAACTCCCGCAAGGGCTTGGCGTGATGGGTGCTGGCGTTGTCCCACACCACGATCAGCGGGACATCGCCGAGCTGCCGACGGGCAGAGGTCAACAGGGCCGCAAACTCCCGGGCCCGGAAGCCCTTCTTCTCGCCGGTACGGCCCCGGTAGGTCTGGGTCCGGTAGATCAGGCGGGTCTCGTGGCCTGGCCGGACGCAGATCATCCCGGCCATCAGGACCCGGCCCGACCCCTTGCCCACCACTGTGACCAGCGGCATCCTGCCCCGCCTTGACCAGGTGCGGCCCTTGCCGGGCTTCAGGTCCTGCCCGGCCTCGTCCTCGAAGACGATCCACGCGCCCAGGAGCTGGGCCATCCTCTTACCCGTGACCACTGCTCCGTCCGCCACCTGGCCACTGCCTGCTCATCGCGCTCGACGGCCCTGTGCGCGGGGACCTGCGGCGACCAGCCCAGTTGGTGCAGCAGATACGACACCCCACGCGGGGTATACCGGTAGCCGAACAGGCTATGGATCAGCTGCGCGGCCCTCGCCAGGGTCCACCGCTGGTCCTCTGTCCAGCCGTGCGCCGCCGGCCCCGCCTCCAGCTCGGCCTGCAGTCGTTCCGCCCGGGCATCGCTGAGCTGACACGGGAAGCCGCCGGGCCCCTTGGAGGCCAGAGCCGCGCTGCCGCCCTGGCGCCAGGCGGCGTGCCAGGCGTACGCCGACTTCCGCGACACCCGTAACCTGCGGGCCACCTCCGGCGGCCGCACTCCTCGCTCGAACATCTCCGCGGCCTCGAAGCGCACTGCCTCACGCTTCGCCCGCCCCGCAGCGGTCAGGCCGCCGCCATCCGCGTACCTCATGACGAGGATGTAGCACCACCAACGCCCGCTGTCACCCCGACCTTTCAACCTCAGCGGCAACGTTGCCGCTGCGTCAACGCCGGACGGTGACTGAACAAGAAAGTCGCCGGGAAGTGCTTCAACGCACTCCCCGGCGACCTTTCCTATTCTACAGACCAGGCCGATCTGAATCCGTCAGGAAAACCATTCAGAAATTCCGAAACAGCCTCGACAGCTTGATCTCGGTCAACCAGATCGGATCGTTCAAAAATACCCATCTGGCCACCGCATACGAGTCTGACCTCCTCCGCGCCACACTCAGGGTTCCTCAACTGGAGGATTTCCCCATCGACAGATTCCCCCGTAACGAGGAAGAGATCCGGACCACCCGCAATTGAGAGATACCGAAAAGGGTCATCCTCTGTCACGGAAACCTCAGTCCATCGATTCCCATCAAGAGTCGCGATCGACTGAGCGATTCGTTCCGGCGTCGGATTCTCAACTTCCCAGTCGCGTGTCTTGGGGCCGTCTCGGTCGTCTCCTGCCAGCCTGATCATGGCGCCCTACCCTAGCGGTCTCGGTGTGGATGGTCTTCGAACTGCGTTGATCGTAAAGATACCGGAGGGCGAATGAACTAGTAGCTCTTCAACCCCCAGGCCGCGCATCAAGGACCCAACCCCACCAGTTGCTCCGCATGATCGACAGAAGTCCCGATCCACATGGAGAACTGCTCTGGTACCGGACACCCCGGCATCCTTCGCCTGCTGAAACACATCGGCTTCAGCATGGGTCTTCGTCTGAGCATTCACCCGAATATCAACCGCACGACCGTGCGCGTTCCTCCCGAAGAAGACCTGCCCGTCGATTTGCAGGCGGGCGGCCGTGAAGGTGTCGTCCGCACTGCCGCGTGCAGGCATTCCCTCGCTGGCTCGATAAGCCGCGAGTTCACTCCAACCGCAGTTGTGGACAAGGACAGGTGTGGCGCCTGCAAGGACGTAGTACGTGTGGACATCGCTGACCGTCAGGTCATGCGTGACCTGCGTCCTCGTGTAACGGCTGATCGCCCTGATCTGGACGTGGGTGCCGGCGCTGGTCTGGAGCCACTGGCCGGACTTCAGGTCGCCGCCCTCCACCCAGGTGCCGTCGGTGGGATCGGCGGC
>NZ_JBLRVZ010000104.1:0-8394 GCF_048159505.1 Streptomyces sp. T028
CCCCGCTACATGATCCACCTCTCCCGTCACTGCCCCGACTGCCTGATCTACCGCCGGGCCCTGGAGGACTACGTCCTGCCCAAGGTGCCCTCGGGCAGTGGGTCCTTCGACTGCGGCTGGTACTCGCTCACCCACCTCAACCAGCTCGTCCACCGCGCCGACGCCCGAGGTGGCCGGTGACCTTCCCCACCCGCCGCCCCGGCCGGGCCCTGACGCTGCTGCGTGCCAGCGCCGACGCCACCACGGCCATCCCCGCCGCTCACTGGCCGACGCAGCTGGCCGCCAGCCTGAGCGAACTCGACGCCACCTGGCAGGAATCCGCGCAGCTGTGCGCCAACGCCGCGTGGACGGCACGCGCCGCCGGCCACAGCGTGCTGTGCCTCCTCCATTCCGAAGACGTCCTCGCATCCGGACCCGACCCGGTCGCCACCATGTCGATGCGGCATCTGTACCTGAGCGCCCTGCGCTACGACTTCCGCTGCCCCCACCCTCACCTTGCTCGTCGAGCAGCTGCCGCCGCAGGAACGGGACGGCCTGGACTGCTACAGCCGCGCCCTCTACGCCTTCGCCCTGCTCGGGCAGTCCCGGCCCGAGGGCCTCGCCCTCATGCAGCAGGTCCTCGACGACGCCGGCGACCACGTCAAGACGCTGCATGTACTGCTGCACGGGCTGTGGCTCGGGCACGACCTGCCTGGGCGTGAGGAGCTCATGCTGCAGATCCTCGACCGTCCGCCGTTCGCCTCGCGCACTGACCCCATCGCGCTCTTCCGCGAGGCCGCCGCTCTGCGCGCGCTCGGCGAGTACCGGGCTGCGCTCGAGGCGATCGACCGCGCCCTGGATCTGCTGCCGCATGGCGATGTGTCCGTCCACGCCGACCTCGTCCGCGAGCGTTCCCTGATCGCCACGGCCCGCGACGTCCAGCGCCTCGTCGGCCGCCCCGTGAAAGGCAGCCTGGAATGATGGCGCGCGTGCGCACCCGCAGCCCGTACGCGACGGAAGCGCTGGCCGAGGCCCTCGGCCGTCCCGTGTCCGATCAGGAGGGCCTGACCGGGCACACGGTGGTTGCTCACTGGCCGGGTCTGGGCCACGTCGCCTTCGACGACGAGCAGCGTGTCTGGACGTCCAAGGACTGGGAGGATCACCTGGACGCGCCGTCGTGGGAGCATCCCCGCGCCAAGGGCCTGCGGAAGGAGCGCTTCTCCATCTGGCACGCCGAGGTGCGTCTGGCCCCGGGCGACCGCCGGCTCACCGGCCCGGAGTGGTCCGAGATCGCCCACCGGCTCGCCCGCGCCGCCGGAATCGCGACACCGGGCGACACCAGCAGCTGCCGCTGGATCGCCCTCCAGGCTCAGCCCCGGCGTCTCGACCTAATCGCCAACCTCATTCGCCCCGACGGCACCTGGACCGTCCAGGCCGGCTTGCTCCTCCAGATGGCGGCGGAATGCCGACGCCTGGAGACCGCCCTCAGCCTCCTTGCGCCCCTGCCCGGCCGGTCGTCGCGGCGCACCGTTACTCCCCCGGCCGCTGTGCGCGCGGCTGTCGGGACGACGGGGCAGCTTGGCGAGCTGTTGCACCAGCTCGCCGACGAGACCACCGGGCCGCTGGCCACCGCGCGCGGGCTCGTCGAGCACGCGGCGCACCGCCTCGGCGCGCTTCCCCACCCCGACGGCCTGGTCACGGAACACCAGTTGGAGTGGATCGCTCGCCGCCTGTACGGCATCCAGCAGGACCTGGACAGCGTTGCCGCGGACCTGGCCGCCCCATTCCGCCCGCCCGTCCCCGCCCCCGCGGCGTCTGTCCCCCGTTCCGCGTCCGCTCGTACTCGATCAACTCCTTAGAAAGTTGCCGCTCTTTACCGACCGCCGCGAAGCGTATGAGCTTCCGCTCGGTGCCCAGGTCGCACATCTCGCCGAGCGCCTACGCCGGGCCGTCACCACGGACGAAGCCGCCGATGTCCTCATCGAGTTACCGCCACCCACGACGGCATCCTGACCGTCCCGGGCGACGTACTCGCCGCTACTGCCGACTTCTACGAACACCTCGGCCACCCCGTCGGCCGGCACACCGCCAAGCGGCTGCGTCACCTCGCCAAGCAGCGGCTGCAGACCGTCCGTTCCGACCTGGCCCACACCCGCACCGACCTCGCCGACCGTCACCAACGCCACCCCGGGCCGCGGCCGTGCACCGTCGAGACCGGGCCGGACGGGACGGAAGCCTCCGCCGTCTGCTCCTGCCCGCCACCCCACATCCCCACCACCCTGCATCCGCGCCCCGCCGTGCCGACACCCACCGGCCACCGAGGATGTCCCATCCCTTGAGGAAACCCTTGCCCGCCACCGATGACTCTCTCGCCTCCTTCGCCGCCGTCCTCGCCGGCGAACTGCCCGGCCAATGGACCAGCCAGTACCACCCCGACCGCGGCAGCTCCACCGACCACGGCAAACTGACCGCCGAGGTCTGGGACCTGGACCAGGTCGCCGCCGCCCTCGCCGAGCACTCCCTCGACCACTGCGCGATTCTGACCCGGCACGCGGACGGCACCCGGCTGTTCGTCATGGACCGCAACGACGACGGCTTCCTCATCGCCGCCATGGCCCCCAACAACCTGCCCACCGAGGCGTACCGCGGGGTCCGCGAGCCCGACGGCATCGCCGTCGTCGCGAACCCCTTCCGCGCCGCGAAGCACGTCTCGCTGCGCCTGCTGCCCCGCTACGAGCAAGCCCTCGCCCAGGTGCGGGACAACGCCGCCCGCCTCTCCACCCGGCCGGCCGACCAGCAGGAGCGTGTGGTGCTGACCTGGTCCGGCGAGGACATCGTGACCGTCCCGCCCGACCGCGCAGACGTCACCAAGGCCCTCACCGAGCACGGCTTCGTGTCCGACGAGGCACGCAATCTGTTCGTGCTGTCCGACGGCGATTCAGCCCAGGTGGCCGCATCCGTCCGCGCCGTCGGCCACCGGCTGTCCGCACTGGGCGTCGGCGTCCTGCTCTCCCGCCCGACAGGCCGACCCGCGCCGGACATCACCCACCCCCAGCCCCCCGCCAGGCCGGTTCCGGCCTCTCACCGCGCGCGGTGAACGGCAGCGCCCAGGGGGGCGAGCCGGACTTCTTCGTCCTCGACTACATCACCATCACCCGCGATCCGCGCACGCAGCTGGTTGTCGCCATCGGCGGCGACGAGCGCGCGGCCGGCATTCTGCAGGCGGCCGGAAGGTTCATCGACGCCCCCGGCCCTCGCGGCCCGTACCACCGCCAGCCCCACACCATGGCGGTCGACCAGCAGCGAACCGGCGCCACGGCCGCAGCCCTCGCGCTGTTGCAGGCCGGATACAGCGTCCACCTCGACCCCGACCTCAAGACGCTGAACACCTCGGACGGGGACCGCAAGGCCGCCCACCGTTACCTTCACCGGCTCGCCGAGCGCGCCCGCGATGCCGACAGTGATCGCGACGTGGCCGGGATCCTGACGCAGATCGCCGCACCGCACAACGGGCTGCTGCCTCATCTCGTCACAACCCTCAACGTCATCTGGATGTCCTGGGCCGAACACCTCGGCCCTGCCGACGACGACACCGACCTCGCGGCCGAGCTGAGAAACACCACCCAGAGCCTGTCCGCATACACCTTGCGGATCGAGCGCATCCGCAATCAGGCCGCGACGTCCCCACGTCCGCCACGCTCAGCGACAACCCCAACAGCCCTGCCTCAGCCACCGTCCGTCCGGCGACACTGACGCCCCGCCCCCCGAACAGGAGCAACTGCCCGTGGGAAACCGTGCCGACGACGAAGGCACCGACGTCGAGATCTACCGCAAACCCCTGACCGACACCGTCCACGCCGACACCCCCACCGGCGCACCCGAGCAGCTCCTCGCGCTGCTCGACCGGCTCGGCTTCGAACGCAGCACCCTCCAGCCCGCGGGCCCTTCTGGCCCGACCTACGTCTGGCACGAGGCTCCTGCACACCTCGGCGAGGACGAGAAGAAGCAGCTCGCCTCCCGCGCCGTTCCCGCGCTGCTGATGGCCGGATACGTCGGTCCACATCCCCGACTACCTCTTCGACGAATCCGCCTACCGCAGCGCCGCCGCCCAGATCCGAGCCCAGCGCGTCGCACCCGCCGTGCCCGCGCCCTCAGCCGAAGCGTCCTCCCTGGCCCGAAGCTCCCGCCGCGCCGGCTGACTTCACCCAAGCCCTCTGTTCGTTCCGCAGGAGCCCGATGCCCCACCCCACCGTCCCCTATGTCCTGGCGGCGCCCGGCTACCTCGCCGGCGGCAGCGACTGGGAACATCTGACCGAGTGGCTGCTGCGCGGCCACGGCTGGCGGGACGTGTCCCCGATCGACCAGCACACAGCCCTGGCCAGCCCCGACGGCCGTCTGCACGTCGCCCTCAACCGCCGGGGAGCCTGGACCCTGCGCGCCACCACCCCCACTGGGCGCGAATGGGCAGCGATCCTCGGCGCGCACCTTCCCGTCGAGTACGTCACCGCGCTCGTGGACACCATGCTGCGACCAGCCTGCCGCCACGACCCGGATGTCCTCGGCCCGTTGCACGCGGCAGGCTGGAACGCGGACGCCGCGGCCCCCACGCCGACGGCCGTGTCACCGGACGGCCTGGTCCGCTTCGCGGAAGAGACCGCACTCAGCCCCACGCGCGGGCCGTGGCACGCCGCCTGCACGGCCGACGGACATACCTGGTGGACAGCCGTCTTCAGCACCCACACCCCGCCCGGCGTCGTCGCCGCGTTCACCCGCAGCCTCGCCTCCGACGACCCGCTGCCGCGCATGGCCATCGGAACACCGTTGTACGGATGCGGGCCCTACACCCGTCTCACCCAGACCCTGCACGGATACGACGACGAGCAGGCACAGCTCGAAGCGCGGATCGACGAAGCCCGTGGCCACCGCCTCGCCGCGGCATCGCCCGCCGCACCGCGGCCCTCCTCCCGGCGCGCGCCCCGCACCCGCTGACCGCTCCTCCCTTCCGCTCATCACCCTCGTCTCAGGAGCTTTCCGTACCTCTCGCACCCCTCCGGACCCCACCGCCGATCACAGCGGAACGTCCGCCCCGCCTGGCTGTCTTCCTCTTCCGCCGATATCTGCGTGCCCTCGTCCTGAGTCCTCGTGATGGGGCCACGCCACTGGCCACCGGCCACCCCGAAGCCGCCTTGGACGAACCCCGCCGCCTCGGCCACCACAGCTAACTCCCACGCCCCCCGCATCCCGACCAGGAGGCCCGTGACCGACCCCTCTGTTCACCCCGTGAGATTCGCCCAGGAGATAGCCGACCAGATCGGCCGACTGTCCGAACATCTCGCGCTCGCGCCACCGCGCGAGGCCGCCCACATCCTCGCCACCGTCCTCGACCAGGACGTCGGTGTTCTGGGCCGGTTCACCGCTCTGATGGCCACCGGCTCGCAGTTCGCCAAGCACCACTCCGAGCGCGGCATCCTCCCGCCCGACGTCTGGCTCGCGGTGGGCCGCGCCGCCAACGAACTCCACAGCATCGGCCAAGACCTCGACGAGCACGTCGAACAGCTCGACGCCCTCGCCAACCCCGCCGCCCCACCCCGGCCGGCAACACCGCCACCGGTCGCTTCGTCGCTCGTCGTCAGGCGCCGCCGATGAAGAAGCAGTGGACCGGCTGGGGGCCGGGTCAGCAGCCCGAGCAGCACTACCTCATCCAGCCCCGCCATCTCGCCGGTGGCGGCGACCTGCGGCACGTCACGGAGTTCCTGCGCGCCTCGGGCTGGAAGGACAAGTCCACCACCGGGGGCCGTCTCATCTTCGACAGCCCCGACCGTACGGTCCGTGTCGGCTACGACCCGTTCACCCAGCCCGGCGGCTGGACAGTGTCCGGCAAGCCGACCGCGCAGCAGCAGGCGTGGCATGCGACCTTCGGACGCCAAGTACCTGTGGAGATCGTCGCCGGGTTCACCGACGCGCTCACCCAGCCCCGCTCCGCGCACGCGCCCAACGTCTGGTCACCGCTTCAGCAGCAGGGCTGGAGAACCGACCGCGACGGGCAGTTCACCGCGACAAGCCCGGACGGCGACGCGTTCGTGCAGTTCCACTCCGACGGGGCCGGGAAGGCCCACTGGTTCGCCGGAGCCGGCACCGAGCACGGCCGGAGCTGGGACGCGACGTTCACGCCGACCACCCCGATGCACCTCATCCAGGCGTTCGCCACCGCTCTGGCCGACCCACGGCCGGTGATGCGTCCGCGCGGACACGTCCCGCCGTCCACCCGGATCCGCACCACCTCCGTCTCCGTGCTGCCCTCCGAACTCGGAGCCTGGCAGCAGGCCCGGATCACCGCCGCCCGCGCCGCGACCTGGGCACGCAACTCCTGGACGACCGCCCGGCCCCGACGCACGCCCGCCCCGGGCCCGTACTCCGCAGCGGGCACGGCACGCCGCCGCTGATTACACACCGTCGCCATTCGCACAGCCGGACCCGATTCCAGCCCGACGGGCGACGCACTCCCACCCGCGGTCTTCCGCCCGGGCCCGCTCCCACTCAACCCGAGGAACCTTCATGCCCGACCACTTCCCGGACGACGTCACCCCCACCCCCGACGACATCCGCGACGCCACCGAGACCCTGTCGCAGCTCACGGAGTATCTGCGCACCAACCCCGACCTGCGCACGGCACTCGCCCTCATGGAGCCGCTGCTCGACGAATACGCCGGCCTTCCCATCCAACTCGGCGACACGCTGCGGGCCTTCGCCCGGGCCCTCACCGACAACCCCACCATCCCGCACGGCGCTGCCCTCACCCTCGTCGCCGACCTGCGCAGTGCAGCGTGGGAGCAGACTGGCCACCACAGCCTGCATCACACGCTCGACGAACTGCGGGCCATCATGCGCTCCGAACTCGGTACTGCACAGGGCCGTTCGTGACGCACGCGGACCGGCAGCTGCCCGAGCACTCCGCCCAGCTCTCCTGGCGCATCCCGCGCGGCACCAATCCCCATCACCTGGCTGGAACCGGTGACGCCCGCTACCGCACGCCCACCGGCACACCGGCCAACGCCGATCAATCCGAGCGGACTGGCAGCGGTCTGGCCCTCTCCATCCCTCTCTCATCAACAGCCCAGTGACCCACCCCCACTTCCCCACCCGCGCCAACGAGCCGCACAACACCATCTGGTTCGAGACCCGCCCTCGGCACCTGGCCGGCCGCGGCGATCCCCGACGCATCACCCAGACGCTGCGCGCCGCCGGATGGAAGAACCATTCCGACCCGGACTATCCCCACGTCCTCCTGGCCAGCCCCGACTACCAGCACACCCTGGTCCTGGAACCCAGACCAGAGCCGTACGCAGCATGGTGGCGCATCCGCGGCGGATCCCAAGAGCGGCGCTGGTACACGGAGTTCGGCGGCAACACCCCCGTCGAGATACTCGCCTCACTCACCGACGCCCTGCTTCAGCCCGCGCCCCAGACCACCCCAGACATCTGGCCAGCCCTCACCTCGGCGGGCTGGGCCTACGAGCGCGACGAGAACGGCAACGAAACAGCCGCGCATCCAGACGGCATCCTGAGCCTGCGCCGCTGGACCGTCTCCCCCGCTGAGCGCTTCTTCTGGACCGCGGAAGCCACCCTCGCCACCGGGCTCGGCGGCCTTAACCGGCTCTGGCGCGCCTCCCTCGACGACAACATGCCGCAGCATCTGATCGCCGCGTTCGCCGCCGCTCTGGCCAGCGACGAGCCCGTGCAGCGCGGCCGGTACGACGTTCCCCACTCCCATCTGGTCACCCAGCACCAGCGCGGACCGCAGGGCGAACAACTCGCCGCCGCCCACGAGGCTCGTCTGAAAGCCGCCCGCGCCGCTGCCCGCAAAGTCCGACGCAGCGCTGCGCTGCCGACGCACAGCGGACCAGCTCCCGCCACCGCCTCCCCGGCCACCGTGCGGGGTCGCTGACCCAAGCCGGGCGGCCCGGCCTCCCGGCTCACCACCCGCCCTGCCCTCACACCAGACCCTGCACCCGGAATACCTTTGATCCCCACGACGCCTGCCCCGAACGAGATCCACCAGCCGCATCTGGACCAGTTGGACGCCTTCCTGCGGGAGAGCGAACTCATCCTCGAAGCCTGGAACATCTACTCCGACGAACACACCGACCTCGACGGCTGGCCGTACGACGATGACGCCTACGGTCGGCGTGCCGCCCAGCGCGACGCCGACACGGCCAACGCGTTCGAGGCCGTGAGCGAGCAAGCTCACCAACTGCTCGCCACCGCCGAAATCCAGCTCGCCTCCCTGCCCGCCCGCGCGGTGCAGAACCGCTGGGTGTGGCAACTGGGCACCCTGCGCGACGCGCTCGACCGGCTCGACGCCCTGCATGACGAGTGGCACCAGGCCCTCGACGGCCTGCCCGCCGACGCCCGTCC
>NZ_JBLRVZ010000105.1:0-3712 GCF_048159505.1 Streptomyces sp. T028
GGTTTCTCGATGGCGACGGTCATCACCTGCCGCCTTCCTGCCCGGCGACGACCGCGAGGATCTCCTCGTCCCCGACGATCCCGAGCAGCTTGCCGTCCTCGACCACCTTCACCGGCTTCTCCGCCGCCAGCACCGCCCGGGTCGCCTCCCGCACCACCACGTCCGGACCCAGCTCCGGCCCGTCCAGCGCATCCCCGTCCTCCGGCGCCCGCATGATCCACCGCAGCGTCAGCACATCACCCCGCGGCACATCCTTCACGAACTCCCGCACATAGTCGTCCGCCGGAGCACCCACCAGCTCGTCACCCGTCCCGCACTGCACCATCTTCCCGTCCCGCATGATCAGGATCCGGTCACCCAGCTTCAACGCCTCCGACAGATCATGCGTGATGAACACCATCGTCTTGCCGACCTCGTGATGCAGCCGGATGACCTCGTTCTGCATGTCCCGCCGGATCAACGGATCCAGCGCCGAGAACGGCTCGTCGAAGAACAGCACATCCGGATCCCCCGCCAGAGCCCGCGCCAGCCCGACACGCTGCTGCATACCGCCCGAGAGCTGATCGGGATAGGAGTTCTCGTAGCCGGCCAGCCCGACCAGCTCCACCACCTCCAGCGCCCGCCTCGTCCGCTCCGCCCGGCCCATCCCACGGATCTCCAGACCGAACGCCACGTTGTCCACCACCCGGCGGTGCGGCAACAGCCCGAAATGCTGGAACACCATCGAGAACTTGCGCCGCCGCAGCTCACGCAGCCGCGCCGCATCCGCCTGCCGGATGTCCTGCCCCTCGAAGACCAGCTCACCCGAGGTCGGCTCGATCAACCGGGTCAGACACCGCACCAGCGTGGACTTCCCCGAGCCCGACAAGCCCATCACGACGAAGACCTCGCCCCGCCGGACATCGAAGTCCACATCCCGCACGGCGGCCGTACAGCCCGTGCGGTCCATCAGCTCACGTCGGGTCAGACCGCACAGCTCCGCATCACCCGGAACCCGCTCGGCCCTCGGCCCGAACACCTTCCACAGATTGCGCACGGAAATGACAGGAGCACCGTCGGAATCCTGAGGTGTGCCGTGCCGCTGGGGTACCTCGGTCTGTGTGGAGGTCACGATCGCCCTCTTTTCGGCGTTCAGCCGCGGAACCAGTGCTGCGGCCGGGGTTGGATGTTCTGCCAGATGTGCTTGGGCTCTCGGTACTCGTTCAGGCCGGTCGGTCCCAGCTCGCGGCCCACGCCCGAGTGTCCGAAACCACCCCATTCCGCTTGCGGCACATAGGGGTGGTAGTCGTTGATCCACACGGTGCCGTGACGCAATCGCCGGGCGACCCGCTGGGCCTTGCCGGCGTCCTGGGTCCAGACGGCTCCGGCGAGGCCGTACTCGGTGTCGTTGGCGATCCGTACGGCGTCGTCCTCGTCGGTGAAGCGCTCCACGGTCAGCACGGGTCCGAAGGACTCCTCGTGCACCACGCGCATGTCCTGCCGGCACTCGTCGAGGACGGTCGGCGGGTAGTAGTGGCCGTTCTCGAGGGCGGGGTCCGCGGGGCGCTCGCCGCCGCAGCGCAGGACGGCGCCCTCGGCGATGCCGGCCGCCACGTACGCCTCGACCTTGGCCAGGTGCTGGGCGGAGATCAGCGCACCGGTCTCGGCGTCGGGGTCGAAGGGGCCGCCCAGCCGGATCTGCCGGGCCCGGCGCACGACCTCGTCGACGAGCCGGTCGTGCAGCGAGTCCTCGACGATCAGACGGGCGCCGGCCGAGCAGACCTGGCCCGAGTGCAGGAACACGGCCGTGAGGGCGAAGTCCACGGCCGTCTCGAAGTCGGCGTCGGCGAAGATCACGTTGGGGTTCTTGCCGCCGAGTTCCAGCGCCACCTTCTTCACGGTCGCCGCGGCGGTGGCCATGATCCGCTTGCCGGTCTCCAGGCCGCCGGTGAAGGAGACCATGTCGACGGCGGGGTGCTCGGAGAGCGGGGCGCCGGCCTCGGGGCCTCCGCCGAGGACGAGGTTGCCGACTCCGGCCGGGAGTCCGGCCTCCTCCAGCGCCTTCAGCAGCAGGATGGAGGTGGAGGGGGTGAGCTCGCTGGGCTTGAGGACGAAGGTGTTGCCGGCGAGCAGCGCGGGGGCGACCTTCCAGGACGCCTGGAGGAGGGGGTAGTTCCAGGGGGTGATCAGCCCGCACACGCCGACCGGTTCGTAGACCACGCGGCTCACGGCGTCGTCGCGGCCGGTGTCGATCACGCGGCCCGCGTCGGTTCCGCCGAGCCCGCCGTAGTATCGGAAGCAGGAGACGACGTCGGTGATGTCGTACTCGCTCTCCACCAGCCGCTTGCCGGTGTCGAGGGACTCGGCGCGGGCGAACAGCTTGGCGTCGCGCTCGATGAGGTCGGCGGTGCGCAGCAGCAGGGCGCCGCGGTCGCGCTCGGGAGTGTGCGGCCAGGGGCCCTCGTCGAAGGCCCGGCGGGCCGCGGCGATCGCCGCCTCGGTGTCGGGGCGTGTCCCTTCCGATACGGTCGCGGAGAGCGTTCCGTCGGCGGGACATCGGATGTCACGGCGGCCTCCGGCCACCGGCTCCCGCCATTCACCGTCCACATACAGGTCTGCCACGCGCCAAGCCCTTCAGCTGTAATGCGTTGCGCATCGTGCATTCAATTGCTTGTGGTGGAACACCCTGGCCAATGTACGGACATCCGTCAAGAGGTTGGCGGATGACGATTTCGCAAGGGGCCTTTCGACCCTTCTCTCTTGACCGGGGACCCCTTCCCGGTGCGACTATGTTGCGCATCGCTCACCGAGTTGTGCATTACGCACCGACGGAGGAGGCCCATGTCCCCCCGACCTCAACCCGGCCGTGAGTACGTCCTCACCCTTTCGTGTCCCGACAGCGCGGGACTGGTCCACGCCGTGAGCGGCTTCCTCGTCCGGAACTCCGGGAACATCCTGGAGAGCCAGCAGTTCGACGACCGTCTCCAGGGCCGTTTCTTCATGAGGGTCCACTTCGACGTGTCGGACCCGAGTGCCGATCTGCAAAATCTGCGTTACCGATTCGGTCCCGTCGCGGACGCCTATCGGATCTCCTGGACCCTGCGGGACGCGTCCACTCCGACGCGGACGCTCATCATGGTGTCCAAGTTCGGGCACTGCCTGAACGATCTGCTGTTCCGCCGGCGCACGGGTGCCCTCAACATCGAAATCCCGGCGATCGTCTCCAATCACCGGGAATTCGAAGGCCTGGCGGAGACCTACGGCATCCCCTTCCACCACGTCCCGGTGACGCGGGACAGCAAGCCCGAGGCGGAGGCACGCCTGCTGGAGCTGGTGCGCGAGCTGGACGTCGACCTCGTCGTGCTCGCCCGGTACATGCAGGTCCTCTCGGACGACCTGTGCAAACAGCTCGAGGGCCGCGCCATCAACATCCACCACTCCTTCCTCCCCAGCTTCAAGGGAGCGAAGCCGTACGACCAGGCATACGACCGGGGAGTGAAGCTGGTCGGCGCGACCGCGCACTACGTCACGTCGGACCTCGACGAGGGCCAGATCATCGAGCAGGACGTGGTCCGCGTGGACCACTCCCTCGACCCCGGGGAACTGGTCACGGTCGGGCGGGACGTCGAGGCGCAGGTCCTGGCGCACGCCGTGAAGTGGCACAGCGAGAGCCGCGTGATGGTGGACGGCAACCGTACGGTTGTCTTCCGCTGAGTCCTGAGCGGCGAGTGGG
>NZ_JBLRVZ010000105.1:3719-7788 GCF_048159505.1 Streptomyces sp. T028
GGGCGGGGCTGGTGTTCCAGCCCCGCCCCCGCTGTATACGGTTTTCGCAGCCCGCTGTATACGGTTCTCGTCAACCCGCGAGCCGGTCCAGCAGGGCCCGCCGCCACCTCTCCGTCTCGGCGACCTGGTTGAAAGTGAACACATGGAGGCCCTCAATGCCCGCGGAGGGCGGCGTGAGGGCCTCCTCGGCGCGGCTGAGCAGCCTCTCGGGCGTATAGCCCCCGGGCGTGGCGAAGCGCAGGAACCAGGACGCGTGCTTGGTCAGGAACCGTGTCGACTCCCCCACGCCGATCTTCGTCGCCATGGCGAGCAGCTTCGCCCGCTGCACGGGCCCGGCGACGCCCACGTACACGGGCAGCACGACGTCCCGGCGCCTGATCCGGGCGATCCACTCCCCCAGCACGCGCGCGTCGAAGCAGAGGTTGCTCACGATGTACGTGGCGTGCTCGCGCTTGTCCCACATCGCCTGGATGGTGATGTCGTCGTGGATGAGGGGATGACTCTCGGGGTAGCCGGTGATGCCCACCCCGGCGAAGGGGCCGCCCAGCTCGCTCAGCCTGCGCAGGACCGGCAGGGCACCGTCGTAGGACCCGGCGGGCGGGTTCGCGTCGCCCGCCGGGACGAAGACGTCGTCCACGCCGAGCTCCCGGAGCCGGCCGGTGACCTCCTTGAGGTGCGCGTCGTCCCGCAGCAGCCGCGCGGGCACGTGCGGGACGACGCGGTAGCCGTGCGAGCGGAGCCGGGCGGTGAGGTCGAGGGTCGGTTCCAGGCCCTTGACCGGCGACGCCGTCACGGTGACGACGACGTCGCGCGGCACATGGGCGAGGACCTTGTCCTCGGTCGCCTTCGCGGGCAGTACCTCGTAGCGGACACGCTCCAGCAGCGTCCGCAGCCCGTCGGCGGCCAAGGTTTACCCGGCCTGCTGCTGGGCGTCGCGGTGACGGTAGAACGCGGCCTTGGACGGGGGCAGGGGCTCCTTGCCGAGGATCAGGTCTGCGGCCTTCTCAGCGACCATCATCACCGGGGCGTAGATGTTGCCGTTGGTGACGTACGGCATGACCGAGGCGTCGACCACGCGCAGGCCCTCCACGCCGTGCACGCGCATGCTGGTGGGGTCGACGACGGACATCTCGTCGGTGCCCATCTTGCAGGTGCAGGAGGGGTGCAGGGCGGTCTCGCCGTCCTTGGCGACCCAGGCGAGGATCTCCTCGTCGCTCTCCACGGAGGGTCCGGGTGAGATCTCGCCGTCGTTGTAGGGGGCGAGCGACGGCTGGTTGAGGAGCCTGCGGGCCACCCGGATCGCCTCGACCCATTCGCGCCGGTCCTGTTCGGTGGACAGGTAGTTGAAGCGCAGGGCGGGGTGTTCGCGCGGGTCCTTGCTCTTGATCTTCACCGAGCCGATCGCGTCGGAGTACATGGGTCCGACGTGGACCTGGTAGCCGTGGCCGCCGGCCGGCACGGAGCCGTCGTAGCGGACCGCGATGGGCAGGAAGTGGAACATCAGGTTGGGGTAGTCCACGTCCTCGTTGCTGCGGGCGAAGCCGCCGGCCTCGAAGTGGTTCGTGGCGGCCGGGCCCTTGCGGAAGAGCCACTGGAGCCCGATGAAGGGGGCCCGCCACTTCGCCAGGTACGGCTGCATGGAGACGGGCTGCTTGCAGGCGTACTGGATGTAGACCTCGAGGTGGTCCTGCATGTTCTCGCCCACGCCGGGGAGGTCGTGGACGACGTCGATGCCCAGGGCGCGCAGTTCCTCGGCGTTGCCGACGCCGGACAGCTGCAGCAGCTGCGGGGAGTTGATCGCCCCGCCGCACAGGATCACTTCCTTGGCGCGGACCTGCTTCGGGGCGCCCTTGCCGCGCTGGTACTCGACGCCGACGGCCTTCTTGCCCTCGAACAGGACACGGGTGACCAGGGCGCGCGTGGTGACGGTGAGGTTGGGGCGCTTCCGGATCGGCTTGAGGTAGGCCTTGGAGGCGGAGAGGCGACGCCCGCGGGAGACATTGCGGTCGAACTTGGCGAAACCTTCCTGCCGGTAGCCGTTGACGTCGGTCGTGGGCGGGTAGCCCGCCTCCTCGGTGGCCTTGAGGAAGGCGCCGAACAACGGGTTGGTCGCCGGGCCGCGCTCCAGGACGAGCGGGCCGTCGTGGCCGCGGAACTCGTCGTCCGGGTCGGCGGCGAGACAGTTCTCCATCCGGCGGAAGTACGGCAGACAGTGCGCGTAGTCCCAGGTCTCCATGCCGGGATCGGCCGCCCAGCGCTCGTAGTCCATGGGGTTGCCGCGCTGGAAGATCATGCCGTTGATGCTGCTGGAACCGCCCAGGACCTTGCCGCGCGCGTGGTAGATGCGCCGGCCGCCCATGTGGGGCTCGGGCTCGGACTCGTACTTCCAGTCGTAGAACCGGCTGCCGATCGGATACGTCAACGCGGCGGGCATGTGGATGAACACGTCCCACGGAAAGTCGGACCGGCCGGCCTCCAGCACCAGGACCCGGTTCGAGGGGTCCGCGGAGAGCCTGTTCGCCAGTGCGCTGCCGGCCGAACCACCACCGACGATGACGAAGTCGTACTGCGGGGAAGCCATGGTGCCTCGTCTCGCTCGCGCCATAGATACGCGAGGCATGCTAGTCCCAGTAGCGCTATATGCACTAGGTTGCGAACCACGCAACTTACGTGGGTTTCGTTTCAAGAGGGTTACTTGCAAAGGCGTTGTTTACTGCACGTATAGTTGCGCTGTGAGCAACTACAGCACAGACACCGAAACGTCGAACTCGCAGTCCGGCGGAGTGCAGTCGGTCGACCGAGCCATCAGCGTGCTGGAAATCCTGGCCCAGCGCGGCGAGGCGGGCGTCAGCGAGGTGGCCGCCGAGATCGATGTTCACAAGTCCACCGCGTTCCGCCTGCTCGGCGCCCTGGAGGCACGCGGTCTGGTGGAGCAGGCGGGCGAGCGCGGCAAGTACCGGCTCGGCTTCGGCATCGTACGCCTGGCCGGCGCGGTCACGGGACGTCTTGACATCACCCAGCAGGGCCGTCCCGTCTGCGAGCGCCTCGCGGACGAGATCGGCGAGACGGTCAACATCGCGGTCATGCAGGAGCACTACGCGATCAACCTGTACCAGGTGCGCGGTCCCGCGGCCGTCGCCGCGCACAACTGGGTCGGTGAGCTGACCCCGCTGCACGCGACGTCGAGCGGCAAGGTCCTGTTGGCCCATCTGCCCGCCAAGGAGCGGGCCGCGGTGCTGGCGAAGTCCGGCCTGGAGAAGGTCGGCCCGCACACCATCACCGCGAAGGCGAAGCTGGAGAAGAACCTGGCGGAGGCCCGGGAGCGCGGCTACGCCTGGACGCTGGAGGAGCTCGAGATCGGGCTGCACGCGATGGCCGCCCCGATCAGGGACCGGGACGGTGTGGTCATCGCGGCACTGAGCGCGTCGGGCCCCTCCTACCGCTTCACCGAGGAGCGGCTGCACGAGCTCTCCCCGATCCTGCTCAAGGGCGCGGAGGAGATCAGCCACCGCATGGGCTACCTCGGCTGAGTCCGGACAGGATCTAGGGCGTGTTTCGAAAGTCCCGCCTGCCCGGCGACGCCTGGCACGCACGCTCGCCGCGTTGTCGGGATCACCCCGATACATCCAGTATCGGGGCGACCCTCCGCCTTGCGATCGCACGCACCAGACGCCGCCGGGCCCGCCCTACGGGCGGACGACGCTACTTTCGAAACACGCCCTAGCCCTGCTGGGCTCCGAGGCGTTCGTTGACCCAGTCGTGGAAGGCGCCTATGTGGTGCTCGCTGGGCACCAGCACGCCGCCCTTGGCGTACATCCGCGAGCTCATGCCGGGCTGGGTGCGTTCGCAGGCCTCGAAGTCCTGCACGTTGACCCGGTGGAACAGCTCCACCGACCGGCTGACGTCCTTGCCGCTCTCCACCACGTGCGGCAGGTACAGCCAGTCGCACTCGACGATCGTGCGGTCGACGGCGACCGGGTACATGCGGTGGAAGATGACGTGGTCGGGGACGAGGTTGATGAAGACCTGCGGCTTGACGGTGATCGCGTAGTAGCGGCGGTCCTGGTCC
>NZ_JBLRVZ010000106.1:0-5991 GCF_048159505.1 Streptomyces sp. T028
TCGCCGGGATGGACTGCAGGCCGCTGTGGAGCACGACCAGGTTGAACGGGACGCCGATCCAGATGTTCGCGATGATCACCGAGGCCAGCGACCACGACGGCGAGGTCAGCCAGTTCACCGGCCCGACGCCGAGGAGGTGCAGGGCGGCGTTGACGACGCCCGATTCGCTGTTGAGCATCCACGACCAGGTGGAGGCCGACACGATCAGCGGCAGCAGCCACGGTACGAGGAACAGGGCGCGCAGGGTCGCGGAGAGCCGGAAGTGCTGGTTGAAGAAGACCGCGAGGGCGAGGCCGATGGCGTACTGGAAGACCAGGCACACGGCCGTGAACACCGCGGTGTGCAGGAGGGCCGGGGCGAAGGTGGGGTCGTCGAAGACCTCGCGGTAGTTCGCCAGGCCCGTGAACGGGGCGTCGCCCCGCACGAAGGAGCGGACGGTGTAGTGGCGCAGGCTCAGATCGAGGTTGCGGTAGAGCGGATAGGCGTAGAAGAGGGCCAGGTAGAGGACCACCGGGGCGAGGAAGCCCCAGGCGGCCCACTGTGTGCGTTTCATCGACGTCATGTCACTTGGCCGCGGCCTGCGCCGAACCGAGCGCGTCCTTCGGCGACGCGGAGCCGCTGAGCGCGGACTGGACGGCCTTCCACAGCTGCTCGGAGATCTTGGGGTACTTGGTGCCCAGGTCGTCACTGGTACGGCCCTTGGCCGCCTTGACCGCGTCGACCCATGGCTTCAGCTCGGGGTTCGCGGCGACCTGCTTGTCCTGGACCTCGCTGGTGGGGGCCACGTAGGACAGCGTGGTGTCGGTCTCGAGGAGGTTGTCGGTGCTGGTCAGGCAGGTGGCCAGCTTCTGGGTGGTGGTGTAGCGGCCGGTGTCCTCCTGGACCGGGAGGGTGACGAACTCGCCGCCGGTCGGGGCCGCCGCGTTGCCCCCGCTCGCGGCGGGGACGGGCAGGACGCCGTACTCGAAGCCGGCCTTCGCCGCGTTGCCCAGCTGCCAGGTGCCGTTCTCCGCGAACGCGTAGTCGCCGGTGGCGAACTCCTGCCAGCTGGTCGTCTGGGTGTTGTTGAGCACGGAGTTGGGTGCGTAGCCGGCCTTCAGCCAGTCCTTCCACAGGGACAGCGCGGACACCGCCTGCGCGGAGTCCAGCTCGGTGAGCTTCGCGCCCGACCCCCAGAACCACGGCAGGAACTGGAAGCTGCCCTCCTCGGTGCCGATCGCCGAGAAGGTGATGCCCTTCTTGCCCGCCTTCTTGACCTTCTCCAGCGCCGCCGTCAGCGACTTCCAGTCCGTGACCGAGGCGACGTCCACCCCGGCCTCCTTCAGCACCGCCTTGTTGTAGTACAGGGCGAGCGTGTTCGCGCCGATCGGCGTGCCGTAGGTCTTGCCGCCCGACTGGCCGGCCGCGAGCAGGTTGGGATCCACCGACGAGGTGTCCAGCTTGTTCTCCTCGGTCGTGGTGAGCACACCCGCCTCGGCCAGCGTCGACACCACCGGGTTGTCGACGATCAGGACGTCCGGGGAGTTGCCCTGCTGCGCCGCCAGCAGCGTCTTGTTGGCCAGGTCGCTGGTGTCGAAACCGGTCCGCTTGATCTTCACACCGGCCTCGGTGCCGCACTTGTCCAGCAGCTTCGTCCACGCCGAGGCCTTGTCGAACTGCGGGTACGGGTCCCAGACGGTGTACGTGCCGCTGCCGGCGCCCTCGGTGTCGGTGCTGCCGCCCGAGCCGGAGGAGCAGGCGGTGGCGGCGACGGCCACGGCGAGGGCGGTCAGGGCCGCGGCGGTCAGACGGCGCTGTCTGGAAGAGCTGTTCATGGAGGGTTCCTTTGATTTCGGGCATGCCGGTGCCGATGGCACGGATGGTGAGAGAGCGCGGGCACGCCGAACGGCGCTGTCGGGCGGTTCGAGCGTCCGGTGATGCGAGGGGGTGAGGAATGCGGGTGCGGGGTGCGAAGGTGCGGGTGCGGGTGCGGGGTGCGGTCAGGGAGTCGTGTTGGGCCCGGTGCTGGCCCGCAGGGAGATCGGCGGCGCGAGGAGATGGTGCCGGGGCGGTGCGTCGGGATGGTCGATCCGCTCCACCAGCAGGTCGACGGCACGCCGGCCCATCTCCTCCGCCGGCACGTCGGCCGCGGTGAGCTGCGGGGTCACCGTCTCGGCCCACCGGCCGGCCACGACCCCGGTGACGGAGAAGTCGCGCGGCACATGGCGGCCCGCCCGGGCGAGCCCCCGGTAGAGGCCGCCGAGAGCGGCCTCGTTCAGCGTGACCAGGGCCGTGGTGGCCGGGTCGTCGTGCAGGATCCGCTCCAGGCAGGCCTGGCCCGAGGCGGCGTCGTCCCCGCAGCAGTACGTCCGCACCGTCAGCCCGCGCTCGGCCGCGGCCTTGGTGAAGCCGTCCAGGCCGCGGTGCGCGGACTCGTACCCGGCGCGCAGCAACTGCTCGGGCCGGTTGACGAAGGCGACCCTGCGGTGGCCGAGGTCGGCCAGGTGATGGACGCACGCCGCCGCGAGCGCGGTGTGGTCCAGGCCGACCCACCAGCCGCCCTCCGGGTGGGCGGTGCGGCCGATGGCGACCGAGGGGAAGTCCAGTTCCGCCAGGTGGTCGACCCGGTCGTCCTGGAGCCTGATCTCCATCAGGATCGCGCCGTCGACGCGCCGCTCCCCCAGCAGCCGCTGGAAGGAGCGGTCGCTGTCCGCGCCGCTCGGGGAGAGCAGTACGTCGTAGTCGTGGGCCGCGGCGGCCTCCACCACACTGCCGATGAAGTCCAGCTGCATCCCGGTGTAGTGGTTCCCGGCCGGCGGGAAGACCAGGCCGATCGTGCTGGTCCGGCCGTTGGCCAGGGCCCGCGCGCTCGCGTTGGGCCGGTAGCCCAACTCGTCGATGACCTGCTGGATCTTCCGGCGGGTGTCGTCCGAGACCGGGCGTTTGCCGCTCAGCGCGTACGACACGGTGCTGCGCGAGACACCGGCCCGCCGGGCGATCTCACCGATGTTCACGGGGACTCCTTGCTCCGTACGGTCGAACAGGTTCGCCTGCGACCGGTCGTCGAACCGGTTCGCGTGAAGTGAAGTTAGGAACTGCCCGAACGCCTGTCAACACCCCTGACGACACTTTTGCACCACGCCGCGACTCGGGGAATTCGTCGTGTCCGGGGGATTGCTGGCCGGGTTTCCCGGTGCTAGCTTCCCCGAACCGGTTCGATGAAGTGATCCTTCCGATGACCGCGGCCCGTGCCGAGCCGCCCTCCCCCGCAGGCACGGGCCCCTCCCCCGGTCGACAGGCCGAGTCTCCCACCCCCGCGGCGCACGAAGTCGAACCGGTTCGACGCACACAGCCCCATCGACACAGCCCCATCGACACACAGCCCCCTCGACGCAGACAGCCCCAAGGATTCACGCAGACCCCAAGGATTGAGGACGCGATCCATGCCATCCGCTGACAGAACCGCCCGGCGCCGGGCCCCGGCCGTCGTGGCGGCGGCCCTCGGCGCGGGCCTGCTGGCCGCGCCGGCCTCCCCCGCGCAGGCGGCCGAGGTGCCCCCGCCCGTCGCGCACTACACCTTCGACCAGGACGACCCGGCCGCCGGCACGATCAGCGACAGTTCCGGCAACGGCCTGACGGCGACCCTGGTGAACGGCTCCACCGCCCAGTCCGTCGCGGGCACCGACGGCGGCAGGGCGCTGGCCCTGCCCGGTGGGGCGCCGACCTCCGACGGCGCGTACGTCCGCCTGCCCCGTGAGGTGCTCGGCACCACGAACGACCTGACGGTCTCCGCCCGTGTGAAGTGGAGCGGCGACACCTCGCCCTGGCAGCGCGTCTTCGACCTGGGCAGCAACACCACCAAGTACCTCTTCACCACCCCGTACAGCGGCAACGGGGTGCTGCGCACCGCCGTGACCACCGGCGGAGGAGGCGCGGAGGCACAGGTCTCCGGGTACACGCCGCTCCCCGCCGACCAGTGGCGGACGGTCACCGTCACCCTCGACACCGCCGCCGGCCGGCTCACGACCTACCTCGACGGCGTCGCCGTCTCCTCCGCCGCGACGACCGTCAAGGCCAGGGAGTTGCTGGACTCCTCGGCCACGGCCGCCGGCTACATCGGCAAGTCCTTCTGGCCGGACCCGCTCCTCAAGGGCGCCATCGACGACTTCACCGTGTGGCACTCGGCGCTCAGCGCCGAGCAGGTGGCCGGTACCGTCACGGACATGCCGACCCTGCAGCAGCTCTCGCGGACCTCCTTCGAGGTCCGTACGACGATCGGGACGGCCCCGTCCCTCCCCGCGGCGGTCCGCTCCGCCTTCTCCGACGGCTACGACCGCGACACACCGATCGTCTGGGACGCCGTACCGGCCGAGAAGTACGCCCGGCCGGGAACCTTCACGGTGGCGGGCACGGCGGCCGGGCGGGAGGTGCTGGCGACCGTCACCGTGGTCCGCGAGGGGCAGCTGACCGTCGACCTCGGCTCGGACACCGGCGCGTTCCACGGCGGCGCCTCCGGCACCCTGTACGGCGTGTACGGTCCGGACGTCCCCACCGACAACCTCATCGAGGGCATGGGCCTGCGCACGGTCTCCACCAAGGCGCAGGACGGCCCGCAGCACCCCGGTGCCGACGCGCTGGAGGTGGTGAAGCCGCTGGCCGACGCCACCGACGGTGATGTGTACATCTACATGACGGACATCCACCGCGGCTTCCCCTACGAGTGGCCGGGCGACACCCCCGCCGAGAAGCTCGCGCTCTACAAGGAGAAGATCGCCGAGCAGGTCGACCAGGTCCTGAAGCTGCCGGAGCGGTACCAGGACAACATCGTCTTCGTGCCGTTCAACGAGCCCGAGGGCAACATGTTCGGCACCGGCGCGTGGAGCTACAACAAGGTCAGCTGGCTGAGCGACCCGGACGACTTCTTCGCCGCCTGGGACGACGCCTACAAGCTCATCAAGGACAGGATGCCCGGCGCCCGCATCGCCGGACCCAACACGAGCGTCCTGTTCGACCAGGTGAAGGGCTTCCTCTCGCACAGCCTGGCCGCCGGCACCCTCCCCGATGTCATCACCTGGCACGAGCTGAGCCACCCGGAGGCGGTCCGCACCAACATCGCCAAGTACCGGGCGTGGGAGAGGGAACTGTTCGCGGGCACCGCCCACGAGGGCACCCGACTGCCCATCAACATCAACGAGTACGCCTTCAACTACCACACCTCCGTCCCCGGCCAGATGATCCAGTGGGTGTCGGCGATCGAGGAGTCGAAGGTGGACGCCGACATCGCGTACTGGAACATCGACGGCAACCTCTCCGACTCCGCGGTGCAGTCCAATCGCGGCAACGGCCAGTGGTGGCTGCTGAACTCCTACGCCTCGATGAGCGGCCACACGGTGAAGGTGAGCCCGCCGTTCCCCGGCCAGAACTACACCATGCAGGGCGTGGCCACCCTGGACGAGGGGAGGAAGCAGGCCCGGGTGATCTTCGGTGGTTCCACCGGCAAGGGTTACGTCTCCTTCGCGAACGTCCCGAAGGAGGTTCTCGGGGACCGGGTGCACGCCTGGGTGCGCGAGATCGAGTGGAGCGGGCAGGTGGGCGACTCCGCCGGCCCGAAGCTGCTGGCGGAGTCGGACCTGACGGTCGGGGACGACGGCACGGTGGTCCTGGACTTCGGCGACGGCGGACTGCCGCCGCTGAAGGAGTCCTCGGCCTACGAGATCGTCCTCAGCCCGGCCGGGAAGGCGAAGGGCACGCAGGCCCCGCCCGTGCGCTGGCAGGGCTCGTACGAGGCGGAGGACGCCGCCCACACCGGGTCCGGCTACACGAGGAACGGCCCCGAGGGCTCGCCGCGCGACGTGTCGAAGTTCTACACCTCCGGCACCTACAACGTCGGCGGTCTGCGCACCGGCTCAAACGTCACGCTCGACTTCACCGTGGACGTGCCCGAGGACGGCACCTACGACCTGAGCGTGTTCGCCAACTCCCTCAACACCTTCGACAAGGTGAAGGACCAGG
>NZ_JBLRVZ010000107.1:0-8596 GCF_048159505.1 Streptomyces sp. T028
TCGCTGCAGGGCGGTTGCCGGAGTACATGGTTCCTGCCGCGGTGATGATCTTGGATGAGCTGCCCCTCACGGAGAACGGGAAGGTGGACCGGGCGGCGTTGCCGGTGCCGGAGTATGCGGTGTCCGGCGGTGGGCGCGGTCCTGTCACGGTGGCGGAAGAGATCGTGTGCCTGGCGTTCGCCGAGGTGCTGGGTGTGGAGCGGGTGGGGGTGGAGGACAACTTCTTCGAGTTGGGTGGGCATTCGCTGTTGGCGGTGTCGTTGGTGCAGCGGTTGCGTGAGCGGGGGTTGGGGGTGTCGGTGCGGGCGTTGTTCGAGGCGCCCACTCCGGCGGGGCTGGCCGCCGCGGGTGAGGGCGGTGGTGTGGTGGAGGTGCCGCCGAACGGCATTCCGGACGGGGCGGAGGTGATCACCCCGGAGATGCTGCCACTCGTGGACCTCACTCCGGAGCACGTGGAGTTGGTGTGTGGGTCGGTGGAGGGCGGGGCGGCGAACGTGGCGGACGTGTATCCGCTGGCGCCGTTGCAGGAGGGCATCTTCTTCCACCACCTGCTCGCCGAGCCTGGTGAGGCGGACGTCTATCTCGTGCCGATGACGTTGGCTTTCGACGGTCGTGAGGGGCTGGACGGGTTCCTGTCGGCGTTGCAGCGGGTGGTGGACCGGCATGACATCTATCGCACGGCTCTGGTGTGGGAGGGGCTGCCGGAGCCGGTGCAGGTGGTGCGGCGCAGGGCGGTCGTGCCGGTCACCGAGGTGGTCCTGCCCGAGACCGGGGATCCGGTGGCAGAGCTGATGGCGATGGCCGGGCGCTGGATGGATCTGCGGCGGGCGCCGTTGGTGCGGGTGCATGTGGCGGCGGAGCCTGGCAGTGACCGGTGGCTCGCGCTGGTGCAGATCCATCACCTGCTCCAGGACCACACGGCGCTGGAAGTGGTGATGGGTGAGGTTGAGGCGTTCATGGCGGGGCGTGGCGACGAACTGCCGGCGCCGCTGCCGTTCCGCGACTTCGTGGCGCAGGCCCGGCTGGGGGTGTCCCGTGCCGAGCACGAGGAATACTTCGCTGGTCTGCTCGGCGATGTCACAGAACCGACGCTGCCGTTCGGTCTGTCCGACGTACACGGCGACGGCACCGGTGTGCAGCGAACGCGGCAGGCGGTCGATGACGGCCTGGCGCGGCGTGTCCGGGAGCAGGCACGTCAGCTTGGGGTCAGCCCGGCGACGCTGTTCCACGTGGCGTGGGCGCGGGTGCTGGCGACTCTGTCCGGCCGTACGGACGTGGTGTTCGGGACCGTACTCCTCGGACGGATGAACGCGGGTGTGGACGCCGAGCGGGTTCCGGGGCCGTTCATGAACACCCTGCCGGTACGGGTGGACGTCGCGGGCCTGGACGTGGCCGGCGCGGTGAAGGCGATGCGTTCGCAGCTGGCCGACCTGCTGGTGCACGAACACGCACCCCTGGCACTGGCCCAGAAAGCCGCCAACGTCCCTTCCCCCGCCCCTCTGTTCACCTCTCTCTTCAACTACCGCCGGAGCCGTCGGCCGGGTGTCCGGCCGGCTGGCGGTGCGCGACACGGCTTGGCCGGCGTGGAGTTGGTCCACAACCAGGAGCTCACGAACTATCCGCTGGCTGTGGCTGTGGACGACTACGGCGCGGGCTTCGTCCTGACCGCTGATGTGGTCGCTCCGGGGGATCCGGACGTGGTCTGCGCGTCGTTGCACACTGCTCTTGACGGCTTGGTCACCGCGCTGGAGCACGCACCGGGCAGCCCGGTGCACGGAGTCGGCATTGTGCCGAGCGCCCAGCGTGAGCAGCTGGTGAACGGCTGGAACGACACGGCCACCACGACTACGGACGTGACGCTGCTCCAACTGGTCGACGAGTGGGTGGCGCGTACCCCCGACGCGCCCGCCGTGGTGTGCGGCGACGAGCAGATCACGTATGCGGAACTGGACGAACGGGCGAACAGGCTGGCGTGGGAGCTGGCCGATCGTGGCGTGGGTCCGGGAGCCGTGGTAGCGGTGATGGTGGAGCGCTCGGTCGGCATGGTGGTGGCGTTGCTGGCGGTGTGGAAGGCCGGCGCCGCCTATCTGCCGGTGGATCCCGGCCATCCCGGTGAGCGGGTGGCGTTCATGCTCGCCGATGCCGGTCCCGTATGTGTCCTGACCGCCAGTGATCAGGTCGGTGTCCTGCCGGAAGGAGTGGCCGTCCCGGTGCTGGCCGTGGACGGGCCGGAGCGGTCCCTGAGGGATGTGGGCGGTGCCCAGGACCGGGCGGAGTGCCCGGCGTCGTACGGCGGGAGCGCCGCGTACGTGATGTACACCTCGGGGTCGACCGGGCGGCCGAAGGGCGTGGTGGTCACGCAGGGAGCGCTGGTCAACCACATGAGGTGGATGCAGCGGGAGTTCGGTCTGGAGCAGCGGGACCGGGTGCTGCACAAGACGCCGTTCGGTTTCGATGCCTCGGTGTGGGAACTGTGGTGGCCGCTGATGGCCGGTGCGGTACTCGTGGTCGCCGCACCGCAGGGGCATCGCGATCCGGCGTATCTGGCGCGGCTGATCCAGCGTGAACGGGTCACGGTCGCGCAGTTCGTTCCCTCCATGCTGGCGGCGTTCGTTGCCGAGCCCGCGGTGGCGGGCTGTGGCAGCTTGCGGATGCTGTTCAGCGGTGGGGAGGTGCTGCCGGGCGACTTGCACGACCGGGCGGCGGGTCTGCTGGATGTGGGCCCGCACAATCTGTACGGGTTGACCGAGACCACCATCGACACCACCTTCTGGCGGTCAGGACCCGGCAAGGAAGGGGCGAGCGTCCCGATCGGCCGGCCCATCGACAACACCCGTGTCCATCTCCTCGATCGGTTCCTGGAGCCGGTTCCGTCAGGAGTGGTGGGGGAGCTGTACGTGGCGGGCGTCGGGCTGGCCCGCGGGTACGTGGGACGGGCGGGGTTGACGGCGGAGCGTTTTGTGGCATGTCCGTTCGGGGCGCCGGGTGAGCGGATGTACCGCACCGGTGATCTGGCGCGGTGGACGGCCGACGGCCGGCTGGTGTTCGTGGGGCGGGCGGACGAGCAGGTGAAGGTCCGGGGGTACCGGGTTGAGCCGGGTGAGGTCGAGGCTGTGCTGGCCGCGCACCCCGGGGTCGCTCGGGCGCTGGCCGTCGCGCGTGAGGATGCTCCCGGCGGCGGGCGGCTGGTCGCCTATGTGGTGCCCGGTGGCGGCGGTGGTGTTGTGGCGGAGGACGAACTGCGGGCGTTCGCTGCTGGGCGGCTGCCCGAGTACATGGTTCCGTCCGCTGTGGTGGTGCTGGACGCGCTGCCGTTGTCGGTGAACGGGAAGGTGGACCGGGCAGCCCTGCCCGAACCCGCGTACGAGGCCGCTGGTGGCAGTCGTGGTCCGGCGACGGTGGCCGAGGAGATCATGTGCCAGGCGTTCGCCGAGGTGCTGGGCCTGGAAAGGGTCGGGGCCGAGGACAGCTTCTTCGAACTCGGCGGACATTCACTGCTCGCGGTGTCGTTGCTGCAGCGGCTGCGTGAGCGGGGCGTGGGCGTATCCGTGCGGGTCCTGTTCGAGTCGCCCACTCCGGCGGCGTTGGCGGTGGCAGGGGCCGGCGCCGAGGTGGAGGTGCCGCCGAACGGCATTCCGGAGGGCGCGGAGGCGATCACCCCGGAGATGCTGCCGTTGGTGGAGTTGTCCCCGGAGCAGGTGCAGTTGGTGTGCGCGGCGGTCGAGGGCGGGGCGGCGAACGTGGCGGACGTGTATCCGCTGGCGCCGTTGCAGGAAGGCATCTTCTTCCACCATCTGCTCGCCGAGCCCGGTGAGACCGACGTGTACCTCGTGCCGATGGTGTTGGCCTTTGACACCCGTGAGCGGTTGGACGCGTGTGTGTCGGCGTTGCAGTGGGTGGTGGACCGGCATGACATCTACCGCACGGGGCTGGTGTGGGAGGGGTTGCCGGAGCCGGTGCAGGTGGTGTGGCGTCGTGCCGTCGTCCCGGTGACGGAGGTGACGCTGCCGGCGAACGGGGCCGATCCGGTGGTGGAGTTGCTGGCGACGGCCGGGTCGTGGATGGACCTGCGGCGGGCCCCGTTGCTGCGGGTGCATGTGGCGGCGGAGCCGGGCAGTGACCGGTGGCTGGCGCTGGTGCAGATCCATCACCTGCTCCAGGACCACACCGCGGCGGACGTGGTGCTGGGTGAGGTCGCGGCGTTCATGGCGGGGCGTGGGGACGAACTGCCGGCGCCGCTGCCGTTCCGTGACTTCGTCGCGCAGGCCCGGCTGGGGGTCTCGCGGCAGGAGCACGAGGAGTACTTCGCCGGTCTGCTCGGCGATGTCACCGAGGCGACGCTGCCGTTCGGTCTCTCCGACGCCCACGGTGACGGCACCGGTGTGGAGCAGGGGCGGCTGGCCGTGGAGGAGGGGCTGGCGGAGCGGGTGCGGGAGCGGGCGCGTGGGCTGGGGGTGAGTCCGGCGACGTTGTTCCATGTGGCGTGGGCGCGGGTGCTGGCGAGTCTGTCCGGCCGTACGGACGTGGTCTTCGGGACCGTACTCCTCGGCCGGATGACCGCGGGGGCGGGCTCGGACCGGATCCCCGGTCCTTTCATGAACACCCTGCCGGTACGGGTGGACGTCGCGGGCCTGAGCGTGCTGGGCGCGGTGGAGGCGATGCGGTCGCAGCTGGCCGGCCTGCTGGTGCACGAGCACGCCCCCCTGTCACTCGCGCAGAAAGCCAGTGGCGTCGCACCCTCCGCCCCGCTGTTCACCTCCCTGTTCAACTACCGTCACAGCCGTCGGTCTGCGGCGCGTACCGACGACAGGCGGGCCAGGGCGGACCGTACCGCGCTGCTGTACGCCCAGGATCGAACGAACTACCCGCTGGTACTCGCGGTGGATGACCTGGGAACCGGTTTCGAGCTGACGGTCGACGCGGTTGCTCCGGTGGACCCGGAGCCGGTGTGCGCGTCGCTGCACACTGCTCTCGAGGGGCTGATCGCCGCCCTGGAGGATGCGCCGGAAAGGTCCTTGCGCGGGATCGAGATCCTGCCCGGTGCCGTGCGGGCGCACATCCTGGCGGGCTGGAACGACACCGTCACCGAGGCTGTGGATACGACGCTGCCCCAGCTGATCGATCAGTGGGTGACCCGTGGTCCCGATGCCGTGGCGGTGGTGCGGGGGGACGAGCGGGTGACGTACGCCGAGCTGGACGAGCGTGCGTCGCGGCTGGCCGGGGTGCTGGCGGCGCGTGGCGTGGGCGCGGAGTCGGTGGTGGCGGTGATGCTGGAGCGGTCGGTCGATCTGGTCGTGGCGTTGCTGGCGGTGTGGAAGGCAGAGGCTGCCTATCTCCCCGTTGATCCGTCGTATCCCACCGAGCGGATCGGGTTCATGCTGGCCGACGGGGCGCCGGTGTGTGCCGTGACCACGGGTGATCTGGCCGTCATGCTCCCGCGGACGCTGGATGTGGCGGTGGTGTGCGTGGACGACCCGGGCGTCGTCGCGGAGGCGGCGACGGCGGATCCGGCGGTGGTGGCGGGGCGGGGCCGAGCCGATGCCGCGGCGTATGTGATGTACACGTCGGGGTCGACGGGGCGGCCGAAGGGCGTGGTGGTCTCCCAGCGGGACGTGGTGGCACGGGCGACGGACCGGTGTTGGGAGGAGTCGGCGCCGACGCGGGTCCTGGGCCACGCGCCGTACGCGTTCGACGCGTCGGTCTTCGAGTTGTGGGTGACGCTCGCGGGTGGCGGCACGGTGGTGCTGGCCCCGGCGGACGAGCTGGACGGAGGACTTATCCGATCGCTGGTCGGTGCGCATGAGCTCAGCCATGTCTGGGTTCCGGCCGGGCTGCTGCGGGTTCTGGCGCAGGACGACCCGGGGTGCTTCACCGGGCTGCGGGAGGTGCTGACCGGGGGCGATGTGGTGCCGGCGCAGGCGATGGCGGCGGTGCTCGAGGCCTGCCCGGGGGTGGCGGTACGGCCCGTGTACGGGCCGACGGAGACCACGTTCTGTGCGACTCAGTACGCCGTCGGGAGCGGCGCGGCCGTGCCGGAGACGCCGCCGATCGGCTCGCCGATGGACAACACCCGCCTCTACCTCCTCGACGGTGACCTGCGGCCGGTGCCGTGCGGGGTGGTCGGCGAGCTGTACGTGGCCGGCGCGGGTCTGGCGCGGGGATATCACGGCCGGCCGGGGCTGACGGCGGAGCGCTTCGTCGCCTGTCCGTTCGGCGCGGCGGGTGAGCGCATGTACCGGACCGGGGATCTGGCTCGTTGGACGGCCGACGGTCAGCTGGTCTTCGCCGGGCGGGCGGACGAGCAGGTGAAGGTCCGCGGGTTCCGGGTCGAGCCGGGCGAGGTCGAGGCTGTTCTCTCGGACTGCCCGGGTGTCGCCCAAGCCGTGGTCGTCGTCCGTGAGGACACCCCCGGGGACAAGCGCCTCATGGCCTACGTGGTGCCCGGAGGCGGAGACGACTCCGCGGTGGAATCGCACCTGACGGCGGAAGCGGTCGCCTTCATGGGGCAGCGGCTGCCGGAGTACATGGTTCCGTCCGCTGTGGTCGTGCTGGACGAGCTGCCGCTGACGGTGAACGGGAAGGTGGACCGGGCAGCCCTGCCCGCGCCGGAGTACCGCTCGACCGCGAGCGGCCGCGGGCCCGCCACCGCCGATGAGGAGATCCTCTGTCACCTCTTCGCCGATGTCCTCGGCTTGGAGCGGGTCGGCGTCGAGGACGACTTCTTCGAGCTGGGCGGCCATTCGCTGCTGGCGACCCGGTTGGTGTCCCGGGTCCGGACCGTCTTCGGCGCGGAGGCAGGGGTGCGGATGCTGTTCGAGGCGTCGACTCCGGCCGCCCTGGCGGCGCGGATCGGCGACACCGGTCCGGCGTGGCCGGGCCTGCTGCCGCGGGAGCGGCCCGAGCGGGTGCCGTTGTCGTTCGCGCAGCGGCGGTTGTGGTTCCTGACGCAGTTGGAGGGGCCGAGCCCGGCCTACCACATCCGGGCGGCGTTGAGCCTGACCGGGCGAGTCGACGAGGGCGCGCTGGGAGCGGCGCTGTCGGACGTGGTCGCCCGCCACGAGGTGTTGCGCACGGTGTTCGCTGTCGTGGACGGGGAGCCGTTCCAGCAGGTGGTGGCGACTGCCGAGGTGGGTGAGGTGCTGCGGGTCGCACAGGCTGCCGAGGAGCAGGTCGCGGCTCTGGTGGCGGCCGAGACGGAGCGTGCGTTCGATCTGGCGGCAGAGGTTCCGTTGCGGGCGCTGCTGATCGAGACCGGCCCGGACACCCATGTCCTCGTGCTGGTGATGCACCATGTCGCCGGGGACGGTTGGTCGATGGGACCGTTGGCCCGCGATCTCTCCCGGGCGTACGCGGCGCGGTGCGAGGGACGTGAGCCGGGCTGGGAGCCGCTGCCCGTGCAGTACGCCGACTACGCGCTCTGGCAGCGGGAGCTGCTGGGTGAGGAAGAGGATCCGGGCAGCGTGCTCGCGGCCCAGGTCGGTTACTGGCGGGAGGCGCTGGCGGGGGCTCCGGAGGAGCTCGTTCTGCCCGCGGACCGGGTTCGCCCGGCGGTCGCGTCGCACCGGGGGCACACGGTCGCCCTCGACGTTCCTGCCGACGTGCATGCGGGGCTGGCTGTGCTGGCGCGTGAGCAGGGTGTCACGCTGTTCATGGTGGTCCAGGCGGCGTTGGCGGTGCTGCTGTCCCGGCTGGGGGCGGGTGAGGACATCCCGATCGGCACGGCGGTGGCCGGACGGACCGACCAGGCCCTGGACGAGCTCGTCGGGTTCTTCGTCAACACCCTTGTCCTGCGGACAGACCTGTCCGGTGACCCTGCTTTCACCGACGTGCTCACCCGGGTGCGTGCGTCCGGCCTGGCGGCCCTGGAGCACCAGGACGTGCCCTTCGAGCGCCTGGTGGAGACTCTGGCGCCGGCCCGCTCCCTCGCCAGGCACCCTCTGTTCCAGACCATGTTCACCTGGCAGAACAACGCCACTGCGGCTCTGGAACTGTCCGGGGTACGGGCGAGGCCGCTGACGGCCGGCGGGACGCCGGCCAAGTTCGACCTGGATGTCACGTTGGGCGAGGTGTTCCGCAACGGCCGTCCTGCGGGGGTGCGGGGCGCGATCACCGCAGCGGCCGATGTGTTCGACGCGGCGACGGTGGAGGCGATCGCCGAGCGTTTCGTCGGGGTGTTGGGGCTGGTGGCGATGGATCCGGGTGTGCGGCTCGGTGAGGTCGATGTGCTGTCGGAGGAGGACCGTCGGCGGGTCTTGGTGGAGTGGGGTGATGGCGGTGGCGTACCGGTGGGGGCGGGGTCTGCGGTGCCGGCGTTGTTCGACGGCCAGGCGGCTCGTGGTCCGGATGCGGTGGCGGTGGTGTGCGGGGGCGTAGAGCTGTCGTACGGGGAGTTGGACGCGCGGGCGAACCAACTGGCCCGGTATGTACGGAAGTTGGGGGTCGGTGCGGAGTCACGGGTGGGGTTGGGGCTCGGCCTGGGTGTGGACCTGGTGGTGGCGTTGTTGGGTGTGTGGAGGGCGGGGGCGGCGTATGTGCCGTTGGATCCGGCTCTTCCTGCTGAGCGGTTGGCGTTCATGGTTGCGGACAGTGGTGCGGC
>NZ_JBLRVZ010000108.1:0-6810 GCF_048159505.1 Streptomyces sp. T028
TCACCGCCGGACAGCCCAAGTGGTTCGCCGCCGTCACCTACAGCGGCAAGAACAACAAGTACGCCCGCGTCCTGATCATGGCCGAACAGGCCAAGACGCAGCGGTGGGAGATGGTCGCCGCCGTCGACCTCGACGACAAGGAGCAGGTCCCGAAGATCGCACTCGACGCGGACGGCTATGCCACCGCCATCGACGCGACCGCCGCCAAGGCCGTCGCCGCCCCGGCCGACGTGCTGCGTGCCGCCGTGATCGATAATTTCTCAACCGGCGGCGACCTGACCGGGAAGAAGGTCTTCGCCACGACGAAGACATCGAAGCGGCAGATCAAGGTCCACGACGAGACGATCCACAAGTTCGGCAGCCGTGGCACGACCGAGTTCTCCTCCGCCGTCACCGAGTTCCCCGACAGCTACGCGCTCAAGACAGCCGATGGCCGTGCCCTCGTGGTCCTCGCGCACACCCACACCCAGCGCGACGCCGTCGCCCACTCCGGTCTGCAGATCGTGCCGGACAAGCAAGACCGCGCCTGGCTCGGCATCACCCCGAGCCCGTACTTCACGTACACGTTCACCTGCTCCGACGTGGCCACCGTCCCCACCACGCCGGGGAAATCGCAGCTCATCGGCTACACCTGCCGCCGAACCGATGCCGAGGGCCTGTCCACCTCCGCGTGACCACCGCAGCCCCGAGAAGCCACGTGGACGAGGAACCGCCCTTGCATGTAACCGAGTTCGCCACCGCGCTCGCCGACCGCCTGCCCGGCCGCTGGCAGCCCGGTCCGGTGACAACGCTCATCGACCAGGACGCCGCCAGCAACCGCATCTGGGACAGCGGCCCCCTGGCGTACACCGCCTTCGAAGCCGCCGGCGTGCAGCGATGCGTGCTCACTTCGCCGCACGGACTCCAGTTGTACGTCATGCCCCGCCCCCACCGGCCGGGCCAGTACCTGGTGCTGCCGATGCTGCCCGCCGGCTCCAGCCAAGAACACGTCCAGGGCCTGCCGGATGCCCCTCGCGGCATCGCCGTTCCCGCGCATCCCGCCCGCGCCGCAGCCGCCGTACGCCGCCGCTTCTTGATCGACTACCGTCTCGCGGCCATGCCGGCCTGGCGCCGCGCGAGTCCCGGCCGCCTGCTGGTGGAGATCCACTTCGACGCCGAGGCCCGCCCGCGCATCACCTGCACCTACGGCCGCGCTCTCATTCATCTCCTCGCGTACGGCGGATTCCTTCTCGACCCCGCCACGGGAGAGTGCCACCTGCCCAAGGACCTCCCTCCCGATCAGGCCGCACGCCAGCTCCACCGTAGCGTCGCGCGCCTGGAGAGCCTGGACTTCACCGTGGCCGTCCGGCCCCCGCACAGCCCGGCACCTACCGCCGACCGGCCCGTGCCGGCACCGGCCGACCCGCACCCGGGCAGGCGCCGATGAGTCTTGCCGACGACGCCTTCATCGACGCTCGCCTGGCCTACTGGCAGCGCCACATCACGCAGACAGCGACGCGCCTCATCCCGCCGCAGACCGGTCCGGCACACGCCGCCATGGGGCCCGTGCTGGACCAGCTCGTCGCCGTGTACAACCTGGCGGGCGGCCTCGTCGCCGACCTGCGCCAGTCCGCTGACGGCTCCCTCGCGACGAGCGACGCGGGACGCGCATACCTGTCCCAGCTGGCCACCGCGCTCGCGCACAGCAACCGCGCCGCAACGCACCTGAGCACAGCCGTGATCCGGCTTACCCCGCACCCCGGCACCGCCGTCCCCGCCGAAAGCCAGCTGGCCGTCACGCTCGGCCACGCCGCCGCGCTGCGCAGCCTGTACCGGGCCCTGGCAGCCGTCACCAGCCCACTCTCCAACGCTCAGCCCCCCCGGCGCAGGGCCCGCGCCAGCGCCCGCTGTCGCCGAGCAGCACGGCCGGGCCGCCGACAGCACCGGCACCCATCCCGTACGCCGCCGCCCCTGAAATTCGGGGTCAACCATCCACCGTCCGAAAGTCCTTGGAGAACTCCTGGCCACCCGTTCCTTCATCGCCCGCCCCACCGACACCGGGTACGCCGGCGTCTACGTCCACTGGGACGGCTACCCAAGCCACCACCTCCCCCTGTTGCTCGGCGCCCACCAGTACCGCTTCGGCGGTGACCTCGACGCCCTATGCCGACACCTGATCGACGAGGCGCCCGACGGCTGGTCCCAGCTGGGCACCGACCTCCTCGACGGCGCACTCGAACCCCTGCGCGCCGAACTCGTCGGCAGCGACGAACACCCCAGCAGGAAGCTCGACAACGTCCACGTCATCACCGTCGGCGCCGCCGAGCCCGAGCCGTGGACCGTCACCGAGAAATCCCACCGGGGCCTGGACTGGGGGTACGTCCTGCACCCGCACGGCATCGAAGTCATCCCGCTCGACGCGGAGGACCGCGGTCCCATCCTGGCCTGGGACACCGACCCCAGGGCCCGGTTCAGCAACAGCACCCACCGGTGGCGCCCCGGCCACCCGGTCCCGGCGACCCTGCCGCCCCGCACAACGGCCTCGACCATCACCACCGCCCCTGCGGCGCCCACCACCCGGACCGCTCCCCGCCGCTGACGCACCCTCCTCACCCCGTTTACCTGTCCCGGAGACCTCTCTGCCCGCGCCATCCCCTGTCAAGATCACGGTCGTCATCGCCACCCAGCTCAAGCCCGAGCGGCTCGGCCACCTGACGGCCATGCACGAAAGCCTCACCCGCCAGCAGGTGCCCTGGGAGGCGGTGATCGCGCTCGACGGCGCCGCCCCCGCCCGGCTCCCGGCACCGCTCGCCGCCGATGACCGCGTCCGCGTCCTCCCGCTGCCCCGCCCGGTAGGGGCAGCATGCGCGCGCAACCTCGCACTCAACGAAGTGCGCACCGACTACATCAACTGGGCCGATGACGACGACGAGTTCAGCGACCACGCGATGGCCGTACGGCTGCGCGTGCTGGAGGCGACAGGTGTGGGCTGGTGCGCGGGATACAGCCAGGACCTGCACCCCGACGGGTCAACGACGCTGTGGCGGTGCCCAACCCCACCCGGCCGCCACGAGGCCGGAGACGTGTGGACGTACTGGAAGAGGCCAGAGGACACCATCCCGATCGGCCCCACCACCATCCTCGCCCGCACCGACCTCGTGCGCGCCGCCCCCATGGGCGGGCTCGTCCAGGGCGAGGACTACATCGCCGCCCTCGGCATCACCAGCCTCGCGCCCGGCATCCTGCTACCCATCCCGGTCTACCGATACCGCCAACACCCCCGCCAGATGACCCGCCAGGACTCCTACCACGCCCTGGAGGCGAGCGCTCGGCGGCATGCGTGGAACTTCGGACGTAGCCTGCGAGCCGCCCTCTCCCGCCGGGAGCCTATAGGTTCCGCGGTTTCACGAGCTTCCGCGTGATCATGAGCAACGGCAACCCTCGGCTACTGTCAGCTGTCGCCCTTTAGCGATCTTCCGGTTTGGCCGATGCGGCGCCGTCACAGACGGCACGGATCACCCACCGAGTCCCGACCCAAGCGGACACGCCGGTCGCCCTGAGTTCGTGATCGGGGGGGGTTAAATGCGTGACTTCCGCACCGAGTGCCATGCCGACCCGGCCAGAGCCCGAGCCGACCGGAACATCGCGAGTTGTTCGTGCCGGCGGTACAGGGCCCAGTTGTACTGGACCAGCGACAGCTTGTTCGATGAGAGCGACCCGGCCCGCTGCGCCCGGTACACCGCCAACGGCTCCTGCAGCGCCCGCGCCGGAGTCCCATCCCGCATGATCGACAACCAGAGCGCGTAGTCCTGCCGCTTCGGCATGTCCGGCATCAGCCTCGTACCGACCGCCCTGCGGTCGTACATGGCGGTCAGGGCGCCGATGTGGTCCTGGGCCAGCATCGCGCTGTAGTCCACGTGTTCCGGTGCCCACACGACGCGCCCGTTCGGGACGAAGTCGGCGGCCTCGCCCGCGTACGAGGCGTCCATCTTGTAGTAGGAGGTGAACGTCAGGGGCGTCCCGGCAGTCGCGGCGAAGGCGAGCTGTTTCTCGACCTTCGTCGAAAGCCACAGGTCGTCGCTGTCGAGGAAGGCGACGTAGTCACCCCGGGCCCGCGCGATGGCCAGGTTGCGGGCCCGGGCTGCGCCCCCTGGCGGACCGCTGCCTCCGGCAGGACTCGCTCGTCCTGCCGAGCCAGCTCTCTCAGCAGATCCATCGACCCGTCCGAGGATCCGTCGTCCGTGATCAGCAGTTCGAGCTCGGTGTGGGTCTGCGCCAGCACCGACCGAACCGCGGGCCCGAGCGTGGCCGCCGAATTGTGCACAGGCATCACCACAGAAACCAGGGGCACAGCGGTGCTCCTTACCCAGATTGGAGTCGTCATGGACGTTGTTGTCGCCGGTCAAGGCTACGTGGGCCTGCCGCTCGCCGTGCGCGCCGCCGAGGTGGGCCATCGCCTCGTCACGGCGGGTGCATTCTGCTCATGATCCGCCGACGTAAGCGGTGCTCATCTCACACGGAATCCAGCGAATGCGCAGAACCCGCTGCTCACGAAGTCGCGCTCTCTGCAGAGCCGAGCGATGTGAGCGAGGCGGTCTGATGCACGCCTCCGCCACCCAGGCCGCCCTGAACTACCTGGGCCGGCGCCTGGACGAACTCGCCGACGCCTTCCCCACCAACGCCGCGGCGGTCGACGTGGTCACGTTGACGGACGACATCAACGTCCTGGCCCACCATCTGCAGTACCTCACCGAGCGTGCGCAGGAAAGGTTCACCCTGCCGGAGACGGTCTACCTTCCGGAACGGGTCGCCTTGGCTCGGCTCGCCGAGGCCGCTGCCGGGATCGCGGGCGCCCTGAACGTGCTCACCGAGGCCCTGACCTACGCCGCCACCGGCTTCCACCGGGAGGCCCTGCCGGACCTCGCCGCCTCCCCTCTGCGCAACGACCCCGAGGTCATGCGGAGTATCGCGGCCGAGAAATACGCCGAGGCCGCCGCCCGGCTTCGCGAAACCGCCGCCGACCTGCGCCCTGCGCCCGCCCCGGCGGCACCTTCCACACCGCGCTCGGCCGCACCACAGGCGCAACCGCCTGCCCATACCGGACCTCAGCCCCGGCAGCGATTGCAGCGCTGATCCCATCGAAAGAACCCCGCATGCCTTCCCATCCCCCCGCCGAGATCACGCTCGCCTTGAGTGCCAGCACCGGCATCGTCGCCGTCGCTCACGGCGAGCGGTACCGGTGGGCACAGACCGCACTGAAGCTCGTCGGATTCCACCGACGCGACGATGGCACGTTCGCCCTGGCAGGTAACGATCCGCAGGCGGCGCGCGACGCCGTGCACCAGCTGATCCCCACCGCCCGCCGCCACCAGGCCACCGTCACGGCCAGCAACAGGCGCTACCTCGGCGACGTCGCCGACGAAATAGCCGCCCACCTGCCGGGCCCTTGGAGCGCCCAGGTCGGTGTGCACAGCCACCCGGTGTGGCAGCACGACCTGCTCCCGTGGCTGTGGGACGCCGGCGAACTGATCCACGCCGTCCAGACCGAGCGGCTCCCCTACACGGCGGTCCTGACCGACGGCACAGGGATCGAACTGCTGCTCACTGAACGGCCCGGACACCAACACGACTACCTGCTCGGCGCCTTCGCCCCGAACGGCTTCGACGAACACGTCGCACAGACGAGCCCGCCGAGCAGCATCGTCCTGCCCGCCGCGCCCGAGCAGGCCGCCCACGCGATCGCCAACGGGTTCCTGCCCGCCTACCACCACGCCCTTCACACACGGCGCAGGGCCACCGTCGCCTTCGCACTCGAGCGGATCCGCGAGGAGTACGACGCCCGGCAGGCGACCAGCGAGTCCGGCCGCTTCAGCGACGGCAGCCCCATGAACCCCGACCACATCCCGGAACTGGAAGGGCAGTCCGCCGACTTCACCTGGCAGGAGTTCCGCGACGTCCTCACCCACGCACCGGCCCTGCTCGATCAGTGCCGCCCCGCCACGACCACCTGGCCCGAAGACGCCACCGCACTGAACCGGCTACGCGAAGCCCTCGCGCAGGGCACCGGGATCCTGGCCGACTGGAACGCCCGGCTGGACGATCTCCGCCAGACTCCGGCCGCACTGCCGGCCAAGACGTACGGGGACGCGAAGGCCGAGCGCGACGCGCGCATGGTGCCCGTGATCGAGGCATGGATGGCCGACGGTGAGGTGTTCCTGCGCCAAGCCCGCGCCGCCGCCCCGCTCCGCCCACTCGCCGCACACGACCACGCTGTCCGCGCGCTCCCGCCAGTTCCTGCCCACGCTCCCGGTGCGAGTTCCGCGCGCCGGTGACCCGAGAAGAAAGACCCCGCACCTGTCTGACCACTTCCGCTTCAGTGCCCACCCCGAACACGGCTTCGTGGCCATCGCCACGGCGAACATCCCCCTGCACCTGGCCCAGTGGTTCCTGGTCCGTGAGCAGTTCGAGCCGGTCGCCGATACGCCGGGTCTGTACCGGCTGACTCATCCCGAGAAGGACGGCCTGCGCCGCACCCGCCAGGCGGTGAAGGACCTTCGCCGCCACGGCTACCTAGTGCACACCGAGCCCGCCCTCGACCCCGGCCCGCCTCAACCGAACGTGCAGCAGGGGCGTACGGCACCCCGCGCCCGCGTCGCGCAAGCCGCCGTACGCCCTGCGCACCGGCCTCCCGCCCTCACTACCACGCCCGTCCCCGCGCCGCGGCCAACCACCGTCCTCGGCACCGGCATCAGCCCCTCCTCCAAACCCGGACGAGGCAGGTGAGCATGACCAGCACACCGATCCGCATCCTCCGCGGCCCTGGTGGCGAAG
>NZ_JBLRVZ010000109.1:0-3121 GCF_048159505.1 Streptomyces sp. T028
GGTATTTACGGGGTGCTGCCATGGTGCTGGTGGTTCTCCTTCGCCAGGACCGTAGCCCTGGCATCAGGGACTCCACAAATCTCAGTACAGCTCAGTGTGTCCCGGAACGCGCGGGTGTCTGCCCGGGCGTGCATTGATCGTGGGATTGTCCGGATGGCACAACCCTGCGGCCCCAAGCACGCGCCTGTGACCGCACAGCAGGTCGGGACCATTTGCACAATCGCCGCACGCACGGCCACCACATGGCCACCACACCGAACCCGACAGACCCGAGCCGACCGGCAGCACAGAACAAAAAGCCAGGTCACAGCCCTGCGAACAGAAGCGCCCACTGTCAGTCGATCCCAGACCTACGCATTGCGATGCGCAGACCACGGGTGCCCGATTAGCCCGGATTCCAAGGTCACCAGAAACAAGAATCCCCAGGTCAGAGGACAGACCTGGGGTTCACCATGGAGCCGCCTTCGGGATTCGAACCCGAGACCTACGCATTACGAGATCACTAGCGATCATGACGCACAGCGTTGCCACGTGCTGTCAAGTCTTGTTTTGCCTGATCAGAGCACGTGCAGCGTGCTGATGCGTGATGCCCTGTCTATGCCGTCCAAAGGCGTCCGCGCTCCCCTTGCGCTCCCCACCCAGGCGAAGCGATGAACCAGCCTGCACAGCCCCTTGGCGCCACCATGGTGGCACAGCTTGTCGGGATCACACATACGAGGCGATGGCCATCACTCGTAGGCTCCTGGCTCACCCCCCTCACACCGACACGCACAGCGGCACGCGCAGTAACAACAGCAGCTCGACGAGAGGCGGCCCGTTTCCACCTCGGGTGTCGCGGCCGTCGGCTCTTCGATGCCTGTGCTCTCGGGTACGTCGATGTGGAGCAGCTTGAGCAAGTCGGCGGTGACGACCCGGTAGGCGTTGCCCAGGCGCAGGACCGTGCACGGATACCGGCCGCGCTTGGCGAGGTCGTACCCCGTGGTCCGGCTGAGGGACAGCGCACGGTTCGCCGTCTCCAGGTCCACGGCCGCAGGCAGCGCGAGCAACTCCTCACGCGTCAGCCCACGGGACGCATCATCGCGCTTGGTGACCACAGAGGACCTGTACCCCGCGAGCCAATCCGCTACCTGCCTCCGGGCGAGCCACAACGCAGCAGAATCACCCCACCGGATAACAAGAGTTTTGTTAAAGTGGCTCCATGGCCACCACCCCCGACCCCGCCCCCGGCGAAGGCCCCGTCCGCCCGGTCTCCGTCTCCCTCCACGAAGGCACCATCGCCGCCCTCAAGGCGCGCACCGGCAAGCGCGGCATGTCCGCCTACGTCGAAGCCCTCATCCAGCGCCAACTGGAACGCGAACGGCTGCACGAACTCATCGAAGACGCGGAAGCCGAACACGGCCCCGTCGACCAGGCAGCCGTCGAGGCCAAGCGGGCACTCCTGCGCAGCAGCGCTGCCGACTCGGCGGACGCCGCGTGAGCGGCACCCTCGTCCTGGACTGCGAAGGCCTGTCCAAACTCGTACGGCGCACACCCGAACTCACCGAATGGCTCGCTGCCGCCGAGGCCGAAGACATTCGCGTCATCACCAGCTCCGTCACCCTCGTCGAGGCCCGCGATCCCAAGATCAACCAGGCCCGTTTCGACTACGCCGTCTCACGGATAAACATCATCCCGCCCACCGAAGCGATCGCCCGCCACGCCAGCAAACTCCTCGCCGCGGCCGGCCTCCACGGCCACAAATACGCCCTTGACGCCATCGTGGCCGCCACCGCGCTGGCCTCACCCTCCCCCGTGACCGTCCTGACCTCGGACCCCGAGGACCTCCTGATGCTGTGCGGCCCTGGCATCCGCGTGATCAAGATCTGACGCAGTGCGCTGCCGGCCCAGCCACAGCCTCCGACTCCCTACTGATCGACACAGCTCTACCCATTCATTTGGGCGCCCGCTGTCGGTGTACTCAAGTACGCTGTCTTTCCGCACGGTCCGGACCGCCGGTAGCCACCGGGGGCACCAGCCGCGGCTCACGCACTTCCCCGTCCGGGAGCGCGCCAGTACCGCGCTCACCAGCGGTGATCTCCTCCTTCGCATGCGCTCCCTCAAGGTTGCGCACCAAACGCGTCCCCGGAGTCTCCCGCATGGCCATCGAGCCCGAACTCGCACCTCTCTTCGACTTCCTGTGCGAGCACAGCCTCAGCAAGAGCCGCGTCATGGCCTTGATCGGTCCACACGCCGGCCCTCGATCTCTCACCGGAGTGCTGACCTGCAAGGACAAGCGCCACGCATACCAAGCGGTCCAGCTACTGCGCCGCGCGCTGGCCTCCCGCGACGCCGCCGCCGTCGAGGAAGACCTGCATGCTCTAGCCTCGGCACTGCCCGACGCCCCCGCCAGCTCCCTGCGCACGGCCATGGCCCACGCAGCCTCAGGAACATGGCCCGCCCCCGCAGGCACGACATTCCGCCCGCCTGAAGAAAACCTTGGGGAAGACGAGGAGACGCAAGACGACGAAACCGCCATCTCGCCGGAGTCAGAAACGCCCCATGGAGCGCGTCTGAAGGACCTGCCGGGCAAGGTCGTACGCATCGCCCATCTGCGCGAGTTCCACATCACCGACGAGGACGCACTCCTACGGGCGGCCATGGATGAGGGCTGGGCGCCGTTGCCCGCATCCGAGTTGGACGAGGACGATCCGCGCGACCTGATCGGCGCCGTGATGACCCTGACCGAGAGCGGTGGCTGGATCACCGGCGCGGACACCCTGGAAGACCAGAGCGAGGCAGGACTGCTGCGCGCCGAAGACGGCGACGAGCTCACCAATTGGAGCCCCGTCCCGGTGACAACCCATTTCGGCCACGGCGGGCGTCTGAGCCAGCCGGTCGCCGACACACCGACCGAAGAGGAGCGGCCCGACTTGGTCGCGCTGTTCCCGGTAAAGGAATGTTCCTGCGAAGACGAGGACTGCGAGGACTGCGGCTGTCAGCTAACCTCGATCTTTCGCGAGGGTCCGCCGACGGAGTCGGTGGACCCTCTTGCTTTCCGGAGCTGATGGTGGGCAGGCCAGCGGCCCGGTTGTCGCGTCGGGTGGGCGCCGGGTTCCACTGCCCGGGGCGGGTGATGTAGTCG
>NZ_JBLRVZ010000110.1:0-3011 GCF_048159505.1 Streptomyces sp. T028
GGCGCGGGCAGCGCCGCCCGGTCCAGCTTCCCGTTCACCGTCAGCGGCAGGTCATCCAGCACCACCACCGCCGACGGAACCATGTACTCCGGCAGCCGCCCGCCCACGTACGCACGCAGCTCACCGCCTCCCACACCGTCTCCCTCAGGAACGACATAGGCGACCAGACGCCTGTCGCCGGGGACGTCCTCGCGGGCGATCAGCACCGCCTGCGCCACCCCCGGATGCGCCGCCAGGACGGCCTCGACCTCACCCGGCTCGATACGGAAGCCACGCACCTTCACCTGATCGTCCGCCCGGCCCACAAAGGCAAGCTGTCCCTCCGCGGTCCACCGGACCAGATCCCCCGTCCGGTACATCCGCTCCCCCGGATCACCGAAGGGACAGGCCACGAACCGCTCCGCCGTCAGCCCCGCACGACCGTGATACCCACGGGCCAGCTGAGCCCCGGCCACATACAGCTCGCCCGCCACCCCCGGCGGCACCGGCCGCAACCGCCCGTCCAGCACATAGACACGGGTGTTCGCCACCGGCCCGCCCACCGGCGGTGCACCTGCCGCAGCAGCGTCCACGGGTCCGGTGGTGACCATGACCGTCGCCTCGGTCGGCCCGTACGTGTTCACCAGCACCCGGCCGTCGGCCCACTCCCGCGCCAGCTCGCCGGTCAGCAGCTCCCCGCCCACCAGGACCCGCGACAGCCCCGGCACCGCCGCCGGATCGACCACGGCGAGCAGCGAGGGAACCACGCTGGCCACCTCCACGCCCGTCCGGTCCATCAGCGCGGCCAGCAGTTCGGCGTCCGCCCTCTCGTCCGCCGTGGCCACCACCAACCGCGCACCCGACGCCAGCGCCACCGCCACGTCCAGCACGGAACCGTCGAAACCGAACGACGCGAACTGCAGCACGCCGACCCCGGGACCGGCCCCCAACACCGGGCCCAGTCCCGCCACCAGATTCACCAACGCGCCCTGGGACACCACCACGCCCTTCGGTGCCCCGGTCGACCCCGACGTGTACATCACGTAGGCCGCCCGCAAGCCCATGGGCGCAGGCCCGCTCCGTTCCCCGGCCTCGACCACCGGCTCCGCCAGGACCGTCGGGTCGTCCATCGCCACCACCGGCACCGCGACACCCGCGGGCAACCCGCCGGCCAGGCTGCTGGTCGTGACCACACACACCGGCTCCGCGTCCGCCAGCATCAACGCCACGCGCTCCGGCGGATACGACGGATCGACGAACACATACGCACCCCCCGCCTTCCACACAGCCAGCAACGCCACCACCACGTCCACCGACCGCTCCGACACCACCCCCACCACCGACTCGGCCGCCACCCCACGACCGGCCAACACCCCCGCCAACCGCTCCACCCGGTCGCCCAGCTCCGCATAGGTCAGACATGCGTCCCCGCACACCACCGCCACCGCGTCCGGAGTCCGCGCCACCTGCGCCTCGAACAACTCCGGAAACGTCACCCCCGGCACCACCGCACCCGTGTCGTTCCAGCCATCCACAACCCGGTCACGAACGGGCTGGGGCAACACGTCAAGGCCATCCAGCGCCGTGGCCGGGGCAGCGTCCACCGCCCCGATCAGCTCCTCGACCGCCGTGTGCAGCAGCCCGCACACCAGCCCGGCATCCGCCGGAGCCACCGCGTCGACAGCCAGCACGAACCCGGTGCCCAGGTCGTCCACGGCGACTGCCAGCGGATAGTTGGTCCGCTCCTGCGCGAACAGCAGCTCGACCCCCTCGGCGCCGACTTCCCCACCTCCACCGCTCGCGGACCGGCCACCGTGCCGGTAGTTGAACAGCGAGCTGAACAGTGGGGCGGAGGCGGGGACACCGCTCTCCTTCTGCGCAAGAGCCAGCGGGGCGTGCTCGTGCACCAGCAGGCCGGCCAACTGCGCCTGCACCGCCCGCACCGCACCCATCACATCCGAGCCCGCGACATCCACCCGCACCGGCAAGGTGTTGATGAACGGACCCGGGATCCGCAAGGCGTCCGGTCCGGCGCTCATCCGGCCCAGCAACACCGTCCCGAACACCACGTCCGTACGCCCGGACAGCGTCGCCAGTACGCGCGCCCACGCCACGTGGAACAGCGTCGCCGGAGAGACCCCCAGCCGGCGTGCCTGCTCCCGCGCCCGCTCCGCCAGGCCGTCGTCCACGCTCAACCGCTCCGACCGCGCACCGGTCCCGTCGCCATGAGCATCGGACAGACCGAACGGCAGCGTCGGCTCCGTCACATCGCCGAGCAGACCGGCGAAGTACTCCTCATGCTCGGCATGGGAGACCTCCCGCCGGGCCTGGGCGACGAAGTCCCGGAAGGGCAGCGGCGCAGGCAGTTCGTCCCCACGCCCCGCCATCAACGCCTCGACCTCACCCAGCATCACCTCCAGCCCTGTGTGGTCCTGCAAAAGGTGGTGCACCTGCACCGCCGCAAGCCACCTGTCGCTGCCCGGGTCCGCCGCCACATGCACCCGCACCAACGGCGCCCGTCGCAGGGCCATCCACGAGCCGGCCGCCGTCAGCAGCCCGGCCGCCGCATCCCCGTCTCCGGGAAGGGTCACCTCGGTCACCGGTACGACCGCGCGGCGCCACACCACCTGCACCGGCTCGGGCAGCCGCTCCCACACCACCCCGGTGCGGTAGATGTCGTGCCGGTCCACCACCTGCTGCAGCGCCGACAGGAACCCGTCCAGCCGCTCACGACCGTCAAAGCCCAGCACCATCGACATCAGATACGCATCCGCCTCACCGGGCTCGGCGAGCAGGTGGTGAAAGAAGATGCCCTCCTGCAAGGGGGCGAGCGGATACACGTCCGCCACGTTCGCCGCCCCGCCCTCGACCGCCGCGCACACCAACTCCACGTGCTCCGCCGTCAGTTCCACGAGCGGCAGCATCTCCGGGGTGATCGCCTCCGCACCCTCCGGAATACCGTTCGGCGGCACCTCCACCACACCACCGCCGTCGCCCGCCGCGGCCAGCGCCGCCGGAGTGGGTGCTTCGAA
>NZ_JBLRVZ010000111.1:0-2955 GCF_048159505.1 Streptomyces sp. T028
TGCGGGACGACCACACCCTTCGGACGACCCGTCGAACCCGACGTGTAGATGACATACGCCGGATGCTCCGCAGACACCCCCACCACCGGATCCGCGTCCGGCAGCCCCGCCGTCTCCAGGGCCGCCAGGTCGTCGACCACCAGCACCGGCCGGGCATCCGCGACCATGAACTCCCGCCGCGCCGCCGGATAGTCAGGATCAAGAGGCAGATAAGCAGCCCCCGCCTTCAACACCCCCAACACCGCCACCACCAGCTCCACCGACCGAGGCAACGCCAACGCGACGACATCCTCCGGACCCACCCCACACCCGACCAACGCATGCGCCAGCCGGTTCGCCCGACGGTTCAACTCGCCGTACGACAACGAGACATCACCACACACAACCGCCACCGCATCCGGCAGCTCCCGCACCCGCGCCTCGAACAACCCCACCAGGCTGTCCGCCGCCGGAGTGGAGGTGACGGCGGGCAGCGAGCGCCGTCGCTCGACGTCCGTCAGGACGTCGAAGCGGCTCAGGCGGCGGCCCGGGTCGGCGACGGCCGTCCTCAGCAGCCGGACCCAGCGGTCGCACATGGTCTGGACCGTCTCGGGGTCGTACAGGTCGCCGGCGTACTCGACGAACCCGTCCACGCCCTGCGGGGAACCGTCCTCGCCGTGGCGTTCGGACATGGAGAAGATCAGGTCGAGCTTGGACGTGGTGGTGGTGAGCCGCACAGAGCTCGTACGCAGGCCGGGCGGGGCGAACTCGGCCCTCGGGGCGTTCTGCAGGACGAGCATGACCTGGAAGAGGGGGTGGTGGGCGAGGGACCGCACCGGGTTGAGGGCCTCGACGAGGTACTCGAAGGGCAGGTCCTGGTGGGCGTAGGCGGCGAGGGCCACGTCCCGGACCCGGTCGAGGAGTTCGGTGAAGGCGGGGTCGCCGGAGGTGTCGGTGCGGAAGACGAGGGTGTTGACGAAGTAGCCGATCAGATCGTCCAGGGCCTGGTCGGTGCGGCCCGCGATGAGGCTGCCGACGGGGATGTCGTCCCCGGCGCCGAGCTTGTTCAGCAGGGCGGCGAGACCGGCCTGGAGGACCATGAACAGACTGGTGCCCTGGTTGCGGGCCAAGTCCCGTAGTTCCTGGTGGAGTTCGGCGTCCAGCTGGATACGGACGAAGCCGCCCCGGTGGGAGGCGACGGCGGGGCGAGGCCGGTCGGTCGGCAGCTGGATCTGCTCGGGGAGTCCCTGCAGCGCGCTCGTCCAGTGGGCGGCCTGGCGGGCGAAGAGGCTGTCGGGGTCGGTCGCGTCACCGAGCAGGCGGTGCTGCCAGAGGGTGTAGTCGGCGTACTGCACCGGCAGCGGCGCCCACGCGGGCTCCTCGCCCCGGCGGCGGGCCGCGTAGGCGTCGGCGAGGTTGTGGGCCAGCGGGCCGAGGGACCAGCCGTCACCGGCGATGTGGTGCACGACCAGCAGCAGCACGTGTTCGTCGGCGCCGAGCGTGAACAGTTCGGCGTACAGGGGCAGTTCGGCGGCGAGGTCGAAGGGGTGGCGCAGGGCCTCGGCAAGGACGGCGTCCAGCTCGCCCTCGGTCGTCACGCGCGTGCGCAACGGCAGCTGGGCCTCCTGCGGGTGGAGGATGCGCTGGTGGGGGGTGCCGTCGAGCTGGGGGTAGCGGGTGCGCAGGCTCTCGTGGCGGGTGACGACGTCGGTGAGGGCCTGGGTGAGGGCGGCACGGTCGAGGGGGCCGGTCAGGCGCCAGGCGAGCGGGATGTTGTAGTTGGCGCTCGCGCCCTCCAGCTGGTGCAGGAACCACAGACGGCGCTGCGCGAACGACAGCGGGACCAGTTCGGGGCGGTCGTCGTACGGGGTGAGGGCGAGGCGGGCCTGTCCGGCGCCCCCGAGGCTCGCGGCCAGCCCTGCCGGGGTCGGCGCCTCGAACAGGGCGCGCAGTTCGAGTTCCACGCCGAGGGTGGCCCGGACGCGGGCGACCAGGCGGGTCGCGAGCAGGGAGTGGCCGCCGAGGTCGAAGAAGCTGTCGTCCACCCCGGCCTCGGCAACTCCGAGGATCTCGGCGAACAGCTCACACAGGATCTGTTCCTGCGGGGTGCGCGGCGCACGTCCCCCGCCCAGGACGCCGGCCTGCGGCTCGGGCAGGGCCCGCCGGTCGAGCTTGCCGTTGACGGTCAGCGGCAGCGCCTCCAGCGCGACGAACGCGGCCGGGACCATGTACTCCGGGAGCCGCTCCCGCAGGTGCTCGCGGAGCACCGCCGAGTGGGCGACCGCACCGGGTGCGGGAACGACGTACGCGACGAGCCGCGTGTCGTCCGTACGGTCCCGGCGGGCCACCACCGCCACATCCCCGACCTCGGGATGCGCGGCCAACACGGCCTCGATCTCACCGAGTTCGATACGGAAGCCCCGCACCTTCACCTGGCCGTCGGCCCGCCCGACGAACTCCAGCGTGCCCCCGGTGTCACGGCGTACGACGTCACCTGTGCGGTACAAGCGGGTGCCGGGCGGACCGTAGGGGTCGGCGACGAACCGGGAGGCGGTGAGGGACGGCCGGTGGAGGTAGCCCCGGGCGAGACCCGGGCCGCCGACGTACAACTCCCCCGCCACGCCGGGTGGTACGGGGCACAGGTGGGCGTCGAGGACATAGGTGCGCAGGTCTGGGATGGCCGCGCCGATGACGCTGGCGGCACCGGGGACCGCGCTGTCCCGGGTGAGGGTGGTGTGGGTGACGTGGACGGTCGTCTCGGTGATGCCGTACATGTTCACCAGCACGGGAGCGTCGCCCGCGTGCCGGGAGTACCAGTCGGCGAGCCGGGCGGGCTCCAGCGCCTCGCCGCCGAACACGACCGTGCGCAGGGCGAGTTCGGTGCCCGGGTTCTCCCGGTCGGCCTGCATGAGCTGGTAGAAGGCGGAGGGCGTCTGGTTCAGGACCGTCACCCGCTCCTCGGCCAGCAGCCTCAGG
>NZ_JBLRVZ010000112.1:0-2404 GCF_048159505.1 Streptomyces sp. T028
CGACAACCGGGCCGCTGGCCTGCCCACCATCAGCTCCGGAAAGCAAAAGGGTCCACCGACTCCGTCGGCGGACCCTCGCGAAAGATCGAGGCTAGTGAGAGATCGTCGCCTTTTCGGGCGTGCGTATGCCTGCCAGGAGGTGGGCGAGGACGGTGGGGGTCGTGGTGAGGACCGTGGTGGGGTCGTCGGACTCGCGGAGGCGGAGGGTTGTGGGGGTGGAGGCGAGTTCGAGGCAGTCGTTGCCTTCACCGCCCCCAGAGAAGGACGACTTCTGCCAATTGGGGCGGATGGCCATGGCTATCCTCACAGTTCTTTGTTGAGTTTGTGGACGAGTTCACGTGACTGGTCAGGGTCCAGTGACTCACCCTGCACCCTACGGAAGAGCTTCCGGAAGTGCTCCAGTTGGGCTTCGGCATCGACGAAACCTGTGCCGTGCGGAGCATCGCGTACAACGGTGTCCAGGCGTGACACGGCTCCGCCCACGTACACCATGGTGGTTCCGGCGCCCGCGAAGTCGTCCAGACCGAACGGAATGACACGTACGCTGATGTGCTCCGCCTCGGACAACTCCAGGATCCGGGTGAGTTGGGCACGGGAAGCGGACCGGCCGACGACTCTGATGCGGAGTGCTGCTTCGTGGATGACGGTCTCGTACGGAACGGGCCTGGGCCCCTCGATGACGACCCTCCGCTGCATCCGGTGGCGAACCCGATGCTCCACCTCGCTCTTCGGGAACTCCGGGTTCATGTAGGAGAAGAGCGCACGGGCGTAGTCCTCCGTCTGGAAGAGCCCGGGTACATGGATGACTGCCACGTCGTGGCGAAACGTCGCGTGGTGGTCGAGTTCGGCGAGGTCCAGGTAGGCGGCGGGAAGGACGCCACGGTACTCCTCCCACCAGCCACGAGTCCGGTCCGTCGCCATGGCGACAAGCGCGTCGATCAACGTGTCGTCGGAACAGGCATAGTTCGCTGCGAGACGACGAAGGCGCTCCTCGCTGACGCCCGCAATACCGGACTCGATCTGGCTCATCTGGACGGAGCTGACCCCCAGAAGTGTTGCGGCAGCCGTCGCCTTCAGCCCAGCAGCGTCCCGGAGCTTGCGCAGTTCGGCGCCCAGGCGAGCCTGCCGTGCCGTGGGGTGTCGCCGCGTTGCCATGAAGAGCTCCTCAACTTGCTGGCAAGAGTGCCCCGTTTGAGCGTCAGACTACGCGAACGACTTGCAAGGTCATAACTTTCAGACCTACTGTCAGTGACGCGAACTTCACGCTGCGGAAGCGCACCGCCCCGTCGTGCCATGCCGGCCGCGGCACTGCCACCGCCCATACCCCCTCAGTTGACTGGAGCTGCCCCATGCTTGAAAACGACTGCGACTCCTGGGAGTACTCCCTCTACATCCCCACCGACCCCAGAGCCGTCACCGTCTCCCGTCACACCCTCCGCACGATCCTCGCCCTCCACGGCCTGGCCCACCTCACGGACACCGCCGAGCTCCTCGCCTCCGAGCTGGTCTCCAACGCCGTACTCCACACCAAGGGACCGGCCTGCCTCCGCGTCCGCCACCGTGACGGTGTGCTTCAGCTGGGCGCGTGGGACGCCGACCCCGAACCACCCGAGCCGCCCAACGACTTGGCCGAGCTCAACGACGCCGAAAGCGGACGCGGCTTCGCCCTCGTTCGAGCCTGCTCCGACCTGTGGGGCTGGCAGCCGCTGTCTCGACTCGGGCACAAGGGCAAGCTGGTGTGGTGCGAACTTCCGGCGGCGTAGCTCATTGATCAGGACTCGGGCGGCGGCTCGGGAGGTGAGGGCGCCAGTTGCCCGACGTCCAACAGCTTCACGCCGGACACCAAGGTCCTGGTGGCCGACGGCTCGACCAAGGCGATCAAGGACGTCAAGGCCGGCGACAAGGTCCTGGCGACCGACCCGGAGACGGGCGAGACCCGGGCGCAGACGGTCACTGCCGAGATCCTGGGCGAGGGCGTCAAGCACCTGGCCAAGGTCACCGTCGCGACCGCCACCAAGGGTGCGCTCCAGGTGTCGGGGGTGTGCGTGCAGCCCTCGGGGAAGGCCACCACGGCCGGTACTGCGGTTGTTGCGGCGGCCTGTGACGACAGTGCCGCCCAGCAGTGGACGGTCACTTCGACCGGGTCCCTGAGGTACGCGGCCACTTCGATGTGCCTGGTCTCCCCGTCCAACTCCACGACGACCGGTGTCGACCTGGTGCTGGGTGCCTGTGACGGCTCCACGGCCCAGGCCTGGAACCCGGCGGACGAGACGTCGTACCTCTACGATGCCTTCGGCAACCGGATCATCTCCCGCTTCTCCCGCCTGGACCCGTACGGCAACGAGCGGGTGGAGAGCGCCAACTGGCTGTCCAAGACCGGCTATGTCGGCGGCACCGACGACAA
>NZ_JBLRVZ010000113.1:0-3595 GCF_048159505.1 Streptomyces sp. T028
AGCGGCCCACCCGACTCAGCCGCGATCGCCTCCCCCGCCTCCGCCAGCCAGCCCCCATCGATCACCAACGCCGCACCACTGTCCGCAACCATGAACGCCAACCGCTCAGCAGGAAGAGCCGGATCCAACGGCACATACGCCGCCCCCGCCCTCCACACACCCAGCAACGCCACCACCAGGTCCACACCAGGCTCCACGCACAGCCCCACCACCGACCCCACACCCACGCCCCGCCCCACCAACACATGAGCCAACCGATCCACCCGGCCGGCCAACTCCCCATACGTCACCCGCTCATCCCCACGCACCACCGCCACCGCATCAGCAATCCGTGCCGCCTGCGCCGCGAACAACTCCGGCACCGACACCCCCGGCACCGACCCCGTGTCGTTCCACTCGGTCAGAACCCGCCGACGCTCCTCCCCCGTCACCACGTCGACCTCGCCCAACCGCACAGCCGGATCCCCCGCCACCAACCCCAACAGCCGCACAAAACGCCCGGCGAACGCGTCCACCGACGCCGCGTCGAACACGTCAGCCGCTGCCGTGACCGCCCCCCGCAACCCCGCAGGACGACCGTTCCGGAACACCTCGCCCAATGTGATCTCAAGGTCGAACTTCGCCGACTCCTGCCGGCCAGCCAGCGCTCTGACACGCAGGCCAGGCAGCCGCAGACCGGCCGCGGCGTTGTTCTGCACCGTGAGCAGGACCTGGAACAACGGGTGCCGCGCCAAGGACCGGTCCGGGGCGAGGATCTCGACCAGGCGCTCAAAGGGCACGTCCTGGTGGTCCAGCGCCTGCAGACTCTCTTCGCGCACCCGGGCCAGCAGTTCGTCGAAGGAGGGGTTGCCGGTCAGGTCGGTCCGCAGGACAAGGGTGTTGACGAAGAACCCGACGAGCTCGTCCAGGGCCTGGTCGGTCCGCCCCGCCACCGCCGTGCCGATCGGGATGTCCTCACCCGCCCCCAGCCGGGACAGCAGCACCGCCAACGCCGCCTGGACCACCATGAACATGCTGGTGCCGCTGGTACGGCAGATCGCCGCCAACTTCTCGTGGACGTCGGCCGGGATGTCGAGCGTCGTCGTGTGGCCGCGGTGGGAGGGAACCGGCGGGCGCGGGCGGTCCGTGGGCAGCGTGAGCTCCTGCGGAGCCCCGGCCAGGGTCTGCCGCCAGTACGACACCTGGCGGGACAGCAGACTCTGTGGATCGTCCTCGTCACCGAGCAGCTCCCGCTGCCAGAGCGCGTAGTCGGCGTACTGCACGGGCAGCGGCTCCCAGCCCGGCTCACGTCCCTCGCACCGCGCCGCGTACGCCCGGGAGAGATCGCGGGCCAACGGCCCCATCGACCAGCCGTCCCCGGCGACATGGTGCATCACCAGTGCCAGGACATGGGTGTCCGGGCCGGTCTCGATCAGCAGGGCCCGCAACGGGATCTCGCTCTCCAGGTCGAACCCGTACCTGGTCTCGGCGGCCGCCAGATCCGCCGCCTCCGCCTCGGTGGCAGCCGCGGTGGTCCGCAGTACCCTCCCCACCTCACTCAGCGGCAGCACCCGCTGGTACGGCTCCCCGTCACGGGAGGGGAACACGGTCCGCAGCGCCTCGTGCCGAGCGATGACGTCCGTCAGCGCCGCACCCAGCGCCTCGGTGTCGATCCGCCCTGACAGACCCACTACCACCGGCAGGTTGTAGGTCGAGCTCGGCCCCTCCAGTTGCGCCAGGAACCACAACCGGCGCTGGGCGAACGACAGCGGAATCATTCGGCTTCCCTCTCTTTCCGCATGCGGCGCAATGCCGGCCGAGCAGGTTTCCGCTCACTTTCCAACCGCGCTGCCAGGGCTGCCGGACTGGGCGCCTCGTACAGCGTCCGGACCCCCAGCTCGACGCCGAGAGAGGCCCGGACCTGTGACACCAGACGAGTGGCCAGCAGGGAGTGTCCGCCCAGGTCGAAGAAGTCGTCGTCCGCCCCGACCCGCTCCAGGCCCAGCACCTCGGCGAACGCCTCGCACAGCAGACGCTCCTCAGGAGTGGCCGGCTCCCGCCCGGGAGTCGCGGCCGCACGACGCGGTGCGGGAAGGGCGGCGCGGTCGAGTTTGCCGTTGACGGTCAACGGAAGCTCGGGCAAGGACACGAACACCGCGGGGACCATGTAGCCGGGCAACCGCCCGGCGGCGTGGGCGCGCAGGGCCGCGAACGGCTCCTCGAACGGCTCCTCGTCCTCGCGGGCGGCGTCCCCGTCCCGGTACGCCTCCCTGTCTCCGTCCTCGGGGACGACTCCGTCCTCGGGGACGACTCCGTCCTCGGGGACGATGTACGCGACCAGGCGGTCGCCGCCGGGCAGGTCGTCGCGGGTGGTCACCACCGCCTGGGCGACACCGGGGTGCTCGGTCAGAACGGCCTCGATCTCGCCGGGCTCGATACGGAAGCCACGCACCTTCATCTGGTCGTCCGCGCGTCCCACGAAGACGACCTGACCGTCGGCGGTCCAGCGGACGAGGTCCCCCGTCCGGTACATCCGCTCCCCCGCACCACCGAACGGACACGCCACGAACCGCTCCGCGGTCAGCCCCGCACGACCGTGATACCCACGGGCCAGCCCCACACCCGCGATGAACAACTCCCCCACCGCACCCGGCGGTACCGGCTGCAGGAACCCGTCCAGCACGAACACCCGCATGTTCCAGATCGGCGCACCGATCGGGACAGCGCCCGACCCGCCCGTCCACGCCCCAGCCGTACACTCCACCGACGCCTCCGTCGGCCCGTAGAAGTTGTACAGCTCGGCACCGCACACCCGCGCGAACCGCTCCGCCGACACCCCCGACAACGCCTCGCCCGAACACACCACCCGCCGCAACGACCCCCAAGCGGCCGGATCGCCGCCCTCCACGAACGCGTCCAGCATCGACGGTACGAAATGAGCCGTCGTGACCTTCTCCGCGCGGATCACCTCCGACAGATACGCCGGATCCCCGTGCCCACCCGGCCGCGCCAGCACCAGGCGCGCACCCGCCGACAACGGCGAGAACAACTCCCACAGCGACACGTCGAAACTCACCGACGTCTTCTGCAACACCGCGTCGTCCGCGCCCAGTCCGAACCGGTCCTGCATCCACAGCAGCCGGTTCACGATCCCCGCGTGCGACACCACGACACCCTTCGGCACGCCCGTCGACCCCGACGTGTACATCACATACGCCGCACTCCCCGGGCCGCCCGAACGAGCCCCGGACCACCTCGCCGCCCCCTCGGCCCCGGACGAGTCGTCCAGACACACGACCGGAACTCCCGCCTCCCCCCGCAGCCCACCCAGCAGACCCCTCACCGTCACCACGCACACCGGAGCCGCGTCCGCCAGCATGAACCCCACCCGCTCCGCCGGATACAAGGGATCCACCGGCAGGTACGCACCCCCCGCCTTCAACACCGCCAGCAACGCCACGACCAGATCGACCGACCGCTCCAGCATCACCGCCACCACCGACTCCGGCCCCACACCACGCACCGCCAACACCCCGGCCAGCCGCGACGCACGCTCGTCCAACTCCGCGTACGTCACCCGCTCATCACCGCACACCACCGCCACCGCGTCCGGAGT
>NZ_JBLRVZ010000114.1:0-2198 GCF_048159505.1 Streptomyces sp. T028
CTCCTCCTCACCGCTCACCACCGCCACCGCACCCGGCACCGACGCCACCCGCTCCGCGAACAACACCGGCCACGACACATCGGCGACGGCCACCGCTGTGTCGTTCCAACCCCCCACCACCAACTCCCGCTCGCCCTCCGACAACACCTCAACCCGACCCACCCGCGCATGAGGATCCGCCGCCACCACCGACAACACCCGCGCCAACCGCTCAGCGATCAACCCGACGGTCCCCACATCGAACAGATCCGCCGACCCGATCACCGCCCCCCGCAACCCCACCGGGCGACCCAGCTCATCAGTGACCTCACTCAACGTCACTTCCAGATCGAACCGGGACGGCAGCCCGTCCGTCACCGTTCCGTCAGCGGCGAGCATCCCCTCGGCGCGCAGGCCCGCGAGCTTCAGGGTCGCCTGGCTCAGGTGCTGAACGCTGAGCATCACCTGGAACAGCGGGTGGCGAGAAAGAGACCGGTCCGGGGCCAGCAGTTCCACGAGCCGCTCGAACGGCACATCCTGATGCTCCAGAGCCGCCAGGCTGGTCTCGCGCACCCTCCCCAGCAGTTCGAGAAAGGTCGGGTCACCTGTCAGATCAGCGCGGAGCACCAGCGTGTTGACGAAGAAGCCGACCAGATCATGCAGTGCGGGGTCGGTCCGTCCCGCCACAGCCGTGCCGATCGGGATGTCCTCACCCGCTCCCAGCCGGGACAGCAGCACCGCCAACGCCGCCTGAACCACCATGAACAGCGTGACACCCTGCTCACGTGCCAGCGCGGTCAGCTGAGCATGCACATCGGCAGAGATGTCGAGGGCCACCGTGTGGCCCCGGTGCGACGCAGTCGTCGGACGCGGCCGGTCCACCGGCAGAACGAGTTCCTGGGGCGCCCCTGTCAGCGCTTCGCGCCAGTACGCCACCTGCCCCGCCAGCAGACTCCCCGGATCCTCCTCATCCCCCAGCAGCTCACGCTGCCACAGCGTGTAGTCCGCGTACTGCACCGGCAGCGGCTGCCACGCCGGCTCATGTCCTTCACACCGTGCCGCGTAGGCCAGCGAGATGTCACGGGCCAGTGGGCCCATCGACCAGCCGTCCCCCGCAACGTGATGCAACACCACCACCAGCACATGCGCATCCGGGCCGGTCTCGATCAGCAGGGCCCGCAGAGGGATCTCGGTCGCCAGGTCGAGCCCGTACCGGGTCTCGGCCGCCACCAGTCCCGCGACCTGTTCCTCGGCTGCACGCGTGACCCGCAGCACCTCACCCACCTCGCCAGGCACCAGCACATGCTGGATCGGTTCCCCGTCACGGGCGGGGAGGACGGTGCGCAGGACCTCGTGCCGGACCACGACATCGTCCAGCGCCGTCCGCAGCGCGTCGACGTCCAGTTCACCGTCCAGACGCAGTGCCACCGGCAAGTTGTAGATCGGGCTCGGCCCCTCCAACTGCGCCAGGAACCACAACCGCCGCTGTGCGAAGGACAGGGGGATCATCGGGCTTCACCTTCCCTACGCATGGGTCGCAGCGCCGGTCGGCCGGGTTTCCGCTCGGTTCCCAGCCGCGTCGCCAGCGCTGCCGGAGTCGGTGCCTCGAAGAGGATCCGTACGCCGACCTCGGTCCCGAGGCGCAGCCGGACCTCGGAGACGAGCCGGACGGCCAGCAGTGAGTGCCCGCCCAACTCGAAGAAGCTGTCGTCGACGCCGACGTGCTCCAATCCGAATACGTCGGCGAAGATCTCGCAGAGGACGCGCTCCTCCTCCGTGGAGGGTTCACGGCCTGCGTTCGCGGTTCGGGGACCGGGGGCCGGCAGGGCTGACCGGTCGAGCTTTCCGTTCGCCGTCAGGGGCAGTTCGTCCAGTACCACCACGGCTGACGGCACCATGTATTCCGGCAACCGCCGACCCGCGAACACCCGCAGTTCGGCGGGCAGGTTCGTATCGGCTCCGTCGGGTTCGCCGTCGGGGTCGCCGTCGGGGTCGCCATCCGGAACGACGTAGGCGACGAGGCGTTGGTCGCCGGTTGCTTCGGTACGAGCGACGACCGCGGACTGGATCACCCGGGTATGGGCTGTGAGCACCTTTTCGATCTCACCCGGCTCGACGCGGAAGCCACGGACCTTCACCTGATCGTCCGCACGCCCCACGAACACCAACTCACCATCAACCGTCCACCGGACCAGATCCCCCGTCCGATACATCCGCTC
>NZ_JBLRVZ010000115.1:0-8151 GCF_048159505.1 Streptomyces sp. T028
GGCCGTTGGACAACACCCGGATCTATCTCCTCGACGGGTGTCTGCACCCGGTTCCGCCCGGGGTGGCGGGGGAGCTGTATGTGGCGGGGGCGGGGCTGGCCCGTGGCTACCACGGCCGGCCGGCCCTGACCGCCGAACGCTTTGTGGCGTGTCCGTTCGGTGGTGTGGGTGAGCGGATGTACCGGACGGGGGATCTGGCCCGCTGGACGGCTGATGGCGAGCTGGTGTTCGTGGGGCGGGCGGACGATCAGGTGAAGGTGCGGGGCTTCCGGGTCGAGCCCGGGGAGGTCGAGGCGGTTCTGGCCGCCCATCCGCAGGTTGCTCAGGCGGTGGTGGTCGCCCGTGAGGACAGGGCGGGTGACAAGCGCCTCGTCGCGTACGCCGTCTCCGAGGGCGACGGGGCGGTCGGCGAGGGGCTGCGGACGTTCGCTGCAGGGCGGTTGCCGGAGTACATGGTTCCTGCCGCGGTGATGATCTTGGATGAGCTGCCCCTCACGGAGAACGGGAAGGTGGACCGGGCCGCGCTGCCGGTGCCGGAGTACGTGACGTCCGGCGGTGGGCGGGGGCCTGCCACGGTGGTCGAGGAACTCCTCTGCGGCGCGTTCGCCGACGTGCTCGGTGTCGAACACGTCAGTGCGGACGGCGACTTCTTCGAACTGGGTGGCCATTCCCTGCTGGCGACGCGGTTGGTGTCGCGGGCGAGGCTGTTGTTCGGTGCTGAGCTTGGTGTGAGGGCGCTGTTCGAGTCGCCGACGCCTGCGGAGTTGGCGGTTCGGATCACTGGTGCGGGTCCGGCTCGGATGGGTCTGGGGCGGTGGGAGCGGGCTGAGCGGGTGCCGTTGTCGTTCGCGCAGCGCCGGTTGTGGTTCCTGGCGCAGTTGGAGGGGTCGAGCGCGACGTACAACCTGCCCATGGTGCTGCGGTTGGGCGGGCGGGTCGATGTCGGTGCGTTGGCCGGTGCGTTGGGGGATGTGGTGGCGCGGCACGAGGTGTTGCGCACGGTGTTCCCCGTGATGGACGGGGAGCCGTACCAGCACGTGCTGCCGCTGAGTGAGGTGGGGGAGGTGCTGCGGACAGTTGTGGCTGTCACGGAGGCGGACGTGGCGGGGCTGGTGGCGGCTGAGGTCGGGCATGGGTTCGACCTGGCGGCGGAGGTTCCGTTGCGGGCTTTGCTGGTCGAAACCGGCCCGGACGGGCATGTGCTGGTGGTGGTGTTGCATCACGTTGCGGGGGACGGTTGGTCGATGGGGCCGTTGGCTCGTGACGTTTCCCGGGCGTATGCGGCGCGGTGTGAAGGTCGTGAGCCGGCGTGGCAGCCGTTGCAGGTCCAGTACGCGGACTACACCCTCTGGCAGCACGACCTGCTCGGCAGTGAGGAGGACCCGGGGAGCGTTCTGGCCCGGCAGGTGGCGTACTGGCGGAAGGCGCTCGCGGGGATGCCGCAGGAGCTCGTTCTGCCGGTGGACCGGGCGCGTCCGGTGGTGGCGTCGCATCGGGGTCATGTGGTGGCGCTGGATGTTCCTGCGGAGGTGCACGCCCGGTTGGCTGTGTTGGCGCGTGAGCAGGGCGTGACGATGTTCATGCTGCTCCAGGCCGGTCTGGCGGTGTTGTTGTCGCGGTTGGGTGCGGGGGAGGACATCCCTGTTGGTACGGCGGTGGCGGGGCGGACGGATCAGGCGCTGGACGATCTGGTGGGGTTCTTCGTGAACACGCTGGTGTTGCGTACTGATGTGTCGGGGGATCCGACGTTCGCCGAGTTGCTGGGCCGGGTGCGGGAGACGAGTCTGGCGGCTCTGGAGCATCAGGATGTGCCGTTCGAGCGGTTGGTGGAACTGCTGGCCCCGGACCGCTCGATGTCCCGGCACCCGCTCTTCCAGGTCATGCTCACGCTGCAGAACAACGCGGCTCCGACTCTCGACCTGGACGGCCTGCAGGCCACGCCCGGCGCAGCCGGGCCCATGTCAGCGCGGTTCGACCTGAATCTGAGCCTGAGCGAGATCACGATCGATGGCCGTCCCGGTGGTCTGCGGGGATCGTTGACCGGCTCGGCGGATCTGTTCGACCAGCCGAGCCTTGGGGCGATCGCTCAGCGGTATGCGCGGGTGCTGGCGGCGGGGGCGGGCGATGCGCGGCTTCGGGTGAGTGAGATCGACGTGCTGTCGGGCGAGGAGCGACAGCGGGCGCTGGTTGCCTGGAACGACACAGGTGTGGTGGACGCACGGACCGTCGTGCCGGAGCTCTTCGAGGCGCAGGTGGCACGGACTCCGGGTGCCATCGCCGTAGTGGCCGCGGACAAGGAGCTGACCTACGCGGAGCTGGACGAGCGGGCGTCGCGGTTGGCGGGCGTGCTGGTGTCCCGCGGAGTGGGTGCGGAGTCGGTCGTCGCGCTGCTGTTGGAGCGGTCGGCCGATCTGGTGGTGGCGCTGCTGGCGGTGTGGAAGTCGGGGGGTGCCTATCTGCCGATCGATCCGGGATATCCGGATGAGCGGATCGCGTTCATGCTGGGCGATTGCCGGCCGGTGTGCGTGGTGACCGCTGAGGATCTGGCCGAGGGGCTTCCGCAGAGTCCGGATGTCCCGGTGCTGTGTGTGGATGACCCGCGTCTGGTCGACGAGATGGCAGCGCCGGTGTCTGTGCGGCCGGCGGCGGGGAACGCGGCGTATGTGATCTACACGTCGGGGTCCACCGGGCGGCCGAAGGGTGTGGTGGTCTCGCACGAGGCGTTGGCCAGCTATACGGCGTGGTGTGTGAAGGCGTATCCGGGCGTACGGGAGAGCAGTCTGCTGCATGCGCCGGTGTCGTTCGACCTGGGTGTGACGGGTCTGTATCCGGCTCTGGTCAGCGGCGGGTGTGTATATGTGGGTGCGTTGGACGAAGAGCTGCCTGCGCTGTTGGGAGAACGGCGCTTCGCGTTCCTCAAGCTGACGCCGAGCCATCTGCCCCTCGTGGAGGAATTGCCGGAGCAGTGTGTGCCGACCGGGCAGTTGATGACGGGCGGAGAGCCACTCAGCTGGGGGCAGGTCCGGCATTGGCGTGACCGGCATCCGGGTGTCGCCGTGGTGAATCACTACGGCCCGACGGAGGTGACGGTCGGTTGTGCGCACTATCCGGTCGGAGCTGACGAGACGGGCGAGGGGTCGGTGCCGATCGGTCGGCCGTTCGCGACCACCCGTGCGTATGTGCTGGACAGGTTCCTGCAGCCCGTGCCGCCGGGGGTGGCGGGTGAGCTCTACATGGCGGGCCGTCAGTTGGCGCGGGGGTATCACGACCGCCCGGGGTTGACGGCGGAGCGTTTTGTGGCGTGTCCGTTCGGTGGCGCCGGTGAGCGGATGTACCGCACAGGGGATCTGGCCCGCTGGACCTCCGACGGCCGGCTGGTGTTCGCCGGACGTGCCGACGACCAGGTGAAGGTACGAGGTTTCCGGATCGAGCTGGGCGAGATCGAGGCCGTTTTGATGGCACATCCCGGCGTGGCGCAGGCGGTGGCGGCAGTACGAGAGGACGTCCCCGGCGATGTGCGGCTGGTCGCCTATGCCGTTTCCGTTGACGGTGACGTTGACGGTGTCGGGGAGGAACTGCGGACGTTCGCTGCTGGGCGCTTGCCGGACCACATGGTTCCTTCCACGGTGATGGTCCTGGACGGGCTGCCGTTGTCGGTGAACGGGAAGGTGGACCGGTCCGCGTTGCCGGTGCCGGAGTATGCGGCCGCTGGTGGTGGGCGCGGTCCTGTCACGGTGGCGGAAGAGGTCGTGTGCCTGGTGTTCGCCGAGGTGTTGGGTGTGGAGCGGGTGGGGGTGGAGGACAACTTCTTCGAGTTGGGTGGGCATTCGCTGTTGGCGGTGTCGTTGGTGCAGCGGTTGCGTGAGCGGGGGTTGGGGGTGTCGGTGCGGGTGTTGTTCGAGGTGCCCACTCCGGCGGGGTTGGCTGCGGCGTGTGAGGGCGGTGGTGTGGTGGAGGTGCCGCCGAACGGTATTCCGGAGGGTGCGGAGGTGATCACGCCGGAGATGCTGCCGTTGGTGGAGCTGACGGCGGCGCAGGTGGAGTTGGTGTGTGCGGCGGTGGAGGGCGGGGCGGCGAACGTGGCGGACGTGTATCCGCTGGCGCCATTGCAGGAGGGCATCTTCTTCCACCACTTGCTCGCCAAGCCCGGCGAGGCGGACGTCTATCTCGTGCCGATGACGTTGGCTTTCGACGGCCGTGAGCGGCTGGATGCGTTTGTGTCGGCGTTGCAGCGGGTGGTGGACCGGCACGACATCTACCGCACCGGCGTGGTGTGGGAGGGGCTGCCCGAGCCGGTGCAGGTGGTGTGGCGCCAGGCGGTGGTTCCGGTCACGGAGGTGGTCCTGCCGGAGGGCGGGGACGCTGCGGCTGAGCTGCTTGCTGCGGCCGGGCGGTGGATGGATCTGGGCCGGGCGCCGTTGCTGCGGGTGCATGTGGCGGCGGAGCCGGGCAGGGAGCGGTGGCTGGCGTTGGTGCAGGTGCATCATCTGCTCCAGGACCACACCGCGCTGGATGTGGTGTTGGGTGAGGTCGAGGCGTTCATGGCGGGGCGTGGGGACGAACTGTCGGCGCCGCTGCCGTTCCGTGACTTCGTGGCGCAGGCCCGGCTGGGGGTGTCCCGTGCCGAGCACGAGGAGTACTTCGCCGGTTTGCTGGGTGATGTCACGGAGTCGACGCTGCCGTTCGGTCTGTCCGACGCTCATGGTGATGGCACCGGCGCGCGCCGGGCGCGGGTGACGTTGGAGGAGGGTCTGGGGGAGCGGGTACGGGAGCGGGCACGTGGGCTGGGGGTGAGTCCGGCGACGTTGTTCCATGTGGCGTGGGCGCGGGTGCTGGCGACACTGTCCGGGCGTAGTGATGTGGTGTTCGGGACGGTGCTGCTCGGCCGTATGAACGCGGGGGCGGGCTCGGACCGCATCCCCGGCCCTTTCATGAACACCCTGCCGGTACGGCTCGATACCGCCGTCCATGACGTGGCCGGAGCCGTCACCGCCATGCAGTCGCAGCTGGCCGGCCTGCTGATGCACGAGCACGCCCCCCTGGCGCTCGCACAGAAGGCCAGTGGTATCCCGGCGTCTGCTCCGTTGTTCACCTCCCTGTTCAACTACCGCCATGGTCAGCGGGCGGCCGGTCGGCGGGCCGACGGCCTGGTCGGCGTGGAACGGGTCTACGACACGGAGCTCACCAACTATCCGCTGGCCGTGTCGGTGGATGACATGCAGACCGTCTTCGGGATCACAGCCGATGCGGTGGCTCCGGGGGATCCCGAGCTGGTGTGCGGGATGCTGCGTACCGCGATCGAGAATCTCGTCGGGGAACTGGAAGGCGACCTCCGGACGGCCTTGCGGGGGCTTGGTGTGCTGCCTCCCTCCAACCTTGAGCAAATTGTGGGGGGTTGGAACGACACGGCGGTGGCCGTCGCCGATGTGTCGTGGCCGGTGTTGTTCGCGGAGCGGGTGGCGTCGGTGCCGGGTGCGGTGGCGGTGGTGTGTGGGGAGGAGGAGTTGACGTTTGCGGAGTTGGATGTGCGGGCGTCGCGGTTGGCGGGGGTGTTGGTGTCTCGTGGGGTGGGCGCGGAGTCGGTGGTGGGGGTGATGTTGGAGCGGTCGGTGGATTTGGTGGTGGCGTTGTTGGCGGTGTGGAAGGCGGGGGGTGCGTATCTGCCGGTGGATCCGTTGTATCCGGCGGAGCGGGTCGGGTTGGTGGTGGCGGATGCGGGGCCGGTGTGTGTGGTGACGGTGGGTGGTCTGGCGCGGGGGTTGGGTGTGCCGGTGGTGTGTGTGGACGATCCGGGTGTGGTGGCGGAGCTTGCGGCGGTGGACTTGTCGGTGGTGCCGGGGCCGGTGGGGCCGGATGTGGCGGCGTATGTGATGTATACGTCGGGGTCGACGGGTGTGCCGAAGGGTGTGGTGGTCACTCAGCGGGATGTGGTCAGGCTGGTGTCTGACCGGTGTTGGGGGGAGCCGGTTCGGGTGCTGGGGTGTGCGCCGTATGCGTTTGATGCGTCGGTGTTTGAGCTGTGGGTGACGTTGGCGGGTGGTGGGTCGGTGGTGCTGGCTCCGGCGGGTGAGCTGGATGGTGGGTCGATCCGTTCGTTGGTGGGTGTGCATGGGGTGAGTCATGTGCATGTGACGGCGGGGTTGTTGCGGGTGCTGGCGGAGGAGGATCCGGGGTGTTTCGGCGGGCTGACGGAAGTACTCACGGGTGGTGATGTGGTTCCGGCGTCGGCGGTGGCGGCGGTGTTGGGGGCGTGTCCGGGGGTGGTGGTGCGGCATCTGTACGGGCCGACGGAGATCACGTTGTGTGCGACGCAGTTCCTGGCCGGGGATGGCGATGACGAGATACCTGCGGTGTTGCCGATCGGGCGGCCGTTGGACAACACCCGGATCTATCTCCTCGACGAGGGTTTGTCGCCGGTTCCTCCGGGTGTGGCGGGGGAGCTGTACGTGGCGGGGGCGGGTCTGGCCCGCGGCTATCAGGCTCAGCCTGCCCTGACGGCGGAGCGGTTTGTGGCGTGTCCGTTCGGGGCGCCGGGTGAGCGGATGTACCGGACGGGGGATCTGGCCCGCTGGACCTTCGACGGTCGGCTGGTGTTCGTGGGGCGGGCCGACGACCAGGTGAAGGTGCGCGGCTTCCGGGTCGAGCCCGCGGAGGTCGAGGCGGTTCTGGCCACCCACGCCGAGGTCGCCCAGGCCGTCGTCATCACGCGGGAGGACACCCCCGGTGACAAGCGCCTCATCGCTTACGTGGTGCCCGAGGGTGGAGACACTGCCACGGCGGGTCAGCTCCTGCCCGCGGACCTGCGTACCTTCACCGGGCAGCGGCTGCCGGAGTACATGGTTCCGTCCGCTGTCGTGGTGCTGGACATGTTGCCGTTGTCGGTGAACGGGAAGGTGGACCGGGCCGCGCTGCCGCTGCCGCAGTACACGAGGACCGATGGTGTCCGTGAACCCGCTGGCGCGGTCGAAGAGATCATGTGCGGGGCGTTCGCCGACGTGCTCGGCCTGGACCGCGTGGGCGTGGACGAGAGCTTCTTCGAGCTGGGTGGGCATTCCCTGCTGGCGATGCGGTTGGTGTCGCGGGTGCGGTCGGTGTTCGACGTAGAGCTTGGTGTTCGGGCTCTTTTCGAGTCGCCGACGCCGGCGGGTCTGGCGGCGCGGATCGGCGGTGCGGGCCCCTCGCGCGCCGGACTGGTACGGCGCGAGGAGCGGCCCGATCCAGTGCCGTTGTCGTTCGCACAGCGACGGTTGTGGTTCCTCGCGCAGTTGGAAGACTCCAGCCCGACGTACAACATGCCGGTCGTGCTCCGCCTGACCGGGCAGCTGGACATCGGGGCGCTACGGGCGGCGCTGGGCGATGTGATGACGCGGCACGAGGTGCTGCGCACCACATTCCCTGCTCCGGATGGGGAGCCGTTCCAGCGTGTGCTGGGCATGGACGAGCTGAGGCGGATCCTGCGGATCTCCGCGTCCGCGACCGAGGACGAGGCGGCGGCCCTGGTGGCCGCCGAGACGAGGCACGGGTTCGACCTGGCGGCCGAGACCCCGATCCGGGCCCTGCTGATCGAAACAACCCCGGATGCGCATGTGCTGGTGGTGGTGTTGCATCACATCGCGGGGGACGGCTGGTCGATGGGCCCACTGGCCCGTGACATCTCGCTGGCGTATGCGGCGCGGTGTGAAGGTCGTGAGCCGGCGTGGCAGCCGTTGCCGGTCCAGTACGCGGACTACACCCTCTGGCAGCACGACCTGCTCGGCAGTGAGGTGGACCCGGGGAGCGTTCTGGCCCGGCAGGTGGCGTACTGGCGGAAGGCGCTCGCGGGGATGCCGCAGGAGCTCGTTCTGCCGGTGGACCGGGCGCGTCCGGTGGTGGCGTCACACCGGGGTCACGTGGTGGCGCTGGATGTTCCTGCGGAAGTGCACGCCCGGTTGGCTGTGTTGGCGCGTGAGCAGGGCGTGACGATGTTCATGCTGCTCCAGGCCGGTCTGGCGGTGTTGTTGTCGCGGTTGGGTGCGGGGGAGGACATCCCGGTCGGTACCGCGGTGGCGGGACGGACCGATCAGGCGCTGGATGATCTGGTGGGGTTCTTCGTGAACACGCTGGTGTTGCGTACTGATGTGTCGGGGGATCCGACGTTCGCCGAGTTGCTGG
>NZ_JBLRVZ010000116.1:0-2124 GCF_048159505.1 Streptomyces sp. T028
CGAGTACGAGGAAGCCTTCTGGCGAAGCCAGGAGCAAACCCCGCAGTCCGCCTGAAACAAGATCACCGGACTCTACGAAACTCGGGGCAGCTCAAGACGACATTGACAACCGGGTGGTCGTCGTCGGTACCACCTCACGCAACGATGAGGGTGCTGCAGCTGGCTTGGGGGAGTGTCGGGCGCCGGGCGGGCTGTGGAACCATAGGGCATGGGCATGCGGGGGATGCACAGGGCGACCCGGATCTGCGTGACGGGCATTGCGATCTGCGCTCTTGTCGCGATCATGGTCAGCCTCGATGCGGCGGACAAAGTAGCGAGTGTCGTGTCGACAGTTGTCGCGGTCGCTACGGCCGTGGCGGTATTGGCGCACGGCCGTCGGCAGCAGGCGACCGGTGGCGCGTCGGAGGCGCAGGTTCTCGCGGACACGGTCAAGAAGGAGCTCGGCGGCCGTCGTCGCAGGCTCCTCGGCGACTTCGGCATCGGCGCCACACACACGGTGAATGTGGCCTTCCAGCGCGTCGAAGGCCCCCAATTGCCCTTGGCGTCAGGCACGTTCACAGCGGTTCGCGGCTACTACGAGTCGGTCCCCAATGGACGCCTGGTGATCACGGGCGGGCCTGGCGCCGGCAAGACCATGCTGGCGGCCGAGCTGGTCCTCGCGATTCTGGAGGAGCACGCGGCTGGCGACCCTGTACCGGTCCTCCTCCCGTTGTCCGGCTGGGACACATCGGGCGACCCGCCCGGGCCGGACGCCTTCGCGAGGTGGCTCCAGGGGCGCCTCGTGGATGAGTACGCGCTGACCGTGCCGACTGCCCGCGCGCTCATCTCCGCCCACCGAATCCTCCCCGTCTTGGACGGCTTGGACGAGATGGACCCCGGCGACGCCGAGGCCGAGGGCTCCAGAGCGGCGAGTGTGCTGCGGGCACTGGACCTTTGGCTCGACGGCCGTAGGGGAGTGCCTTTCGTCCTCACATGCCGTACGCAGTGGTACGACGGCCTGACCCAGGCGGGTCTGGTCCCGTCGGGTGTCACCCGAATCGAACTCGACAAAGTGAGTCCCAGCCAGGCGGTCGAATATCTCCGCAAGACCAGAAAAGGGCATCCGCAGCGATGGGAGTCCTTGTTCCACGAGCTGGAGACCAATCCCACGGGGCTGCTCGCTACCGCCCTCGACAGTCCGTGGCGGCTGATCATGACGGCCGTTGTATACGCCGACGACGGCAATCCCGGCGATCTCCTCCATTCCCCTGACGCCCCCGCGCTCAAGGCACATCTACTGTCGCACTACGTCCCGGCAGCGAGCCGCACATACCCCGATGCCCCGCCTTCCGGGTACACCCCGGCTGCGGTCCACACCTGGCTGGCCTGGATCGCCGTACGTCTCGGCACACGGGGTGAGTTCGCCCCGGTGCAGATGTGGAGGCTGGCGCCGGTGACACGGGTCCTGGGCATCGAGGCCACCCTGGCGGCAGGGCCCTGGCTGCTGCTGACCGCCCTATGCGTGTTCTGGGCCGAGAGCGACAGTCCCCTGGGGGTCCTGGCCTTCTTCCTCGGGCTCACCGCGGTCTTCTTGACGGTCCACTTCATGCGGAACCCGGACCCGCTTCCGGTGCTGGTGTGGGTGCGGCGCCTCAGAAACGACAGCTGGCGCGACCTGCGCGCTGCCGCGAGGCTCTGGCTGGTCGCCGTGGTCGTCCTCGCCGTGGTAGTGCGTTTCACCCTGGACGGCCCCATCCGCGCGTACATCGACCACGCGGTCGCGGACGGCTGGAGCGAACCGGAATTTCCGAGCACCGTCAACCCGTGGCGGGCATCGCTGCTCCTGCTCGCCGTGGTGACCGTCGGACCGTTCATGATTATCACCCTGATGGTCACGCTCACGTCCTTGTTGGTGTTCGCCTTCGGAGGAGCACCCCACCTCGTCCCTTCCGACGAGGCACCCCGGGCACTGCGCGACCCGAGCTATCCGCTCGTCTACCAATTGCGGCTGGCGATCCTGGTGCCAATCCTCAGTGCGGTCCTCCTGAAACTCTCAGAGGGCGGTATGTGACGTAGTGCCGCGTTTGTTGTCGCTGGAACGTGTGGCACAGGCGTATCGGGGCTGATCGGGGAGTCCTGCCGTGC
>NZ_JBLRVZ010000117.1:0-4042 GCF_048159505.1 Streptomyces sp. T028
ACGTCACCCGCTCATCACCACACACCACCGCCACCGCACCCGGAGCCCTCACCACCTGCGCCCCGAACAACTCCGGCACCGACACCCCCGGCACGCACCCCGTGTCATTCCACTCAGCCAGAATCCGCCGACGCTCCCCCTCCGACAACACCCCAATCCCACTGAGCCCCACCCCGGACTCCTCACCCAACGCCACCACCAAACCCTCCACCGCAGTCCCCAACAACCCACACACCAACCCCGCATCCCCCNCGCTCATCCAACTCCCCATACGTCACCCGCTCATCACCACACACCACCGCCACCGCACCCGGAGCCCTCACCACCTGCGCCCCGAACAACTCCGGCACCGACACCCCCGGCACCCACCCCGTGTCATTCCACTCAGCCAGAATCCGCCGACGCTCACCCTCCGACAACACCCCAATCCCACTGAGCCCCACCCCGGACTCCTCACCCAACGCCACCACCAAACCCTCCACCGCAGTCCCCAACAACCCACACACCAACCCCGCATCCCCCGGCTCCACCACATCAACCGTCACCCCGAACCCCACCCCCAGATCATCAACCGCCACAGCCAAGGGATAGTTCGTCCGCTCCTGGGCCAGTGACACACGCATCCCTCGCCCACCGGCCGGCCTGCCGGTGTCACCGGCCCGCCCACCGTGGCGGTAGTTGAAGAGGGAGGTGAACAGCGGAGCCGGCGCGGGTACGCCGCTGGCCTGCTGGGCCAGGACCAGCGGCGCGTGCTCATGCACCAGAAGCCCCGCGAGCTGGGACTGCATCACCCTGACCGCACCGGCAGCATCCACGCCGGCGACATCCATGCGGACCGGCAGCGTGTTCATGAACGGGCCGGGGATCCGTTCCGCCCCGCGCCCGGCGTTCATCCGCCCGAGCAGCACCGTCCCGAACACCACATCACTACGCCCGGACAGACTGGCCAGCACCCGCGCCCACGCCACATGGAACAGCGTCGCCGGACTCACCCCCAGCCCACGCGCCCGCTCCCGCACCCGCCCCGCCAGACCCTCCTCCAGCGTCACCCGCGCCCGACGCGCACCGGTGCCGTCGCCATGAGCGTCGGACAGACCGAACGGCAGCGTCGGCTCCGTCACATCACCCAACACCCCCGCGAAGTACTCCTCGTGCTCCGCACGGGACACCCCCAGCCGGGCCTGCGCCACGAAGTCACGGAACGGCAGCGGAACCGGCAACTCGTCCCCACGCCCCGCCATGAACGCCTCGACCTCACCCATCACCACTTCCAGCGCCGTGTGGTCCTGCAACAGGTGATGGATCTGCACTACCGCCAACCACCGCTCGCTGCCCAGCTCCGCCGCCACATGCACCCGCAGCAACGGCGCCCGCCGCAGATCCAGCCAGGAACCCGCTTCCGCCAGCAGCTCGGCCGCCGCGTCCCCGGCCTCGGGCAGGACCACCTCGGTGACCGGTACCACGACCCGACGCCGCACCACCTGCACCGGCTCCGGCAGCCCCTCCCACACCAGAGCCGTGCGGTAGATGTCATGCCGGTCCACCACCCGCTGCAACGCCGACAGGAACCCGTCCAGCCGCTCACGACCGTCGAAAGCCAACGTCATCGGCACGAGGTACACGTCCGCCTCGCCGGGCTCGGCGAGCAGGTGGTGGAAGAAGATGCCCTCCTGCAACGGGGCCAGCGGATACACGTCCGCCACGTTCGCCGCCCCGCCCTCGACCGCCGCACACACCAGCTCCACCTGCTCCGGAGTGAGGTCCACGAGCGGCAGCATCTCCGGGGTGATCTCCTCCGCACCGTCCGGAATGCCGTTCGGCGGCACCTCCACCACACCACCGCCCTCACCCGCCGCAGCCAACCCCGCCGGAGTGGGCGCCTCGAACAACACCCGCACCGAAACCCCCAACCCCCGCTCACGCAACCGCTGCACCAACGACACCGCCAACAGCGAATGCCCACCCAACTCGAAGAAGTTGTCCTCCACCCCCACCCGCTCCACACCCAACACCTCGGCGAACACCCGGCACACGACCTCTTCCGCCACCGTGACAGGACCGCGCCCACCACCAGCGGCCGCATACTCCGGCACCGGCAACGCCGCCCGGTCCACCTTCCCGTTCACCGACAACGGCACCGCATCCAGCACCACCACCGCCGACGGAACCATGTACTCCGGCAACCGCCCGGCAGCGAACGCCCGTACCCCCGCGGGCAGATCACTCGTACCGCTCTCCTCCGCCGGCACCACGTAGGCCACCAGCCGCCTGTCGCCAGGCATGTCGTCACGGGCGACCACCACCGCCCGAGCAACCTTCGGATGAGCGGTCACCACCGCCTCGATCTCGCCCGGCTCGACACGGAACCCCCGCACCTTCACCTGATCATCCACCCGGCCCGCAAAGACCAGTTGACCATCCGTGTTCCAGCGAGCGAGATCCCCCGTCCGGTACATCCGCTCACCCGGACCACCGAACGGGCACGCGACAAACCGCTCCGCCGTCGGTGCCGGCTGGGCCTGATAGCCGCGGGCCAGGCCGGCCCCCGCCACGTACAGCTCCCCCGCGGCCCCGGGCGGAACCGGTCGCAGCCATCGGTCCAGCACATACACGCGCGTGTTCGCCACCGGGCCGCCAACCGGCGGTGCGACGACGGTTTCACGCTCCACCGACGTGGTGGTGGCCATGACCGTCGCCTCGGTCGGGCCGTACGTGTTGACCAGGTTCCGGCCGTCGGCCCACACCCGCGCCAGCTCGGCGGTGAGCAACTCACCGCCCACCAGCACACGTTCCAGGCCGTCCACCGCGCCCGGATCCATGACGGCCAGCAGCGAGGGAACCACACTCGCCACCGCCACCTCCGCCCTGTTCAGCGCCGCCGCCAGCAGCGCGGGATCTTCGCGCTCCGCCGTGGTCGCCACCACCAGCCGGCCGCCCGCCGCCAGCGTCACGGCCAGGTCCAGCACCGAGCCGTCGAATCCGAACGACGCGAACTGGAGCATCCCCGTCCCCGCCCCGACTCCGGCGACCGGGCCCAGGGCCGCCACCAGATGCACCACGGCGGCGTGCGAAACCACCACGCCCTTCGGCCGTCCGGTCGACCCCGACGTGTACATCACGTACGCAGCCGCACCCGGATGTCCCGCCACCGGCGCCTCGGCCGGTTCCGCCGCCTCGCCGAGCTCGTCCACCCGCAGCACCGGTACGGAGACACCCGCCGGCAGCGTCCCCACCAGGTCGCTGGTGGTCACCACACACGCCGGTTCCGCGTCCGCCAGCATCGCCGTCACCCGCCCGGCCGGGAGCGCCGGATCGGCGAACAGATACGCACCCCCTGCCTTCCACACCCCCACCACGGCCGCCACCACGTCCACGGACCGCTGCATCACCACGGCAACCAGCGACTCGGGGCCCACCCCCAGCCCTGTCAGGACCTGCGCCAGCCGGGACGCCCGCTCATCCAGCTCCGCGTACGTCACCTGCTCGTCCCCGCAGATCACCGCGACCGCACCTGGATCATCAGTCACCCGCTGCGCAAACAGCGTCGGCCAGGTCGTGTCCGTGAGCGGTACCGCCGTGTCGTTCCAGTCCACGACCACCTGATGCCGTTCGGCGTCCGACAGCACCGGCACCCGGCTCACCCTCACCTGAGCATCGGCGGCCACCACCTCCAGAACCCGCACCAGGCGCTCGGTGAGCGACTCGACCGTCTCCGCGTCGAACAGATCCGCCGCCCCGGTCACCGACCCCCGCAACCCCAGCGGACGGCCGTCACCGTCGAACGTCTCACCGACCGTCACATCCAGGTCGAACTTCACCGGCGCGGGACCGGCGGGCATCGACGCCGCTTGGAGGCCGGGCAGCTCCAGGGTCGTCTGCCCCAGGTTCTGCACGCCGAGCATGATCTGGAAGAGCGGGTGCCGGGACATCGAGCGGTCCGGGGCCAGTAGTTCCACCAACCGCTCGAACGGCACATCCTGATGCTCCAGAGCCGCCAGACTCGTCTCCCGCACCCGGCCCAGCAACTCGGCGAACGTCGGAT
>NZ_JBLRVZ010000118.1:0-2028 GCF_048159505.1 Streptomyces sp. T028
TGCCGGAGTACATGGTGCCGGCGGCGGTGGTCGTCCTGGACGAACTGCCGCTGACCGTGAACCGCAAGGTGGACCGGGCCGCCCTCCCGGCCCCCGAGTACTCGGTGTCCGGTCGTGGGCGGGGGCCCGCCACGGTGGCCGAAGAGCTCATGTGCGGGGTGTTCGCCGAGGTCCTCGGCCTGGAACAGGTCGCGGTGGAGGACAACTTCTTCGAACTGGGCGGGCATTCACTGCTGGCGACGCGGTTGGTGTCGCGAGCGCGGTCGGTGTTCGGTGTCGAGTTGGGCGTACGGGAGTTGTTCGAGGCACCGACCCCGGCGGAACTGGCGGAGCGGATCGGCGGTGCGGGGTCGGCGCGGGTCAGTCTGGCGCGGCGGGAGCGTCCTGAGCGGGTGCCGTTGTCGTTCGCGCAGCGACGGCTGTGGTTCCTGGCGCAGTTGGAGGGGCCGAGCCCGACGTACAACCTGCCGGTGGTGCTGCGTCTGGACGGCCAGGTGGACGTCGGCGCGCTGAGGACGGCCCTGGCGGATGTGGTGGCGCGGCATGAGGTGTTGCGTACCGTGTTCCCCGCTGACGACGGCGAGCCGTACCAGCGGGTGCGTGACGTGACCGGGATCGGCGAGATCATGCGGGTCGTGCAGGCCGCCGGCCCGGAGGAGGCCGACGAACTGGTGACCGTCGAGACCCGTCATGGGTTCGACCTGTCGGAGGAGATCCCGGTCCGGGCGCTGCTGATCCGGTCGGATCCCGATTCCGCTGTGCTGGTGGTGGTCCTGCATCACATTGCGGGGGACGGCTGGTCGATGGGGCCGCTGGCCCGTGACATGTCCCGTGCGTATGCGGCGCGGTGTGAGGGGCGTGCGCCGGAGTGGGAGCCGTTGCCGGTGCAGTACGCGGACTACACGTTGTGGCAGCGAGACCTGCTCGGCAGCGAAGCGGACCCCGACAGCCTGCTCGCGGGCCAGGTCGGCTACTGGCGGGAGGCGCTGGCAGGGGCTCCCGCGGAACTCGCCCTGCCCCTGGACCGGCCTCGCCCGACCACTGTCTCCCACCGTGGCCACACCGCGGCCCTCGACATTCCCGCGGAGGTGCATGCCCGGCTGGCCGTGCTGGCGCGCGAGCAGGGCGTGACGATGTTCATGCTGCTCCAGGCCGGTCTGGCGGTGCTGTTGTCGCGGTTGGGTGCGGGGGAGGACATCCCGGTCGGTACCGCGGTGGCGGGACGGACCGATCAGGCCCTGGACGACCTGGTCGGGTTCTTCGTGAACACGCTGGTGCTGCGGACCGATGTGTCGGGGGACCCGACGTTCGCCGAGTTGCTGGGCCGGGTGCGCGAAACGAGCCTGGCGGCTCTCGACCACCAGGAGGTGCCGTTCGAGCGGCTGGTCGAACTACTGGCTCCCGACCGGTCGTTGGTGCGGCACCCGCTGTTCCAGGTGATGCTCACGGTGCAGAACACGGCTGGCGCAGACCTTGATCTGGGCGGTGTGCGGGCTGTCCCGGTCGCGGCCGGGGCGATGGCGGCGAGGTTCGACATGAACGTGACCCTGAGCGAGGTCACGATCGGTGGCCGTCCCGCCGGGTTGCGGGGCTCCTTGACCGGGTCGGCGGACTTGTTCGATCCGGCCACTGTGGAGGCGTTCGCTCAGCGGTATGTGCGGGTGCTGACTGCGGTGGCGGCGGACGCGCAACGGCGTGTTCACGCGCTTGAGGTGTTGTCGGAGGGTGAGCGTCGGCGGATTCTGGCCGAGTGGAATGACACGGGGTCGGTGCCGGGGGTGTCGGTGCCGGAGTTGTTCGCGGAGCGGGTGGCGTCGGTGCCGGGTGCGGTGGCGGTGGTGTGTGGTGAGGAACAGGCGACGTACGCGGAGTTGGATGTGCGGGCGTCGCGGTTGGCTGGGGTGTTGGTGTCTCGTGGGGTGGGGCGTGAGTCGGTGGTGGGGGTGATGGTGGAGCGGTCGGTGGATGTGGTGGTGGCGTTGTTGGCGGTGTGGAAGGCGGGGGGTGCGTATCTGCCGGTGGATCCGT
>NZ_JBLRVZ010000119.1:0-1724 GCF_048159505.1 Streptomyces sp. T028
CACCATCACCCCCACCACCGACTCACGCCCCACCCCACGAGACACCAACACCCCAGCCAACCGCGACGCCCGCACATCCAACTCCGCGTACGTCAACACCTCCCGCCCATCCACCACCGCCACCGCACCCGGAGTACGCACCACCTGCTCACGGAACCGCACCGGCACCACACCAGGCACCCCCACCACACCCGTGTCATTCCAACCCACCAACACCCGCCCCCGCTCACCCTCCGACAACACCTCAAGCGCGTGCAGCGATGTGCCGGGACGGTCGTTCAGGGCCCCGACGAGATGCTCGACGGCCGTGTGCAGCAGCTCGCACACCAACCCGGGATCACCGGGTTCGAGAGCGTCGACGGTCAGCTCGAACCCGATCTCCAGGTCGTCCACCGCCACGGACAGCGGATAGTTGGTGCCTCCCCTTCCATAGACCGTCGTCACGCCGTCCCACGCGAATCGGTCGCTGTCGCCGCGCCCTCCGTCCGTCCGCCGGCTGTGGCGGTAGTTCAGAAGAGAGGTGAACAGCGGGGCGGAGGCCGGGACACCACTCGCCTTCTGCGCCAGGGCCAGCGGGGCGTGCTCGTGCACCAGCAGGCCGGCCAGCTGCGCCTGCACCGCACGCACCGCACCGGCCACGTCCAGGCCCGCGACATCCACCCGCACCGGCAACGTGTTCATGAACGGACCCGGGATGCGCAGGGCGCCCGGTCCGGCGCTCATCCGGCCCAGCAGCACCGTTCCGAAGACGACGTCCGTCTGCCCGGACACACTCGCCAGCACCTGCGCCCACGCCACATGGAACAACGTCGCGACGCTCACCCTCAGCCGGCGTGCCTGCTCCCGCACCCGCTCCGCCAGGCCCTCGTCCACCATCAGCCGGGTCCGCCGCACACCGGTGCCGTCACCACGGGCGTCGGACAGACCGAACGGCAGCGTCGGCTCAGTGACATCGCCGAGCAGACCGGCGAAGTACTCCTCGTGCTCCTGACGGGACACCCCCAGCCGGGCCTGGGCGACGAAGTCACGGAACGGCAGCGGCGCCGGCAGTCCGTCCCCACGCCCCGCCATCAACGTCGCGACCTCGTCCAGCACCACCTCCAGCGCCGTGTGGTCCTGGAGGAGGTGGTGCGCCTGCACCAGGGCGAACCACCGCTCGCTGCCCGGCTCCGCCGCCACATGCACCCGCACCAGCGGCGCCCGTCGTACGTCCATCCACTCACCCGCGGCCGACAGCAGCTCGGCCGCCGCATCCCCGTCTCCGGGAAGCGTCACCTCGGTCACCGGTACGACCGCGCGACGCCACACCACCTGCACCGGCTCGGGCAACCCCTCCCACACCAGCCCCGTCCGGTGAATGTCGTGCCGGTCCACCACCCGCTGCAACGCCGACAGGAACCCGTCCAGCCGCTCACGCGTGTCGAAGCCCAACACCATCGGCACGAGGTACACGTCTGCCTCGCCGGGCCGGGCGAGCAGGTGGTGGAAGAAGATGCCCTCCTGCAAGGGGGCCAGCGGATACACGTCCGCCACGTTCGCCGCCCCGCCCTCGACCGCCGCACACACCAACTCCACGTGCTCCGGAGTGAGGTCCACGAGCGGCAGCATCTCCGGGGTGATCTCCTCCGCACCCTCCGGAATACCGTTCGGCGGCACCTCCACCACACCACCGCCGTCGCCCGCCGCGGCCAGCGCCGCCGGAGTGGGTGCTTCGAACAACGCCC
>NZ_JBLRVZ010000120.1:0-1514 GCF_048159505.1 Streptomyces sp. T028
ACAAGGACCTCGACAATCCTCATTCTTGCTGGTCAGGGGCACTTTCTGCTTTCCTGACCGCCTGCCGGACAGCCCGCTTCATGAAAGCGCGAGGTTAGGCACAGCCATCCAAACTGATTGCCGAAACGCCGCGTCCGGATGAAGGACCGCCAGCGACCGCCTCTACTGCCACGTATCCCGACGACGTCCATCGGTTTTTCCTATTTGGTCTTGTCGGTTGGGTTCCTGGGCCGCTTGTTCGGGCGGAGGCTAGAATGATCACTCACGGTCACGCCGAGGCCGCATCGCTTCATGAATATGCAACACATGAACATGCGGCATCACCAGTACAAAATGCGCCGGTGGGCAGACAGATCGACACTCAATGGGCCTGCGGATAGCCGATTTCGGAGATGTCTTGGGCCAGGTCCGCCAGGGTGACCTCTTCGTTCAACAACGACACGAGTTCCTGGCCCAGCGGCCGCAAGGCATACAGGTCACTCACCGCTTCCAGATCCACAGAGACCTCGTAATAGTCCTCGGCGAAGCCCTGGAACGCTTCGGGTGATCGGTCGACCAGTAGGTGGAACAGCCCGTCGCCCCATCAGGGTCGGCACGGTTCGAGGGAAAGTCGATCGTGCCGTGGTGCCACCGATCGTCCTTCGCTTCCCGCCACAAGCAGGCCGTCACAACGGGCACGCCGTCCTCGTCGGTGAACGCCGGCTCCTCGACGAAGGGCTTGAAGACATCGGGAACGTCGTCGATCACTCCCGGCCAGGGCTCGCCATCGTGGCCATATGGGCTCATCGGCGATTCGTGGCCGAAGCCACGAACGTAGACCCCGGCCGCCGAGAACACGATGGAGTACTCGTCTCCTGACCCATTGCGCATCGAGGCCATCTCCTCGTCTTCTGCCCAGGTGGCGTTGAAGGAGTAGTACCGGCTCTCCCAGTCCGGGCTCAGGATCGCATCGAGCATCGCAAGGGAGCGGCACAGGTCCCGCAGGTCGGCGATGGTGGGAAGCTGGCGGGCTACGTCATAGACAGTCACGGGCTCATCCAACCGGACCCCTCTGACATCAGCCCCACCCCTGCCAGACGTCACGGTCAGTAGCAATTTCAGAGCCGGACGGGCCAACACGCGACAGTGGAATATGCGAGCGCACCAGTACCGAGGCCGTCACTCAAGTGGTGGGCGGAGTCGGATGCGCCGCGAGCCAGTCCTGGAGCTCGCGGTGCCGGAACTCGTAGGAGCTGCCCGAGAGCCGCAGCAGTCCGGCACCTCGGGCCCAGTGGAGGAACTCAGTTAGCCGTGGGGGGACTTGGCCGCGCGTACAGAGGCGGAAGGCGGCGTAGCGGGGTAACGCGGGGGCCACGGTGAGCAGAAGGGCGTGGGTGCAGATGAGGAAGAGGAGGAGCCCGGAGGCCGCGTTACCGGGGTGTGAGAGGGCAGTACGTGACGTGATGCCCGTTTCGGGCTTTCGGGTGGGGCTGTCGGGCTGGTCGTGGCCTGACCAGGCGGCTACGACTGTGGCT
>NZ_JBLRVZ010000121.1:0-1469 GCF_048159505.1 Streptomyces sp. T028
GTGCCGGGGGTGTCGGTGCCGGAGTTGTTCGGGGCGCAGGTGGTGAGGGCTCCGGGTGCGGTGGCGGTGGTGTGTGGTGATGAGCGGGTGACGTATGGGGAGTTGGATGAGCGGGCGTCGCGGTTGGCTGGGGTGTTGGTGGGGCGTGGGGTAGGGCCCGAGTCTGTGGTGGCGGTGGTGTTGGAGCGGTCGGTGGATCTGGTGGTGGCGTTGTTGGCGGTGTTGAAGGCGGGGGGTGCGTATCTGCTGGTTGATCCGTCGTATCCGGTGGAGCGGATCGGGTTCATGCTGGCGGACGCGGCTCCGGTGTGTGTGGTGACGTCGGGCGATGTGGTGGGTGTGCTGCCGCAGGGTGGGACGGTGCCGGTGGTGTGTGTGGATGATCCGGGTGTGGTGGATGGGGTGGTGTTGCCGGGGCGGGTGCGTCCTGATGCGGCGGCGTATGTGTTGTATACGTCGGGGTCGACGGGGGTGCCGAAGGGTGTGGTGGTGTCTCATGGGGGGTTTGCGGGTTTGGTGGCGGGTCATCGGGAGTTGTTGGGGGTGGGTCCGGGGTGTCGGGTGGCGCAGTTCGCGTCGCCGGGTTTTGACACGTTCGGGTGGGAGTGGTCGATGGGGTTGTTGACGGGGGCGGCGTTGGTGGTGGTGCCGGAGGAGGAGCGGTTGGGGCGGGGGTTGGGGGCGTTTTTGGGTCGTGAGGGGGTGACGCATGTGACGTTGCCGCCGGCGGTGTTGGGGGTGCTGGATGAGGGGAGTGTGGGTTCGGATGTGGTGGTGATTGCTGCGGGTGAGGAGTGTCCGCGTGAGGTGATGGAGCGGTGGTCGGCGGGTCGGGTGATGTTCAATTCGTATGGTCCGACGGAGACGACGGTTGATGTGTCGTTGTGGCGGTGTGATCCGTCTGCTGGTCGGGTGGCGGTGGGTGGTCCGGTGTTCGGTACGCGGGTGTTCGTGCTGGATGGGTGGTTGCGGCCGGTGCCGCCGGGTGTGGTGGGGGAGTTGTATGTGGCGGGGGTGGGGTTGGCGCGGGGGTATCACGGCCGGCCGGCTCTGACTGCTGAACGTTTTGTGGCGTGTCCGTTCGGTGATCCGGGTGAGCGGATGTACCGGACGGGGGATCTGGTGCGGTGGACTGCTGGTGGGGAGTTGGTGTTCGCGGGTCGGGCGGATGATCAGGTGAAGGTGCGTGGGCGTCGGATCGAGCCGGGTGAGATCGAGGCGGTGGTGGTTGCGCATCCCGGTGTCGCTCAGGCGGTGGTGGTCGCGCGTGAGGATGTGCGGGGTGACAAGCGGCTGGTGGCGTATGTGGTGCCGGCCGGGGAGGACGGCGCCGATGATCTGCCCGTGGTGCTGCGGGCGTTGGCGGCTGAGCGGTTGCCGGAGTACATGGTGCCGGCGGCGGTGGTCGTCCTGGACGAACTGCCGCTGACCGTGAACCGCAAGGTGGACCGGGCCGCCCTCCCGGCCCC
>NZ_JBLRVZ010000122.1:0-3030 GCF_048159505.1 Streptomyces sp. T028
ACACCCACCCGCTCCCCGAACCACACCGGCAACACACCCACCGGCACCCCACCAGCCGTCGCATTCCACTCACCCAACAACCGATCACGCTCAGTGGCGTCGAGGATCTCGATGTCCCCGATCGGGCGGTCGGGATCGGCGGCAGCGGCGCGCAGCACGCGTTCGAGGCGGGCGACGACGAGGCCGACGGTGTCGCGGTCGAAGAGGTCCGCGGAGTAGTCCGCGACGCCTTCCAGGCCGTTCGGAACGCCGTTCGCGGTGTGCCGTTCGCCGAGGCCGAGGGACAGGTCGAACCTGGCCCACGGGGACTCGCCGGCCTCGGCGCCGACGGCCAGGCCCGGTAGGTCGAGGGACGCGTTCCGGGTGTTCTGCACGGTCAGCGTCACCTGGAAGAGCGGATGGCGGGTCAGCGACCGCCGGGGGTTGAGCGCCTCGACGAGCCGCTCGAACGGCAGGTCCTGGTGGGCGTAGGCGGCCAGGTCGGTCTCCCGGACCCGGGCCAGCAGCTCACGGAACGTGGGATCGCCCGAGGTGTCGGTCCGCAGCACCAGGGTGTTGAGGAAGAAGCCGACCATGTCGTCGAGGGCGTCGTCGGTCCGGCCGGCGATGGGGGCGCCGATCGGGATGTCGGTGCCGGCGCCCAGCCGCGTCAGGACGGTGGCGAGGCCGGCCTGGAGCACCATGAAGAGGCTGGTGCCCAAGGAGGTGGCGAGCGACAGCAGCTGACGGTGCATCTGCGCGTCGAAGGAGAACCGGAGCTTCGCCCCGCGTTGGGGGCCGGTCAGCGGCCGCGGCCGGTCGGTGGGCAGGGTCAGTTCCTCGGGCAGGCCGGCGAGGGCCTGCGTCCAGTGGGCGAGCTGCCGCGAGATCTCGCTGTCCGGGTCGTCCTCGTCGCCCAGCAGCTCACGNTGCCACAGCGCGTAGTCGGCGTACTGCACCGGCAGCGGCGCCCACTGCGGCTCCGCGCCCTCGCAGCGAGCCGCGTAGGCCGCCGCCAGATCCGCGGCCAGCGGACGCAGCGACCACGCGTCACCCGCGATGTGGTGCAGGACCAGAACGAGGACGTGCTCCTCCGCGCCCACGGCCAGCAGCTCCGCGCGCAGCGGAATCTCCTCGGTCAGGTCGAAGCCCCGGCCGATGAACGCGGCGATCCGCGCGTCGGCATCGGCCTGGCCGGCCAGGTCGAGCACGGTCAGGCCGAGCGGCTGTGCCGAGGCGTCGCACACGGCCTGGCGGGGTTCGCCGTCCGGGGCGGGGAAGACCGTGCGCAGGCTCTCGTGGCGGACCACCACATCGGCGAGCGCCGCCTCCAGCGCGGCCACGTCCAGGATGCCGCGCAGTCGCAGCACCATGGGGATGTTGTAGAGCGGGCTCGCCGTGTCCATCTGGTTGATGAACCACAGGCGGCGCTGCGCGAAGGACAACGGAACGATCTCCGGCCGCGCGACAGGGGCCGGCGCCGGGCGGGCCGACGCCGCCCGGTCGAGGCGCTCGGCGAGTCCGGCGACGGTCGGCGCCTCGAAGAGCGCCCGGATGCCCAGTTGGGCGGACAGCACCGAGCGGATACGGCTCAGCAGCCGGGTGGCGAGCAGCGAGTGGCCGCCCAGTTCGAAGAAGTTGTCGTCGATCCCGACCCTGCCGACGCCCAGCACCTCCGCGAAGAGGCCGCAGAGGATGGACTCCTGCGGGGTGCGCGGCTCGCGGCCGTGCACGGCCGCGGTCTGCTGCGGTGCGGGCAGCGCCTTGCGGTCCGTCTTCCCGTTCGGCGTCAACGGCACCGACTCGAGCGCCACGACGGCGGACGGAACCATGTACTCCGGCAGCACGGCCGCCACATGACGGCAGATCGCCCGGACATCCGGCGCCACCCCCTCCACCGGCACCACATAACCCACCAGACGACGATCACCAGGCGAGTCCTCCCGCACCACCGCCACCGCACGCGCGACACCAAAGGCCGAAGCCAGCGCGGACTCCACCTCACCCAGCTCGATCCGGTGCCCCCGCACCTTCACCTGGTCGTCGACACGGCCCACGAACTCCAGCACACCCGCGCCCGTCCACCGCACCACATCACCCGTGCGATACATGCGCGAACCAGGCTCCCCGAACGGGTCCGCGACGAACCGCTCCGACGTCAGCCCCGGCTGCCCCAGATAACCCCGGGCCACGCCTTCGCCCGCGATGTACAGCTCGCCGGGGACTCCGGCGGGGACGGGGGTCATCCGGCTGTCCAGCACATAGACCTGGGTGTTGCCCAGCGGCCGGCCGATCGGGACAGCTCCGTTCGGCAGTTCCTCGCCGGGGCCTATGCGGTGCTGCACGGCGCTCACCGTGGTCTCGGTGGGGCCGTAGACGTTGAACAGCGTTCCCTGCGGGCGCAGTCGGCGCCACGGCTCGACGGCGCCCGAGGCGAGTGCCTCACCGGCGACGAGAAGCTCCGCGTCGTCCGCGGCGCCCCCGACGGTGTCCGCCGGCATGCGGAGGTGGCTGGGCGTCACCTTCAGCAGGTCGAAGTGCCTCTCGACGGTCTGCTCCAGGAAATCCGTCAGCCGTATGTGGCCGCCCGCGGTGAGCGGCACGTGGAGCGAGGTCACGGTGGTGTCGAACGACACCGAGGAGTGCAGCAGGACCTCGCCGCGGACGCCTTGGTAGTCGGCGACGGCGCCCGCGATGTAGTCGGCGAGGCCCGCGTGCCGTACGACGACTCCCTTGGGTGTCCCGGTGGAGCCCGAGGTGTAGATGACGTAGGCGGCATGGTCGGGCAGCAACGCGGTGGTGCGGTCTCCGTCGGCCGGGTTCCCGGAGTCGTGCCGGGCGAGGTCGGCGACCGTCGCGGCGTCGTCCATGGCGAGGACGGGCTGTTCGACGCCCTTCGGCAGGTGCGGCAGGACGTCCTTGGTCGTGACCACCAGGGCAGGGGCGGCATCGGCCAGCATGTGGGCGATGCGGTCGGCGGGGTACTCCGTGTCGACCGGCAGATACGCGGCACCGGACTTCAGCACCGCGAGGACCGCGACCACCATCTCC
>NZ_JBLRVZ010000123.1:0-1877 GCF_048159505.1 Streptomyces sp. T028
GGGGGCGGGGGCTCTCGGCTACGACGTCGTGGCCGGGTTCTCGCAGGGCCAGTTGTACGGGAAGGGGCTGGCGGCGGGTCTCGCCATCGTTCTTCTCGGCGTCATGTTCGACCGGATCACTCAGGCAGCGGCGCGTCGTGCGAGCGCATAAGGAGCAGGACACCATGGCAAGACACTGGCGAGTCGGCGCGGCCGGCCTGGCCGTCCTCGGCCTCACCCTCACCGCGTGCGGTGGCGCGAAGGTCGGCGAGGACTCCTCGGAGGCCGGCGGTTCGGGCGGCTCCGGCAAGTGCGGCACGTTCAACCTGGCGGTCAACCCGTGGGTGGGTTATGAGGCCAACGCGGCGGTGATCGCGTATGTGGCGGAGCAGGAGCTCGGCTGCAAGGTGACGAAGAAGGACCTGAAGGAGGAGATCGCCTGGCAGGGCTTCGGGACGGGTGAGGTCGACGCCGTCGTGGAGAACTGGGGCCACGACGATCTGAAGAAGAAGTACATCACGGACCAGAAGACCGCGGTGGAGGCCGGTGCGACCGGTAATGAGGGTCTGATCGGCTGGTACGTGCCGCCGTGGCTGGCGAAGGCGCACCCGGACATCACGGACTGGGAGAGCCTGAACAAGTACGCGGCGAACTTCAAGACCTCGGAGTCGGGCGGCAAGGGGCAGCTGCTGGACGGTGACCCGTCGTATGTGACCAATGACGAGGCGCTGGTGAAGAACCTGAAGCTGGACTTCAAGGTGGTGTACGCGGGCAGTGAGACGGCGCTCATCCAGGCTTTCCGCAAGGCGGAGAAGGACAAGGAATGGGTGATCGGGTACTTCTACGAGCCGCAGTGGTTCCTGTCGGAGGTGCCGCTGGTCAAGGTCGAGCTGCCGGAGTACACGGACGGCTGTGACGCGGACGCGGCGAAGGTCGCGTGTGACTATCCGGTGTACGAGCTGGACAAGATCGTCAGTGCGAAGTTCGCCAAGTCGGGCAGTCCGGCCTACGACCTGGTGAAGAACTTCACCTGGACCAACGACGACCAGAACACCGTGGCCAAGTACATCGCCGAGGACAAGATGACGCCGGAGGCGGCCGCCAAGAAGTGGGTCGACGCCAACCCCGACAAGGTCAAGGCCTGGCTGCAGTAGCCCCGTATCCAGGGCGGTCGATCATGCCCGGTGGGCGGTGCGCGCGGGTGCGCACCGCCCACCGGGCATCGCCGTGTCCAGGGGCCCCTCCGAGCTGCGTCTCCGCCTGTTTGCCGACGTCACGGGACCTCTTGACACCCCTCCCCGGGGCGGGCACATTGAGTTGCGCAAACTGAACCATGTTGCGTAAACAGCAACTGAACCGGCTGGGCCGGTTTGATTCGGAGGTGCGGCGATGGCGGGACCCCGAGTGGTGATCATCGGTGCGGGTGTCGTGGGAGCGGCCCTGGCGGACGAGATCTCCGCGCGTGGCTGGACCGAGGTGACGGTGGTCGATCAGGGCCCGCTGCCCGCCACCGGGGGCTCGACGTCACACGCCCCGGGTCTGGTGTTCCAGACGAACTCCTCCAAGACGATGGCGGAGCTGGCCCGCTACACGGTGGAGAAGTTCTGCTCGCTGGAGGTGGACGGCAAGCCGTGTTTCCTCCAGGTCGGCGGTCTGGAGGTGGCCACGACTCCGGAGCGGCTGACGGAGCTGCGGCGCCGGCACGGCTGGGTGACCGCCTGGGGCATCGAGGCGCAGTTGCTGACGCCCGAGGAGTGTGTGGAGCGGCATGCGCTGCTCGACGTGGAGAAGGTGCTGGGCGGTCTGCTGGTGCCGACCGACGGTCTGGCCAAGGCGGTTCTGGCGGTGGAGGCGCAGATCCGCCGGGCGACCGAGCGCGGCGTGACGTTTCTGGCCCG
>NZ_JBLRVZ010000124.1:0-1293 GCF_048159505.1 Streptomyces sp. T028
CAGCGTCTCTAATCAGCTAAGCGATCCTATGCAAGACGTAGTGTCTGGCACGGGTTGTGCCCACCGTGGTGGGGTGGCGTGGGCGTGCAGGTGGAAGCCTGCGCCCAGTGCTGCCCCTTGGGGCCGGTGTCGGCGGGTGGTGGGTGTGCTGATCGTCGTCACGCTCTGGTGCCGGTGGGCTGCGCGGGGCAGCCGGATTCGGCCCGGTGGTGCGTGTCCCTCCGGACGCTTGCCCGCCGGCCCTGAGGGGCCGGTGGGGGAGGGTGCCCTGCGTCGCCTGGGCGCGGGGCGTGGGGTTGTGTGCCGGGTGGGTCCGGTCTTGGACCGGTCCCGGCGGGCTGGTGGGGTGGCCGGTTCGACCACGGCGGTGGTTTCGAGCTTGTCGACCACGTTGCGGATGGCCATCGCGCCGCTGGCGCGGTCGGTGACGGTTCTGCTCTGGTGGGTGAGGCCGCGTGCGGCGATGCGTTGCCACGCGCCCATGTCGCGGTCACCTTGCCAGCCGCAGTCGGGGTTGGGGCAGATGGCCCATTTCCAGCCGGGTGTGGTGGGCCGGTCGGGGGCCTTGCGGTGGTGCAGCGGGACGAGGCAGCGGGGGCAGTGCCGTGAGGTGCCGCGGGCGGGGACGGTGACCACGGCGATGCCGGCCTCGGCGGCCAGGTGCCGCATCCGGTCCACGATCTGCCCGCGGATCTGCTGGGACAGGCGGGTGTTGAGGGTGCGGCCCATGCCCCGGGCCTCCATCGAGCGCAGGTCCTCGACGTAGATCACGCTCGCGCGGGCGGCGAGAGCCTGGTCGACCGCCCAGCGGGCGGCGGACCAGGCGAGCGCGTCGTTGAGGTGGGAGCGCCGGTCGGCCACGTGCCGGATCTCCTCGGCCAGCACGGCGTGCCTGCCGGTCAGGTGATGACCGTCGGTGTCGTTGATGAGCCGCTGGTAGTGGGCGGTCTTGGCGTGCAGGTACTCGCACGTGCGGCGTAGCCGGTGCTGTCTGGCCAGTACCCCGGCGGCCCGGAACTGGGCACCCGAGCCCAGGGCGGTGATCGTGCCGGTCTCGTGGAGGCGGACCGCGCCCGCGCTGAGCAGGGTGTTCAGTCCCCAGTCCACGCCCAGCGCGGTCGTGTGCCCGGCGCGCCGAGCCGCGGGCACGGCATGGGTGTGGGCGAGGTCGGCGTGGACCCGGCCCCGGTGGATGCGCAGGGTGGGCAGGTGCAGCACCGCGCCGGGCGGGACGGTCGGCGGGAGTGCGATCGGGCAGGCCACCCACGCCCAGTCCGCATACGAGCGCGGGTC
>NZ_JBLRVZ010000125.1:0-1910 GCF_048159505.1 Streptomyces sp. T028
GCAGGAGGGCATCTTCTTCCACCACCTGCTCGCCGAGCCCGGCGAGGCGGACGTGTACCTCGTGCCGATGACGTTGGCTTTCGACGGTCGTGAGGGGCTGGACGGGTTCCTGGCGGCGTTGCAGCGGGTGGTGGACCGGCATGACATCTACCGCACGGCTCTGGTGTGGGAGGGGCTGCCGGAGCCGGTGCAGGTGGTGCGGCGCAGGGCGGTCGTGCCGGTCAGCGAGGTGGTCCTGCCCGAGACCGGGGATCCGGTGTCGGAGCTGATGGCGATGGCAGGGCGCTGGATGGATCTGCGGCGGGCTCCGTTGGTGCGGGTGCATGTGGCGGCGGAGCCGGGCAGTGACCGGTGGCTCGCGCTGGTGCAGATCCATCACCTGCTCCAGGACCACACCGCGCTGGATGTGGTGTTGGGTGAGGTCGAGGCGTTCATGGTGGGGCGCGGCGACGAACTGCCGGCGCCGCTGCCGTTCCGTGACTTCGTGGCGCAGGCCCGGCTGGGGGTGTCCCGTGCCGAGCACGAGGAGTACTTCGCCGGTCTGCTCGGGGATGTCACGGAGCCGACGCTGCCGTTCGGTCTGTCCGACGTACACGGCGACGGCACCGGTGTGCAGCGAACGCGGCAGGCGGTCGACGACGGCCTGGCGCGGCGTGTCCGGGAGCAGGCACGCGGGCTGGGGGTCAGCCCGGCGACGCTGTTCCACGTGGCGTGGGCGCGCGTCCTGGCGACGCTGTCCGGCCGCACGGACGTGGTGTTCGGGACCGTACTCCTCGGCCGGATGAACGCGGGTGTGGACGCCGAGCGGGTTCCGGGGCCGTTCATGAACACCCTGCCAGTACGGGTGGACGTCGCGGGCCTGGACGTGGCCGGCGCGGTGAAGGCGATGCGTTCGCAGCTGGCCGACCTGCTGGTGCACGAACACACACCCTTGGCGGTGGCCCAGAAGGCCAGCGGTGTCACCGCGCCGGCCCCGCTGTTCACTGCCCTGTTCAACTACCGCCACAGCGACCGTGCACGCTCGTCGACAAGCCGGAACGGCGAACCCACTGGGACAAGGGTCCTGTCTGGTGAGGACTTGACGAACTATCCGGTGACGGTGTCCGTCGATGACACCGGGTCGGGGTTCTGGCTGAGTGCTGACGTCGTCGCTCCGGGGGATCCGGAGTTGGTGTGCGGGTTGCTGGAGGTGGCGGTCGAGGGCCTGGTGGGGGCGTTGGAGGGGGCGCCGGAGATGTCGTTGCGTGAGGTCGGGGTGCTGCCTGGCGTGGTGCGTGAGCGGGTGGTGGAGGAGTGGAACGACACGGGTGTGGTGGTGCCGGGGGTGACGTTGCCGGAGTTGTTCGAGGCGCAGGTGGTGCGGACTCCGGGTGCGGTGGCGGTGGTGTGCGGTGATGAGCGGGTGACGTACGCGGAGTTGGATGAGCGTGCGTCGCGGCTGGCCGGGGTGTTGGCGGCGCGTGGGGTGGGCGCGGAGTCGGTGGTGGCGGTGATGCTGGAGCGGTCGGTCGATCTGGTGGTGGCGTTGCTGGCCGTGTTGAAGGCGGGGGGTGCGTACCTGCCGGTGGATCCGTCGTACCCGGTCGAGCGGATCGGGTTCATGCTGGCGGACGCCGCTCCGGTGTGTGTGGTGACGTCGGGCGATGTGGTGCGGGTGCTGCCGCAGGGCGGGACGGTCCCGGTGGTGTGTGTGGACGCCCCGGCTGTGGTCGCGGAGTTGTCGGCGGTGGTGCCACACCTGGTGCGGCTGCCTGGTGGGGCGGCGTATGTGATGTACACGTCGGGGTCGACCGGGGTGCCGAAGGGTGTGGTGGTCTCGCATGCGGGGATTGTGAACCGGTTGTTGTGGATGCAGGGCCGGTTCGGGCTGGGTGCGGATGATGTGGTGTTGCAGAAGACGTCGGTGAGTT
>NZ_JBLRVZ010000126.1:0-2154 GCF_048159505.1 Streptomyces sp. T028
GGTCGGCCGATGGCCAGTTGGTGTTCGTGGGGCGGGCCGATGATCAGGTCAAGGTTCGTGGTTATCGGATCGAGCCGGCGGAGATCGAGGCCGTTTTGACCGCGCATCCCGGTGTCGGTCAGGCGGTGGTGGTCGCGCGTGAGGACGCCCCCGGCGACCGGCGACTGGTGGCCTATGTCGTTTCCGACGGTGACAGTGGGGTGGGCGAGGAACTGCGCGCGTATGCGGGCCGGCGGTTGCCTGAGTACATGGTGCCGTCCGCCGTGGTGGTGCTGGACGAGCTGCCGCTGACGCTGAACGGGAAGGTGGACCGGGCAGCCCTGCCCGAACCCGCGTACGAGGCCGCTGGTGGCAGTCGTGGTCCGGCGACGGTGGCCGAGGAGATCATGTGCCAGGCGTTCGCCGAGGTGCTGGGCCTGGAAAGGGTCGGGGCCGAGGACGACTTCTTCGAACTCGGCGGACACTCACTGCTCGCGGTGTCGTTGCTGCAGCGGCTGCGCGAGCAGGGGTTCGGGGTGTCGGTGCGGGCGTTGTTCGAGGCGCCGACACCGGCGGCCCTGGCCGTGGCCGGAGCCGTCGCGGACGTGGAGACACCGCCGAACGGAATCCCCCAGGACGCACAGGTGATCAAACCGGAGATGCTGTCGTTGGTGGAGCTCACGCGTTCGCAGATCGGCTTGATCTGTGAGGCGGTGACAGGCGGCGCGGGGAACGTGGCGGACGTGTATCCGCTGGCCCCGTTGCAGGAGGGCATCTTCTTCCACCACCTGCTGGTCAGGCCGGGTGAGGCGGACGTCTATCTGACGCCGACGGTGCTGGCCTTCGACGGCCGCGAGCGGTTGGACGCGTTCGTGGCGGCGTTGCAGCGGGTGGTGGACCGGCACGACATTCACCGCACGGCGTTGGTGTGGGAGGGGCTGCCCGAGCCGGTGCAGGTGGTGTGGCGCCGTGCGGCCGTACCCGTCACGGAAGTGACGCTGCCGGAGGGCGTGCGCGGGCAGGAAGCGGCCGCGCACCTGCTGGACGTGGCCGGGTCGTGGATGGATCTGCGCCGGGCGCCGCTGCTGCGGGTGCACGTGGCGGCGGAGCCGGGCAGCGGCCGGTGGTTGGCGTTGGTGCAGGTGCATCACCTGCTCCAGGACCACACCGCGCTGGAAGTGGTGATGGGCGAGGTCGCGGCGTTCATGGCGGGGCGTGGTGACAGGCTGCCGGCGCCCTTGCCGTTCCGCGACTTCGTGGCCCAGGCCCGGCTGGGCGTTCCCCGTCAGAAGCACGAGGAGTACTTCACCGGCCTGCTCGGCGATGTCACAGAACCGACGCTGCCGTTCGGCTTGCTGGACACCCACGGTGACGGTTCCGGTGTGCGGCGGGCGCGGGTGACCCTTCCGGACGGCCTGGCGGGGCGGGTGCGGGAGCGGGCGCGTGGGCTGGGGGTGAGTCCGGCGACGTTGTTCCATGTGGCGTGGGCGCGGGTGCTGGCGAGTCTGTCCGGCCGTACGGACGTGGTGTTCGGGACCGTACTCCTCGGCCGGATGAACGCGGGGGCGGGCGCCGAGCGGGTTCCGGGGCCGTTCATGAACACCCTGCCGGTACGGGTGGACGTCGCCGGCCTGGACGCGGTCGGAGCGGTGAAGGCGATGCGTTCGCAGCTGGCCGACCTGCTGGTGCACGAACACGCACCCCTGGCTCTCGCCCAGAAAGCCAGCGGCGTCCCACCGCAGGCCCCTCTCTTCACGTCCCTGCTCAACTACCGCCACAGCGACCGCCCTCGCCGGAACGGCGGGAGGCCCGGTCACGAGGGAGCGGCCGGGAACAAGGGCGTGGACGAACACCGCGGGATGCGGTTTCTGTTCAGCCAGGATCGGACGAACTATCCGGTGACGGTGTCCGTCGATGACACCGGGTCGGGGTTCTGGCTGAGTGCTGACGCTGTCGCTCCGGGGGATCCGGAGTTGGTGTGCGGGTTGCTGGAGGTGGCGGTCGAGGGCCTGGTGGGGGCGTTGGAGGGGGCGCCGGAGATGTCGTTGTGTGAGGTCGGGGTGCTGCCTGGTGTGGTGCGTGAGCGGGTGGTGGAGGAGTGGAACGACACGGGTGTGGTGGTGCCGGGGGTGACGTTGCCGGAGTTGTTCGAGGCGCAGGTGGTGCGGACTCCGG
>NZ_JBLRVZ010000127.1:0-1129 GCF_048159505.1 Streptomyces sp. T028
CGGGGCGACCCTCCGCCTTGCGATCGCACGCACCAGACGCCGCCGGGCCCGCCCTACGGGCGGACGACGCTACTTTCGAAACACGCCCTAGTGCCGTATCAGGCAACGTTTGCCTCGCTGGTGGAGCACAGAGAAGTAAATCGGTGGGGTGACGCAGGGGAATCTGCCACGATCATCGGATGGGTGCATTGGATGCAGTGGCAGGCAGGATTGCTGGCGGGGCTACCGTGACGTTCCGGCCCAGCGGTTCTTCGATGGTCCCGCTGATACGTAGTCGGCAGCAGGTGGTCGTTGCCCCGGTCGACCCGTCGAAGTTGGAGGTCGGAGACGTCGTCCTCGCCCGTGTCGCAGGGACGGTCTACTTGCACTTGGTGTCGTCCGTGGACCTCGCCAGGAAGCGGGTGCAGATCAGTAACAACCGTGGCCGCGTCAACGGCTGGACCAGTCACGATCGTGTCTTTGGCATCTGTGCGGCAGTCGACGGCGTCACCCGGTCAGGAGCCGTGGGCAAGACGCTCGCGGCCGACTCCGACGACTCCTCCTGAACCTGACGCTCCGGCGGCTTCGGGCCGCCAAGCTGTACGGGTGGCAGAACGAGTGCGTGTTCGCGAGATCGATGACGACGAGGGCCGGCGGTTACTGCGGATCCTCAGAAGAGGCACGGGCTCCGTGGTGACCTGGCGGCGCGCGCAGATGGTGTTGCTGTCCGCTCAGGGCATGCCGGTCGCGAAGCTTGCCGAGGTGTCGTTCACCAGTGACGACCGGGTCCGCGACGTGATCCACAACTTCAACGCCGATGGCTTCGACTCGCTCTACCCCAAGTACTCCGGCGGCCGGCCGAAGACCTTCACGCTGCCCGAGCGCCGCGAGATCAAGAAGATCGCCAAGTCCAAGCCAACCGAGCACGATCTGCCGTTCTCGACCTGGAGCCTGGCCAAACTGGCCGACTTCCTGGTCGCCGAGGGGGTGGTCGACGACATCAGCCACGAGGGCCTGCGCATCCTGCTCCGCGAGGAAGGCGTCTCCTTTCAACGCCTGAGAGGGCAGTACGTGACGTGATGCCCGTTTCGGGCTTTCGGGTGGGGCTGTCGGGCTGGTCGTGGCCTGACCAGGCGGCTACGACTGTGGC
>NZ_JBLRVZ010000128.1:0-1100 GCF_048159505.1 Streptomyces sp. T028
CCAAGACCGAGCACTGGCCCTGGGTCGACGCCGAACTGCGCCTAACCGTCGCCCGCGCCGCAGGTCTGAACGCCGTCAGCACCCTCGATGCCCGTATCGACGGCGTCCTGGCCACCGCTGCCCGCAAGACCCCGCGGCGCCAGGCGGACCTCCTCGAACGCGCCGCCGAACAGTTCGCCCAGCAGCACGCACCCGCCTCCCGCACCCCCTGACCCCGCCGGCGCCCACGCCGATCCCAACACAAGGAGAATCCCCGCCCATGGCCGTCCAGAAGACCTGGACCGTCGTCCACGCCTGTGGACACGAGATCACGCACGACCTGTCCGACCGTCCCGCCGACCGGCGCGCCGGATTCGCCCGCTGGCTGACCGAACGCGACTGCACCGACTGCTGGAAGGCCGCCCGCGACGGCGACAGTGCCGGCAAGGAAGAGTGGCTCGCCGCCCGGCGCGCCGAAGAACAGCAGGCCGCCGCTCAGTGGACCGAGCAGTTCGAGATGCCGCCGCTGGAGGGCACCGAACGCGCCCAAAGCTGGGGCGAGCGCTCCCGCCATCAGCTGGCCACCCGCGCGTATGCCGCCCTCGTCACCGAGGGCACCTGGGATGAGACCGACTGGACGGTGCTGGAGGAAAAGATCCGCACCGTCACCCGGGCCGGATGGTGGATCGACCAGCGCGATACCGAGGGCACCGATCTGCCCGAACTCCTCGACGCCGCCACCAAACACGACCGCGGCACCGAGAACCCGTACCGGTAGCCGACCAGGGATTATATCCGACGATCCCCGGTTACCGAAACCGGGGATCCTCCGGAGCATTGAGCCTCCCACCGCCACCCATGCCGCTCGTGGAAGGACCCCTTTCTGTGCCCGACGCTCCCGGCCCCTCGCACATACCCGCCGCCTGGACGCCGTCCCTGGAGACGCTGACCGCCAGGCGGGACATCACCCACGCCCACTTCGTCCCCGGCGACACCGTCGTGATCCCCACCGGCGTCGCCGACGGCTATCTGTCGGGCGACGTCATGACCATCGTCGCCCCCTCCTGGCACACACCGACGGACGAGGACGGCTGGCGGCTGCGCAATCCCAAGGGCGGCGA
>NZ_JBLRVZ010000129.1:0-2401 GCF_048159505.1 Streptomyces sp. T028
ACGACCCCGTCTACGCCTCCACCCAGTTCTACAAGCACCTGCTCGCGGTGGACGGCTGGCAGCAAATGACCGTCACCCAGGCCGCCCAGGCCGTGCAGCGTTCCGCCTACCCCGACGCCTACGCCCAGTGGGAACCCCTGGCAACCGCCCTACAGAAGGCGATCGCCGCCACCTTCCCCGACGCCTCCGGCACGGACACGGACACTACCCCCAGCACCGCGTCCTGCACGGCGACCGAGGACGGCTCCGAGGACGGCACCATCCCCGAAGGCTCGGTCCCGAAGGGCTACTCGATCCCCAAGGACGCCGATCCGAAGGCGCGCAAGGCGATCGCGTGGGCGATGGAGCAGCTCGGCACGATGTACCAGTGGGGCGGCGCCTGCACCGCGCCGCACGGCCCGGACCCGATGGGCCGCTGTGACTGCAGCTCGCTGACCCAGCAGGCGTACGCGCACGCCGGCATCACGCTCACCCGCACCACGTACACGCAGGTCAACGAGGGCAAGGCCGTCTCCCCCAAGGCGCTGAAGCCCGGTGACCTGATCTTCTCCCGCGGCACAGCCGACCGCCCCGAGCACGTCGGCATGTACATAGGCTCGGGTCTCGCGATCGAGGCACCCCGGACTGGAAAGCCTGTTCGAATCACGCCGCTGGCGGACTGGGACATCCTCGCCGCCCGCCGCGTCATCTGATTCCGCCCGCCGGGGCGCGCAGCCCCCGCGTGCTCGTCTCACCAGCACAGCACCGGCACGACTGGCCCCGGCACCCGAGCGAGGTCGCCGCCGCCTGAGCCGCTCCCTCACGCCCCTGGAGACGGCCCATCGGCAGGACCGAGCCGCTCGTCCGCTTCCCTCACCCCTTCTCTTGTCATTCGCGCGTCGCTTCGGCGCGCGCAAGGAGCACCTTTGCATCTGCTCGACACCGTGCAGTACCTGGCCTACGACCCCGGCATCACGCCCTCGGGTGGTGGCCTGCCTGGCCTGGCCGTGCTGAAGAACGTCGTCAACTCGATCAACCTGTTCGCGATCGTCGCCGTGGTCGGCGCACTGGCCGTCTCGCTCGGCGTGTGGGCCTGGGGCCACCACACCGGCGGCCACCAGGCCGAGGCCAACGGCAAGAAGGGCGCCGTCGTCTCGGCCGGCGCCGCACTCGGCCTCGGTGCCGCCAACGGCATCGTCGCGTTCTTCTCCGCCCTGGGGTCGCAAGTCCACTGATGCCGAAACGACTTCCCTCCCTGTCCGGCTACGGCCTCGGCTGGTCCACCCGGCAGCGCATCACGGTCATCGCGATCGGCCTCACCATGCTGCTCGCCCTCGCCGCCACCGTGGCCCTGTTCACCGGGCGCACCAGCAACAGCGCCAGCCACACCCGCACTCCGACCGGAGCAAGCAGCACCGCCTCAGCGTCCGTCGGTCTGACGGCGTCGGCCGGGGCCGGTTCGGTGGCCAAGCCTCCGCCGCTCGCGGACCCGGTCGCGTTCGCCAAGGCAGCCGCCGAGATGGTGTGGTCCTACGACACCCGGACCACCAGCCGCAGTGAGCAGCTCGCCGGGATGAAGGCGTGGCTGACGGCGGAGACCAAGTACGCCGACTGGCCGTCGATCGCCGCGCAGGTGCCGGATCCGGTGCTGTGGTCGCGGATGGCCGATCAGGACCAGTACGCCACCGCCACCGTGTCCGAGGCCCACTACCCCTCGGCGTTCAAGCAGGCCCTGGCCGACGACCCGTCGGCGATCACCGAAGCGTATATCTACGCCGTCACCGTCACCGGCAAGCAGCAGATCGTCTGGAAGCAGGGCGGTGCCGGCGCTGAGGACCGCTCGATCACCCTCGCCGTGCAGTGCCGCCCCAACGCGAACTGCTCCCTGGTCTCCATCGCTCCCCGCGTCGTGCCCTGACGTGCCCCGAGCCCACCTGAGAAAGGAGGGGTGACTCCCCTTTGGGCTTCTGTGACCTCCCCCTCGCGGACAAACTCTGCGCCGTCGGCGACGCGGTCGACTTCGCCTCCAACCCCGGCGAGGCCATCGGCAACTGGATGGCCAAGAGCGCCGGCGAACTCGCCGCCGCCGCTGCCGACCTGGCCGCCGAGGCGGTCAACACCACCACCAAGGTCGACCTGAACGCCGGATGGTTCCGCGACAACTACGAGATGATCCTGCCGATCGGCCTGATCGTCCTCGTCGCCACCTTCTGCGCCCAGCTCGTGCGCGCCGCGATCCGCCGCGACGGCCAGGCCCTCACCCAGGCATTCACCGGCACCGCCACCGGCGTGCTGTTCGCCTTCACCGCGATCGCCTTCACCACCGTCGCCATCGAAGTGGTCGACGCCCTCTCCGATGGCCTCTTCAAAGCCGCGAACCTGGACATCGCTACGGCGGTGCGGCGCATCGTCAAGGTGGGCC
>NZ_JBLRVZ010000130.1:0-2510 GCF_048159505.1 Streptomyces sp. T028
GCGGGCACGGCGTCGGAACATGCGGTCTCCATCCCTGTGTCGTCTGGCGGGCACATGGAGAGTGCCCTAAGCATCTGACCTGCCGCAACGTTAAAATTTCAGAATCACCTCGGCTTGCGCGGCCGGTCCGTCCGGCGAGTGGAAGCCTGCGCAGTACGCCCGCGGGTCCGGGCTGCCGCAGTGGCGCCGGGATCGGGCATTGTCGATGCGTCGGCTGGCAGATCGGCCATGCGGCGCAGCCGCCACACCAGCACGTCGCTGATCGAGCCGGCGGTGTCCAACTCCCGCCGCTCGGCGGCCTCGGTCAGCAGCGCGGCCGGGTCATGGCCGGCGCTCTCGGCGTCGGCGAGAGTAGCCGCCAGGGCGTACCAGCCGGCCTCGGCCAGGACCTGTTCGGCCAGTTCGGGCACCGCCTGGCGCAGGTAGGCGATCTGCTTGTGCCGCAGGGGCTGGGACAGTCGCCGGCCCCGCTGGTAGAGCACGCCGATGGGCATGCCGGCGGCGGCCTGATAGGCGGCGCGCAGGTGCTCGGCGGCCTCACGGGCTGCGGCGGCCTGCTGGGCGTGCTGTTTCTTGCCGTGCCAGTGGGCAGCGGCAGTGACCAGGAAGAACGCCATGTCGATCAGCATCGCCGTGGTCGCCCCGTCTTCCCCGCGGCCGAGCGCGGGGCCGCTGTAGACGAGGTCGCGGGCGGCCTGGCGCAGGGCGCGGTCGTGCCCGCGCTCGGCCCGGATGTGGGAGCGGGTGGCCCGCTCGAACGCGAAGGCTGCCTCTCGCAGTTGGGCACGGGTGTGAGCGGCGGAGGTCTTGGCGAGCGCGTCGAGGACCTCCCCGGCGGCGGCGATCTGCGCGGCCACTACCGCGTCGTCGCCCTGGTCGATGACCAGCAGCGCCTGCCATGCCGCCGTGGCCGCACTGCGCCGCGCCGTAGCCGGACCGTTTGGGACCGCGCCGGAGTCATGGTCCGACAGCGCCTCGCCGGCCGCGCGGGACGTGTCGTTACCGGACCAGCGTTGACGGATGCGGGGCAGAGACAGGTCCGGGGCGAGCGTGGAGCCCGCATAGAACACGGGCTCCTTGTCCTTGTTGCGGTCGTCAGGGAGGGCGACCTTGTAGCCGAGCAGGTCACCGGACGGTGCGACGCGCTTGTGGATCAGCACGCCGGCGGCGGCCAGCCGGTCGAAAAACTCCGCCTCGCTCGTGGCTCCGGCCGCTGCCTGCCGCACGGTCTCGCGCAGCTCCTCGCGGGCGGGCCGTTCACGGCCCTCGCGTTCGGCCTTGTGGCGCTCGGCGCTGGTGGGCCGCTTGGCGGCGGTCCCGTCTCCGGTGTTGAGGCGCCGCAGCCCGTAGTCGGCCTCGATCTTGCGGGCCTCGGCCTGCGAGCGCTTGCCGTCGTAGCGCAGCCGCGCCTGGCGTCCATCTTCGCGGACGATGGTGGCGATGATGTGGATGTGGTCGTCGGCGTGGCGTACGGCCGCCCAGCGGCAGCCCGCGCTGTCGCCGTCCGGGGCGATACCGGTGGCCGCGACCATGCGCCGGGCGATCTCGCCCCACTGCTCGTCGCTGAGGATCGGGTCCTCCGGCGCGGCCCGCACGGACAGGTGCCACACGTGTTTGGCGGGCCGGTCCTCCTTGGCCAGCATGTCGACGGGCTGGTCGAGGAGCCGCTGCAGGTCACCGTAGGTGGCGTTGGGGTCGCGGCCGGGGTCGGGGGCGAGGCTGTCCCAGGCGGCGACGAGGTGGGGGTCGATGTGCTCCTCGTGGGTGCCCGGTCCGTACAGGTAGTACAGCAGGCCGATGGTGCGCTTCCCGCGCGCGTGGACTCTGGGGATCATGCGGCTCGCGTCTGGTGGTCCAGCCGGTGCTGCGTGAAGGCATCCACCCGCTTCGCGGCGCGATGCACGGCCTGGAGAACAGCCTCGGCGTGCGGTGCGTCCGCACCCGAATTCAGGGTCCTTGCCACCTGGTTGAGGTTGTTGCCGATCTGGGCGAGATGGCGGCGCAGGCTGAACAGCTCAGCNATCACTTCGCGTTCGCCGGCTACCTCGGCGGCGGTGCGGGTGAGGTCACGGGCGGCGCTGAGGGCGGCGTGGGCGAGGAAGCCGGACGGGGTCATGGCGCACGCCGCGGCGGCGTCAACGAGGGCTTGTTTCTCTTCGTCGTTGAAGCGGCTGGCGATCAGGTGCGTACGGCTACTGGTGCTGGTCTTGCGCGGGCGGTTACGCGCGGGCGGCTTGTTCGGGGCGCTGTGCGCGCAGTGGGGGTTGTGACACGGGTGGGTCGGTTCCCCCCTCGGATGCGAGCCGCCCTCGGTCGCATCCGGACGGTCCAGTGCCCCCTGGCGCTGGACCTCTCCCGCCACCCCTGGGGCGGGAGACGCGACTGTATTACTCCCGTCGGGAGTAATACAGTCGCAACAACTTGCTGTGCGACGTGAGGTCGCATTTTCCGAAGTGAGGTGGATTTCGTGGAGAGGTTCTGACAAGGGAATTTCCTCCGAATCAGTGTCT
>NZ_JBLRVZ010000131.1:0-2600 GCF_048159505.1 Streptomyces sp. T028
ACCTCCGTGTCGATGCGGCAGGAGCGGATCCTGCCCGCCGACGCGATCCGCGCCCTGCCCAAGGGCACCGCGCTCTGCTTCGCCACCGGCATGCGCGCCGCCATGCTCGACCTGCGCCCCTGGTACCTGGAGCCCGGCGCCGACGAGCTGGCCGCCGCCTCCGCCCGCGCCTCAAAGGCCATCACTGCCCGCGCCGTAGCCAAGGCAGCGCCGAAGCAGAGCGACTTCGGGCCCGCTGCCTAGGAACCGTGCCCCGGTCCTGAGCGCCCTGTTCTTCCTCAACTTCCATCAGGAAACGGCTCATCGCCCCGTACGAACCCTGCGATCTCGACGATCTGACTCCCCACGATGCGCTCGACGCGGTCATCGCCGACATCCGCGAACATCGCGTCGCCGGCGGACCCGGTGGCTTCTTCACCGCCCTGCGCCACATCGACCTCCTCGGCCACCTCGCCATCCGACTCGCCGCAGACGCCCACCACCACCTCGCCCAGAAGCAGAACACCTCCTCCACCGGCCACTCGGCCAAAATCCTCACTCAGACCGCAGGACATGTCGGCCGTGCCCTGGCCCACTACACCTTGGCACTCACCCCGCTCGTCGTACTCGCTCAACCCGGCGTCCCTATCACTCTCGACCGGCAACTCGGCGCGATCGACCGCCACCGAGACCTGCACGCATACCTGAGCCACGCCCACCAGGCCCTGGACGAGGCCCGTGCCTCACTGACCGGTCTCAACCTCACGCCCGAAGCCCAAGGCCCCACTCCACAACCGCCCATAGCGGCGCGCAACTTGCCGCGCCCGCCCCGCCGCTGACCCCACCACCCGGACTGCCATGGCCATCACCGACCACCACGACATCTTCATCGGCTCGACCGACGACGGATGGACCTTCGTCATCGTCAACCGCCCCATCCGCAACGCCGCCCGCATGCTGACCGGGGCGGGATTCACCGCCCGCGAGCACCAGGGCCGCACGCTCTACCTCCTGCCACCCCAGACCGGCGAGGACGCGCACGAACGCGCCGGTATCGCGGCCTACGGGCTCATGGCCCACACCATGGATCTCGTCGACTTGGCCTGGACCACGCACCACCCCAGCACCAACGGCGTCGAGCCCGAGGCAACCATCCGCTTCCACGACGGCACAGTCACCGCCACCGCCCACACGGACCGCGCCGGCGATGTCCTCGCCGAGAACGGCTTCACGCCCACCAAGGTGTCGCAGGAGTACACGCTGCCTGCCGGGCTGAGCGAAGCCGACGCCGTGCATGCGGTCGTCCGTACCGAGACCCACCTCTACTCCTACGGCGTCCGCGTCCGCGTCGACCTCGGGATCCCAACCCTCCAGGACGTCCCGCCCGCGCCCTCTCGCCCTCCGTCCGCGCCAACGCTGCCCCCGGACCAGGCCCAGCGGCGCCGCCGCTGACCACCACTTCCCCCGGAACAGCACCATGCAACAGATCGATCTGAACGCCGAGATCGCCCGCCTGCGGCAGCTCGGCAGCGATTTCGAGGACCTGCACAGCGAGATCCGCTCAATCGCCCTCACCCCGGGCACCGACGCCCGGCAGCAGCTCACGTCGAAGATTGGGGCCACCCATGGGCTGGTCCAACGCGCCATGGAACGCCTCGCCGCTCTCGACGGCAGCCAGTACACCGCTGTCCCCGGCAGCCGCCCGTCTCTGGAGGCGCTGGCCTCCGTCGTCTTGGCCGCCAGCATCGCAGCATCCGACCTGGCCTGCGCGCTGGAGGCCAATCCGCTGGAGGGCGCCGCGTTCCCCGGCCCGCCGGCCGATGAAGCGGCCGTGCGCCAGGCACGGCACGCGGAGGCGGTCCCGGCCATGGCGGGGCACCTTGCGGATGCCGCCCACCAGCTCGACCTGGCCCACACCGGCTGCTACTACCTCGCCAGCGGCATCACCCGGGACCTGAAGCAGCACGCCGAACAGAACCAGAGCCAGGCGACCCCGCCGCAGAAGATCACGGACAGCCAGTACGCCGCCCTCGCCCGGCTGTCCGCAGGCGGCGGCACCCGTTATGTGATCAGCCGATACGGCGTGCTCAAGGCCATCGACAAGGACCGGGCCACCGTGAACGTCGCCACGCTCAACGCCCTGATCAAGCGAGGACTCGTCGCTGTGGACACCACGACGCCTTTGCACCAGGGCCAGCGCCTCCAGGTCACCGCCGAAGGCCACCGTGCCCTTGCCCATCACAAGCCCACCACGGCCCCCACCCGAACAGCGGCGGTGACGCCACCAGCAGCGAAACAGGCCGCGGGACGTACTCGATGACCAGCACCAACCCGCCTGGCCCGCCATCTTCTTCCACCGGGCACAGCGACACCCAACCCTGCGGTCCTGCCGAACCGCCCTTCTCGGCTGCCGAGCTGTCCGCCATCGCACGCCGTATGACGTGGCAGCAGCGCGCCGCCCTGCGGGTCCTCGCCCGGACACCCAGCCGGATCCGGCAGCGGAACAACGGCTCGCCGTACGTGGACACCCAGACCTCGTCACACATCGCGATCACCACGTGGCACGCCCTGGAACGCAAGGGCCTGGCGTACCGCGACACAGCCGCCCACCCCGCATCCCT
>NZ_JBLRVZ010000132.1:0-2838 GCF_048159505.1 Streptomyces sp. T028
GGGGGGTTGGTTGACAGGGTGCCGGGTGGGTTTGAGGTGGTGGTGGTTGGTGGGGAGGTGGCCGACGGGTCGGTGGGGTCGGTGGGGTCGGTGGGGTCGGTGGGGTTGGTGGCGGAGGTGGTGCCGGAGCCGGGGCAGGCGGCGTATGTGATGTTCACGTCGGGGTCGACGGGGCGGCCGAAGGGTGTCGTGGTCACGCACGGCGCACTGGCCAACCACCTGATGTGGGCGCGGCGGGAGTTCGATCTGGAGCCGCGGGACCGGGTGCTGCACAAGACGCCGTTCGGGTTCGACGCGTCGGTGTGGGAGCTGTGGTGGCCGCTGGTGGCCGGGGCGGCATTGGTGGTCGCCGCGCCCGGAGAGCATCGCGATCCGGCATATCTGGCGGATCTGATCCGGCGTGAGCAGGTCACCGTCGCGCACTTCGTTCCTTCCGCGCTGACGGCGTTCGCGGCCGAGCCCGGGGCAGCCGACTGCGGAAGCCTGCGGATGGTGCTCTGCGGGGGTGAGATGCTGACGAGCGGTCTGTATGAGCGGGTCACCGGGTTGCTGGGGGCGCGGCTGCACAACCTGTACGGGCCCACCGAGGCCACCGTCGACACGACTTCCTGGCACGCCGGTCCGGATGAGCGGAGTGGGAGTGTTCCGATCGGCCGGCCCATCGCCAATACCCGCGTCTACGTCCTCGACCGGTTCTTGCAGCCCGTGGCGCCTGGGGTGGCGGGGGAGCTGTATATCGCGGGGACCAATCTGGCCCGGGGGTATCACGGTCGTGCGGGGCTGACGGCGGAGCGGTTCGTGGCCTGTCCGTTCGGTGCCGCCGGTGAGCGGATGTACCGGACGGGGGATCTGGTCCGGTGGACCCCGGAGGGGCAGTTGGTGTTCGTGGGGCGGGCGGATGGTCAGGTGAAGGTGCGTGGCTTCCGGATCGAGCTTGGTGAGGTCGAGGACGCCCTGGTGGCGCATCCGGGGGTGACGCAGGCGGTGGTGATCGCCCGGGAGGACGTCCCCGGTGACAGGCGTCTGGTGGCCTATGTCGTTCCCGACGGTGAGCGCGGCGTGGACGATGACCTGCCTGGTGAGTTGCGTGCGCATGTGGGTCGGCGGCTGCCGGAGTACATGGTTCCTTCCGCGTTGATGGTCCTGGACGGGCTGCCGTTGTCGGTGAACGGGAAGGTGGACCGGGCGGCGCTGCCGGTGCCGGAGTATGCGGTGTCCGGCGATGGGCGCGGTCCCGCCACGGTGGCGGAAGAGGTCGTGTGTCAGGTGTTCGCCGAGGTGTTGGGTGTGGAGCGGGTGGGGGTGGAGGACAACTTCTTCGAGTTGGGTGGGCATTCGCTGTTGGCGGTGTCGTTGGTGCAGCGGTTGCGTGAGTGGGGGTTGGGGGTTTCGGTGCGGGTGTTGTTCGAGGTGCCCACTCCGGCGGGGTTGGCTGCGGCGGGTGAGGGCGGTGGTGTGGTGGAGGTGCCGCCGAACGGTATTCCGGAGGGTGCGGAGGTGATCACGCCGGAGATGCTGCCGCTCGTGGAACTGACGGCGGAGCAGGTGGAGTTGGTGTGTGGGTCGGTGGAGGGCGGGGCGGCGAACGTGGCGGACGTGTATCCGCTGGCCCCGTTGCAGGAGGGCATCTTCTTCCACCACCTGCTCGCCGAGCCCGGCGAGGCAGACGTGTACCTCGTGCCGACGGTGGTGGCTTTCGACGGTCGTGAGCGGCTGGATGCGTTCGTGGCGGCGTTGCAGCGGGTGGTGGACCGGCATGACATCTATCGCACGGCTCTGGTGTGGGAGGGGCTGCCGGAGCCGGTGCAGGTGGTGTGGCGCCGCGCGGTCGTACCGGTGATCGAAGTGACGCTTCCCGGAAACGGGGATGCGGCCGCCGAGTTGCTGTCGGCGGTGGGCGAGTGGATGGACGTACGGCGGGCGCCGCTGGTGCGGGTGCACGTGGCGGCGGAGCCGGGCGGCGGCCGGTGGTTGGCGTTGGTGCAGATCCATCACCTGTTGCAGGATCACACGGCGCTGGATGTGGTGTTGGGTGAGGTCGCGACGTTGATGGCGGGGCGTGGGGACGAGTTGCCGGTTCCGCTGCCGTTCCGTGACTTCGTGGCGCAGGCCCGGCTGGGGGTGTCCCGTCAGGAGCACGAGGAGTACTTCGCCGGTCTGCTCGGGGATGTCACGGAGCCGACGCTGCCGTTCGGTCTGTCCGACGCTCATGGCGACGGCACCCGTGCGCGTCGGGCGCGGGTGACCCTTCCGGACGGCCTGGCGGGGCGGGTGCGGGAGCGGGCGCGTGGGCTGGGGGTGAGTCCGGCGACGTTGTTCCATGTGGCGTGGGCGCAGGTGTTGGCGAGTGTGTCCGGGCAGACGGACGTGGTGTTCGGGACCGTACTCCTCGGCCGGATGAACGCCGGGCGGGGAGCGGAGCGGGTCCCGGGGCCGTTCATGAACACACTGCCTGTCCGCGTGGACACCGCGGCTCATGATGTGATCGGTGCGGTCAGAGCGATGCAGTCCCAGCTGGCCGGCCTGTTGACGCATGAACACGCACCTTTGGCCCTGGCACAGCAAGCCAGCGGTGTCCAACCGCCGGCCCCGCTGTTCACCTCGCTCTTCAACTACCGTCACGCTCATCGGCCGACCGGCCACAGGAGTGGCGGCACGACCGGCGGACTGGCCGGAATGAGGGCGCTTCTCACCCTGGAGCGGACGAACTATCCCTTGGCTGTGGCGGTTGATGATCTGGGGGTGGGGTTCGGGGTGACGGTTGATGTGGTGGAGCCGGGGGATGCGGGGTTGGTGTGTGGGTTGTTGGGGACTGCGGTGGAGGGTTTGGTGGTGGCG
>NZ_JBLRVZ010000133.1:0-1672 GCF_048159505.1 Streptomyces sp. T028
GCGGCGGCGTACTGGCGGGCCGTCTCGTAGATGCCGTCCCTCGTCTCCGGCGGGCCTTCCACGGTGCCCTTGAGCTGCGCGGCGACCGCGGTGAAGCCGTGGTCCCGGAGGATGTCCAGCGGAGTGCGGTCAGCCGGGAACGCCAGCCACTGCATGACGTCCGTGATCGGGCGGTCGTCGACCGCGGCGGCAAGGAACAGCTGCGACAGGATGTTGCTGCCGGCCTTGGACCAGAAGTCGCCCTGCTGGGAGGCGTCCACCGAAGCGGCGAGGAAGTGCCCGGCCAGCCTGCCCGCGCCGTCGAGGGTCCTTGCGTCGGCGAGGGGGTTCCACCACATCTCGCGCGCCGCGTGCGCGATCTGCTGTGGGTCCATGGCCCACGCCCGCCCTACGCTCGCGCGGGCGTCGCATGTGGCGGTGAAGGCGTCGCCTGCGGCCTTGTTGGAGGTCAGGAGCACCGGGCCGGGGGCGTTGAGGATGGAGGGGATGGCGAGGCTGGTGGTCTTGCCGGAGCGCGGCGCCATGATGGCGACTGCGACGTCCTCGTACCCCATGCGCACCTCATGACGGGTCCCCTGAAGGTTACCGAGGAGGATGCCCGTGTCCCGGGCTTCAACGTGCTTGGTGTTCTTGAGACTTGGGCGCAGGGAGCGGGCCTTGGCGGTGATCGCTTTGGCCATGAGCGGCTCGATGTCCCGCGGCTTGGCCATCCCGGTTATCTTCCTTCGGCCGCCGCTGCGGTTCTTGTGCCGGGCCCACAGGACACCGGCCGTGGCACCGAGCGCAAGGAGGACGAGGATCGGGACGATGCGGGCCCCGATGAGCAGGGACGTTTCTCCGGTCTTGGGCCAGAGCTGGTCGGGGTGGAGCAGGGCGGCGGTCGGCTGGTAGGGAGCCCAGGTACCCCCGGTGAGGTAGGCGGTGATGTTGCCGGACATCCAGGCGAGGTGGGAGAGGGGGACGAAGACGGCGAGGACTGCCAGGAGGAGCCGGAGGACGATGTCGTAGCCGTCGGTGCTGTTGGCGGAGTTGTTGGACAGGGTGCGGTTCCTGTGATGCGGGGGTCGAGGGGCGAGGCGGCTACCGGATTCGGGCTGTTGGGCTCGCGGGCAGCCGGGCCGGCGGTGACGTTGTGGCCTGTGATGGCGTCGCGTCGAGTGATGGAGTCGGGAGTGCGCGGCAGGGGCCGGGTGTCGGCCAGAGCAGCACGGTCACGGCGTCGGCCTTTCCAGGGATCCGGCAGCGTGCCTACCCGCCCGTGATGTCCTCGTCTTGGCGCAGACCCCAGGTGACGAATTCGGCGCGGGGCGACGTGTGTGACGCCAACGGCGCCGGACACCGTCACCTTTGCGCCGGGCTGTGCCGGCCAGCAACGGAGGCCGCGGTCGTGGTCGGCCCCGGGACCAGGGCCGAGGGTGCGTGGCGGGCGGCAGCGTGAATGTCACGGATGACGTGTCCATGGGTGGCCCAGTCGTCGAGCGAGCTCCACGCCTCGGCATAGTGGATGGCGAGCGCGTCGTCGAAGACCTCGGTCCCAGGACGGGCGTCGGCGGGCAGGCCGTCGAGGGCCTGGTGCCACTCGTCATGCAGGGCGTCGAGCCGGTCGAGCGCGTCGCGCAGGGTGCCCAGTTGCCACACCCAGCGGTTCTGCACCGCGCGGGCGGGCAGGGAG
>NZ_JBLRVZ010000134.1:0-841 GCF_048159505.1 Streptomyces sp. T028
GTGGCCAGCTTCTTCAGGGACTCGATGCCCGGGTTGCCCGTGGCGTCCTGTCCCCGGTAGCCCATCCGCAGCCGGAACCGCTTGTAGGCGTCGTCGGTCTTGGTGCCCCACGACCCGTCCACGTACTTCTTCGCCAGCAGCCCCTCCTCGCAGAGGGCCTGCTCCACGATCAGAACGTCCTTCTTGTGCGTGGTGTGCCCGGTCGGGGCCGGGAGATCCTTCTTCCGGGCAGCGATCAGGTTGGCCAGGGACACGGTCGGTGCCGACGCCGACGTGGTCGGCTTCTCAGCGGCCGGCCCGGCCGCGCCGGTCCACCGGTAGGAGGCGACCGCCTTGCCCCCGCGCGGGTCGTCAGGGTCGGCGGTGGGCGGGCACACCCCGTCCGGGAACCTCGGGGCCAGGTAGCCGACGACACGGTCCGAGCGGCGCACCGACTTGTGCGACCACACCCCGTTGCCCTGCCCGTTGTCGGTGGCACCGTCCTTGATGGAGTTTCCGCCCTTGGTGTACACGTACGTCTTGTCGAATCCGACGACGAGTTCCGTGTGGGAGCCGTTGCCGAGATTCACCCACGCCCCGACCGACGGGTACTCCGACCACTGCCCGTGCGTCTTCGCCCAGGAGGTGAACGCCTTCACGTTGAATATCTTCGGCACGACGCCCTCGAGTTCGACGTCGTCGTACATGCACCAGTTGAAGATGACGCACCAGGCGACGCCGTCCGCCCCGTACTGACGGCCGAACCGGGTGTGGTTGTCCCAGCCCTCCTCGCCGTCCCATGTCTCGTAGATCTTCTCGGGGATCGCCATGACGTGGTCGAGGAGAGTCCGCCAGCGCGGCG
>NZ_JBLRVZ010000135.1:0-2606 GCF_048159505.1 Streptomyces sp. T028
GTCAGTGCCAGCCGCTGACCGATGAGGGATGCGGGGTGGGCGGCTGTGTCGCGGTACGCCAGGCCCTTGCGTTCCAGGGCGTGCCACGTGGTGATCGCGATGTGTGACGAGGTCTGGGAGTCCACGTACGGCGAGCCGTTGTTCCGCTGCCGGACTCGACTGGGTGTCCGGGCGAGGACCCGCAGGGCGGCGCGCTGCTGCCACGTCATACGGCGTGCGATGGCGGACAGCTCGACAGCCGAGAAGGGCGGTTCGGCAGGACCGCAGGGTTGGGTGTCGCTGTGCCCGGCGGAAGGAGATGGCGGGCCAGGCGGGTTGGTGCTGGTCATCGAGGTCCCGGGGCCTGTTTCGCTGCTGGTGGCGTCACCGCCGCTGTTCGGGTGGGGGCCGTGGTGGGCTTGTGATGGACAAGGGCACGGTGGCCTTCGGCGGTGACCTGGAGGCGCTGGCCCTGGTGCAAAGGCGTCGTGGTGTCCACAGCGACGAGTCCTCGCTTGATCAGGGAGTTGAGCGTGGCGACGTTCACGGTGGCCCGGTCCTTGTCGATGGCCTTGAGCACGCCGTATCGGCTGATCACATAGCGGGTGCCGCCGCCTGCGGACAGCCGGGCGAGGGCGGCGTACTGGCTGTCCGTGATCTTCTGCGGCGGGGTCGCCTGGCTCTGGTTCTGTTCGGCGGGCTGCTTCAGGTCCCGGGTGATGCCGCTGGCGAGGTAGTAGCAGCCGGTGTGGGCCAGGTCGAGCTGGTGGGCGGCATCCGCGAGGTGCCCCGCCATGGCCGGGACCGCCTCCGCGTGCCGTGCCTGGCGCACGGCCGCTTCATCGGCCGGCGGGCCGGGGAACGCGGCGCCCTCCAGCGGATTGGCTTCCAGCGCGCGGGCCAGGACGGATGCTGCGATGCTGTGGCCAAGACGACGGAGGCCAGCGCCTCCAGAGTCGGGCGGCTGCCGGGGACAGCGGTGTACTGGCTGCCGTCGAGGGCACCGAGGCGGTCCATGGCACGTTGGACCAGCCCATGGGTGGCCACGATCTTCGTCGTGAGCTGCTGCCGGGCGTCGGTGCCGGGTGTGAGGGCGAGTGAGCGGATCTCGCTGTGCAGGTCCTCGAAATCGCTGCCGAGCTGACGCAGGCGGGTGATCTCGGCGTTCAGATCGTCTGTTGCATGGTGCTGTTCCGGGGGAAGTGGTCGTCAGCGGCGGCGCCGCTGGGCCTGGTCAGGGGAGGGCAGCGTTGGCGCGGACGGAGGGCGAGAGGGCGCGGGCGGGATGTCCTGGAGGGTTGGGATCCCGAGGTCGACGCGGACGCGGACGCCGTAGGAGTAGAGGTGGGTCTCGGCACGGACGACCGCATTTACGGCGTCGGCTTCGCTCAGCCCGGCAGGCAGCGTGTACTCCTGCGACACCTTGGTGGGCGTGAAGCCGTTCTCGGCGAGGACTTCGCCGGCGCTGTCCGTGTGGGCGGTGGCGGTGACTGGGCCGTCGTGGAAGCGGATGGTTGCCTCGGGCTCGATGCCGTTGGTGCTGGGGTGGTGCGTGGTCCAGGCCAAGTCGACGAGATCCATGGTGTGGGCCATGAGCCCGTAGGCCGCGATACCGGCGCGTTCGTGCGCGTCCTCGCCGGTCTGGGGTGGCAGGAGGTAGAGCGTNCGGCCCTGGTGCTCGCGGGCGGTGAATCCCGCCCCGGTCAGCATGCGGGCGGCGTTGCGGATGGGGCGGTTGACGATGACGAAGGTCCATCCGTCGTCGGTCGAGCCGATGAAGACGTCGTGATGGTCGGTGATGGCCATGGCAGTCCGGGTGGTGGGGTCAGCGGCGGGGCGGGCACGGCAAGTTGCCCGCCGCTATGGGCGGTTGTGGAGTGGGGCCTTGGGCTTCGGGCGTGAGGCTGAGACCGGCCAGTGAGGCACGGGCCTCGTCCAGGGCCTGGTGGGCGTGGCTCAGGTATGCGTGCAGGTCTCGGTGGCGGTCGATCGCGCCGAGTTGCCGGTCGAGAGTGATAGGGACGCCGGGTTGAGCGAGTACGACGAGCGGGGTGAGTGCCAAGGTGTAGTGGGCCAGGGCACGGCCGACATGTCCTGCGGTCTGACTGAGGATTTTGGCCGAGTGGCCGGTGGAGGAGATGTTCTGCTTCTGGTCGAGGTGGTGGTGGGCGTCTGCGGCGAGTCGGATGGCGAGGTGGCCGAGGAGGTCGATGTGGCGCAGGGCGGTGAAGAAGCCACCGGGTCCGCCGGCGACGCGATGCTCGCGGATGTCGGCGATGACCGCGTCGAGCGCATCGTGCGGAGTCAGATCGTCGAGATCGCAGGGTTCGTACGGGGCGATGAGCCGTCTCCTGAGGGAAGTTGAGGAAGAACAGGGCGCTCAGGACCGGGGCACAGTTCCTAGGCAGCGGGCCCGAAGTCGCTCTGCTTCGGCGCTGCCTTGGCTACGGCCCGGGCAGTGATGGCCTTGGAGGCGCGGGCGGAGGCGGCGGCCAGCTCGTCGGCGCCGGGCTCCAGGTACCAGGGGCGCAGATCGAGCATGGCGGCGCGCATGCCGGTGGCGAAGCAGAGCGCGGTGCCCTTGGGCAGGGCGCGGATCGCGTCGGCGGGCAGGATCCGCTCCTGCC
>NZ_JBLRVZ010000136.1:0-817 GCF_048159505.1 Streptomyces sp. T028
GCCGGTCCGCATCCGCCACCACAGCCCGCAGCACCGCCACCAACCGCCCCACCATCGACTCCACCGTCACCCGGTCGAACAGATCCGTGGCGAATTCCGCCAGGGCGTCCAGACCGGCGGGTGAACCGTCGGCGGCAAGGCGCTCGTTGAGGCCGAACGACAGGTCGAAGCGGGCCACTCCCCCGTCGGCGGGCTCGGCGCCGATGGTCAGGCCCGGCAGGTCCAGGGTGGGCTGTGCCGTGTTCTGCAGGGCCAGCACGATCTGGAAGAGCGGGTGGCGCCCGAGCGAGCGGGACGGGTTGACCGCCTCGACGATGCGCTCGAAGGGGACGTCCTGGTGGGCGTAGGCGGCCAGGTCGGTCTCCCGGACCCGGGCCAGCAGCTCACGGAAGGACGGGTTGCCGGAGGTGTCGGTGCGCAGGACCAGTTCGTTGATGAAGAAGCCGACCAGCTCCTCCACGGCGTCGTCGGTGCGTCCCGCGATCGGGGTGCCGATCGGGATGTCGGTGCCGGCACCGAGCCGGGTCAGCAGGGTGGCGAGCGCCGCCTGCAGAACCATGAACAGGCTCGTACCGGACTCCCGCGCCAGGGTGAGCAGTCGCCGGTGCAGTGCGGCGTCGATCTCGAAGCGGATGCGCTCGCCCCGGTGGGAGGAGGCGTCGGGGCGCGGTCGGTCGGTGGGCAGGGTCAGTTCCTCGGGCAGGCCGGCGAGGGCCTGTGTCCAGTGGGCGAGCTGCCGCGAGATCTCGCTGTCCGGGTCGTCCTCGTCGCCCAGCAGCTCACGCTGCCACAGCGCGTAGTCGGCGTACTGCACCGG
>NZ_JBLRVZ010000137.1:0-1345 GCF_048159505.1 Streptomyces sp. T028
CCTGCCCGCGCCGTCGAGGGTCCTTGCGTCGGCGAGGGGGTTCCACCACATCTCGCGCGCCGCGTGCGCGATCTGCTGTGGGTCCATGGCCCACACCCGCCCTACGCTCGCACGGGCGTCGTATGTGGCAGTGAAGGCGTCGCCTGCGGCTTTGTTGGAGGTCAGGAGCACCGGACCGGGGGCGTTGAGGATGGAGGGGATGGCGAGGCTGGTGGTCTTGCCGGAGCGCGGCGCCATGATGGCGACGGCGACGTCCTCGTACCCCATGCGCACCTCATGACGGGTCCCCTGAAGGTTGCCGAGGAGGATGCCCGTGTCCCGGGCTTCAACGTGTTTGGTGTTCTTGAGACTTGGGCGCAGGGAGCGGGCCTTGGCGGTGATCGCTTTGGCCATGAGTGGCTCGATGTCCCGCGGCTTGGCCATCCCGGTGATCTTCTTTCGGCCGCCGCTGCGGTTCTTGTGCCGGGCCCACAGGACACCGCCCGTGGCACCGAGCGCGAGGAGGACGAGGATCGGGACGATGCAAGCCCCGATGAGCAGGGACGTTTCTCCGGTCTTGGGCCAGAGCTGGTCGGGGTGGAGCAGGGCGGCGGTCGGCTGGTAGGGAGCCCAGGTACCCCCGGTGAGGTAGGCGGTGATGTTGCCGGATAGCCAGGCGAGGTGGGAGAGGGGGACGAAGACGGCGAGGACTGCCAGGAGGAGCCGGAGGACGATGTCGTAGCCGTCGGTGCTGTTGGCGGAATTGTTGGACAGGGTGCGGTTTCCTGTGATGCGGGGGTCGAGGGGCGAGGCGGTTACCGGATTCGGGCTGTTGGGCTCGCGGGTGACCGGGCCGGCGGTGACGTTGTGGCCTGTGATGGCGTCGCGTCGAGTGATGGAGTCGGGAGTGCGCGGCAGGGGCCGGGTGTCGGCCAGGGCAGCACGGTCACGGCGTCGGCCTTTCCAGGGATTCGGCAGCGTGCCTACCCGCCCGTGGCGTCCTCGTCTTGGCGCAGACCTCAGGTGACGAGTTCGGCGCGGGGCGATGTGTGTGACGCCAACGGCGCCGGTTACCGTCACCTTTGCGCCGGGCTGTGCCGGCCGGGAACGGAGGCCGCGGTCGTGGTCGGCGCCGGGGCCAGGGCCGAGGGCGCGTGGCGGGCGGCGGCGTGAATGTCACGGATGACGTGTCCGTGGGTGGCCCAGTCGTCGAGCGAGCTCCATGCCTCGGCATGGTGGATGGCGAGCGCCTCGTTGTAGACCTCGGTCCCGGGACGGGCGTCGGCGGGCAGGCCGTCGAGGGCCTGGTGCCACTCGTCATGCAGGGCGTCGAGCCGGTCGAGCGCGTCGCGCAGGGTGCCCAGTT
>NZ_JBLRVZ010000138.1:0-751 GCF_048159505.1 Streptomyces sp. T028
GCCGAGCGAGTCGCGGTCGCCGGAGCTGAGGTTGCGCAGGCGTGATTCCTGCATCGCGGTGGCGAGCGCGATGATCTGGCCCTTCTTCGGCACGTTCAGGCTGATCCCGGTGGCCACGATGGTGCTGGCGTTGGGGATCTGCTCCTCGGGCAGGGACAGTCCCTCGACGTGTACGTCCTTGGCGGACGCGCCGTTGAGGATCTTGGTGACCTGCTCGATGACGGCGTCGGTGTCGACGTCGCCCACGCAGTTGAAGGAGGAGTAGGTGGTTTGGGCTGCCTCGCTGGAGCTGGCCATCAGCATGGCCGTGCTGGCGAGGAGGAAGGGGGAGAGGACGAAGACGCCGATGCCGGCGGCTATGCCCTTCAATCCGGCTGGCCTCCCGGCGGACGGCTATGGTCCGGCGGCGGGGCGCCCGTGGGCAGGGGAGGGTAGAGCGATGTCAACGGGGTCCTTGGAAGCGAAGTCCTGGCCGCGCGTACGCAGGAGTGGAAAGGGAGCGGGCGGCCGGGCTGGGTGAATCGGGATGCGTGCGTAACGGGGCGAGTTGCACCTCGCGCCGTTGCGGGGCGGCGGGTCAGGTGTGCCGGGACAGGGGGAACCTCCACGAGGGCAGGGGCAGGGGAGTGGGCCATCGGCGGTCTCCGCCGGGCAGTCCCTAAACAGTAAGGGCGGATCCCCGGTTGCCGAAATCGTTCGTGATCAAGGCTTGATTCCGGGGGTTTTGGCGGGCGATAGCGCTCAACCGGGG
>NZ_JBLRVZ010000139.1:0-699 GCF_048159505.1 Streptomyces sp. T028
GAGTACGAGGAAGCCTTCTGGCGAAGCCAGGAGCAAACCCCGCAGTCCGCCTGAAACAAGATCACCGGACTCTACGAAACTCGGGGCAGCTCAGAGCGCCCACTGCTGGAAGCGCCCCTGTTCAACAGCACCGGTCCAGGGCTGAAGGGTGACGTGCAGGAGTGGCCGTCGCGACCGGGCGGCTGGCAGACCCTGCAGTTGGAACAAGGCATCTGGGAGGACGAGTACCTGTCCACCTTGGTCGAGTGGACCGGTGCACCGGCCTGCGTCGCCGACGTCTCCGACAGCAGCATCGCCCTCGTGACCGGCCTGGACATCAACGGGAACCGCTGGCAGGCATGGCTCAACCTGGACAACGCCGCTGCCCTTCTCGTCGAGGAGCCCGAGGACGTGGACGACGTGAGCTTGTGGATAGCCACCCCCGAGTTCGAAGAAGCCATCGGACACAAGCGCGCAGAGCTCGATGCAGAGGTACCGGCTGACGCCGAAGGCGCTCTCGTGTGGGCTTCAGCAGCTGGTGTCCATGCCGCGGCCCAGCAGCCCCGGATCGAGGAACTGCTGCGCGCACGGGAGACCTTCGTGGAAGAACTGTTCGACGCGCTGCTAACCTCGCGCTTTCATGAAGCGGGCTGTCCGGCAGGTGGTCAGGAAAGCAGAAAGTGCCCCTGACCAGCAAGAATGAGGATTGTCGAGGTCCTT
>NZ_JBLRVZ010000140.1:0-977 GCF_048159505.1 Streptomyces sp. T028
CCGGGTGTGGTGGCGGAGCTTGCGGCGGTGGACTTGTCGGTGGTGCCGGGGCCGGTGGGGCCGGATGTGGCGGCGTATGTGATGTATACGTCGGGGTCGACGGGTGTGCCGAAGGGTGTGGTGGTCACTCAGCGGGATGTGGTCAGGCTGGTGTCTGACCGGTGTTGGGGGGAGCCGGTTCGGGTGCTGGGGCATGCGCCGTATGCGTTTGATGCGTCGGTGTTTGAGCTGTGGGTGACGTTGGCGGGTGGTGGGTCGGTGGTGCTGGCTCCGGTGGGTGAGCTGGACGGTGGGTCGATCCGGTCGCTGGTCGGTTCGCGAGCGTTGAGTCATGTACATGTGACGGCGGGGTTGTTGCGGGTGCTGGCGGAGGAGGATCCGGGGTGCTTCGCCGGGCTGACGGAAGTACTCACGGGTGGTGATGTGGTTCCGGCGTCGGCGGTGGCGGCGGTGCTGGAGGCGTGTCCGGGGGTGGTGGTGCGGCATCTGTACGGGCCGACGGAGATCACGTTGTGTGCGACGCAGTTCCTGGCCGGGGATGGCGATGACGAGATACCTGCGGTGCTGCCGATCGGGCGGCCGTTGGACAACACCCGGATCTATCTCCTCGACGGGTGTCTGCACCCGGTTCCGCCCGGGGTGGCGGGGGAGCTGTATGTGGCGGGGGCGGGTCTGGCCCGTGGCTACCACGATCAGTCGGCTCTGACCGCCGAACGCTTTGTGGCGTGTCCGTTCGGGGCGCGGGGCGAGCGGATGTATCGGACGGGGGATCTGGCCCGCTGGACGGCTGATGGCGAGCTGGTGTTCGTGGGGCGTGCGGACGACCAGGTGAAGGTGCGTGGCTTCCGGGTCGAGCCCGGGGAGGTCGAGGCGGTTCTGGCCACCCATCCGCAGGTTGCTCAGGCGGTGGTGGTCGCCCGTGAGGACAGGGCGGGTGACAAGCGCCTCGTCGCGTACGCCGTCTCCGAGGGCGACGG
>NZ_JBLRVZ010000141.1:0-2332 GCF_048159505.1 Streptomyces sp. T028
TGCTGGTGCCGACCGACGGTCTGGCCAAGGCGGTTCTGGCGGTGGAGGCGCAGATCCGCCGGGCGACCGAGCGCGGCGTGACGTTTCTGGCCCGGCACGAGGTCCTCGATGTCCTGCAGACCGACGGTGAGGTCACCGGTGTGCTGACGGACCAGGGGGAGATTGCCGCCGACATCGTGGTGTGCTGTGCCGGTATCTGNGCGCCGGCACGGCTGGGTGACCGCCTGGGGCATCGAGGCGCAGTTGCTGACGCCCGAGGAGTGTGTGGAGCGGCATGCGCTGCTCGACGTGGAGAAGGTGCTGGGCGGTCTGCTGGTGCCGACCGACGGTCTGGCCAAGGCGGTTCTGGCGGTGGAGGCGCAGATCCGCCGGGCGACCGAGCGCGGCGTGACGTTTCTGGCCCGCCACGAGGTCCTCGACGTCCTGCAGACCGACGGTGAGGTCACCGGTGTGCTGACGGACCAGGGGGAGATTGCCGCCGACATCGTGGTGTGCTGTGCCGGTATCTGGGGTCCGAAGATCGCCCGGATGGTGGGGATGAACCTGCCGCTGACGCCGCTGGCGCACCAGCTGGCCTGGACCGGCCCGATCCCGGCACTGGCCGGACAGCGGGAGGAGGCGGTGCGTCCGATCCTGCGTCACCAGGACGCCGACCTGTACTACCGGGACCGTTTCGACGGTCTGGGCATCGGCTACTACGGTCACCGTCCGATGCCGGTCTCGGCCGATGACATCCTCTCGGTGGACGAGGCCGAGGCGATGCCGTCGGTTTTGAAGTTCACCGAGGAGGACTTCGAGCCCGCCTGGAGCGAGACGCAGGCGCTGCTGCCCGCGACGCGGGAGGCGAAGGTCGAGGAGGGCATCAACGGCCTGTTCTCCTTCACCACCGACAACTTCCCCCTCCTCGGCGAGTCCCAGGACGTCAAGGGTTTCTGGGTCGCCGAGGCGGTCTGGGTCACCCACTCCGCGGGCGTCGGCCGAGCCATGGCCGAATGGCTGGTCGACGGCTACTGCTCCTCCTTCGACCTGCACGAGTGCGACGTCAACCGGTTCGAGCCGCACCAGCTGGCCCCCCAGTACGTCCTGGCGCGTGACTGCCAGAACTTCGTCGAGGTCTACGACATCCTCCACCCCCTGCAGCCCTCGGGTGACCCGCGCCCGATCCGCACCAGCCCCTTCCACACCCGCCAGCAGGAACACGGCGCCCTCTTCCTGGAGGCGAACGGCTGGGAGCGCCCGCAGTGGTACGAGGCCAACGCGCCCCTGGTCGAGGGCCGCAACATCCCGACCCCCAATGCGTGGGCGGCGCGGTTCTGGTCGCCGATCGTGGGCGCGGAGGCTCAGGCCACCCGCGAGACCGTGGCGATGTACGACATGACCGCGCTGAAGCGGCTCGAAGTGAGCGGTCCCGGCGCGGCCGACTTCCTGGAGCGGCTGACCACCAGCAAGGTCGCCAAGTCCGTCGGATCCGTCACCTACACGCTGTTCCTGGACCACGACGGCGGCATCCGCAGTGACATCACGGTCGCCCGCCTGGCCCGCGACCTCTTCCAGATCGGCGCGAACGGCAACCTGGACCTGGACTGGCTCACCCGGCATCTGCCCGCCGACGGCACCGTCCAGGTCCGCGACATCACCGCCGGCACCTGCTGCATCGGCCTGTGGGGCCCGCTGGCCCGCAAGGTCCTGCAGCCCCTCACCGACGCGGACTTCTCCAACGACGGCCTGAAGTACTTCCGTGCCCGGCACGCCTACATCGGCGCGGTTCCGGTCACGGCGATGCGGCTGTCGTACGTCGGTGAGCTCGGCTGGGAGCTGTACACCACCGCCGACCAGGGGCAGAAGCTGTGGGACACACTGTGGGCGGCAGCGCAGCCGCTGGGCGGGATCGTCGCGGGCCGCGGGGCGTTCAACAGCCTGCGGCTGGAGAAGGGCTACCGCTCCTTCGGCACCGACATGACCTACGAGCACGACCCCTACGAGGCCGGCGTCGGCTTCGCCGTCAGGCTCGACAAGGGCGACTTCATCGGCAAACAGGCACTCGAGCGCCGCAAGGACAGTGTCCGGCGCAGGCTGACCTGCCTGACCATCGACCATCCCGAGTCGGTCGTGATGGGCAAGGAACCCGTCTACGACGGCGACCGCGCGGTCGGCTACGTCACCAGCGCCGCCTACGGCTACACCATCGGCAAGGCCATCGCCTACGCCTGGCTCCCCGCCGACCTCACCACCCCCGGCACCACCCTCCACATCGGCTACTTCGACCAGCGGGTGCAAGCCGTCGTCACCGAGGAACCCCTCTTCGACCCCACCATGTCCCGCCTGCGCGGCT
>NZ_JBLRVZ010000142.1:0-2065 GCF_048159505.1 Streptomyces sp. T028
CGCGCCGCTGCCTGAGTGATCCGGTCGAACATGACGCCGAGAAGAACGATGGCGAGACCCGCCGCCAGCCCCTTCCCGTACAACTGGCCCTGCGAGAACCCGGCCACGACGTCGTAGCCGAGAGCCCCCGCCCCCACCAGGCCGCCCACCACAACCATCGACAGCACGTAGATCAGCCCCTGATTGGTCGCAAGCGTCAGGGCACTGCGTGACATCGGCAGTTGAACCTTGGTGATGATCTGCCAGGTGTTGCACCCGGCCGAGGTGGCCGCCTCCACCGTCGTCTGCGGTACCGCCCGCACCCCATCCGCGATGATCTTCATCGCGACCGGTGCCGCGTAGACGAGGGCGGCGACGATGGCCGTGAAGCGGGTCGCGCCGAACAGCGCCAGGAACGGCACCAGATAGACGAACGGCGGCATCACCTGCGCCGCGTCCAGACTCGGCCGCAGCACCCGGTCCACCATCACACTGCGCCCCATCCACACACCGAAGACGATCCCCAGCGCCATCACGAGCACGGTGGCGACGACGGTCGACGCCAGCGTGGTCATGGCGTCCGACCACACCCCCGTGCCGACCAGCAGCCCCACGCACACGGCCGTCGTGACACCGGCACGCCAGCCGCCGAGGACGACGGCGAGTCCGACGAGGACCGCTCCCACGAGCCACCACGGGGAGTCGGTGAGGAGTGTCTGGAACGGGTTGAGCAGGCCGTTGGTGATCGTGTCACGGAAGGCGTTGGTCAGACCGGACAGGTTGTCCTGCGCCCAGGTGGTCGCGGTGTCGGCCGTGCTCGCGATCGAGCTGCCGAGGCTGCCCTCACCGGGGAACTCCGCCGCCCACAGGTAGGTGTGCGACATGTAGATGAGGATCACTGTGACCGCCGCGCCCGCGCCCAGCAGTTGCTTGCGCCACTTCAGGAAGCGGTTCTTCGAGCGGCGGGCGGTCTCCTCACGGGCGCTGGCCGCCGTGGTGACCCGGTCCAGCACGATCGCCATCACGACGATGGCGAGGCCCGCGTTGAAGGCCGTACCGACATCGAGGGACTGCAGCGCCTGGACGACCGTCTTGCCGAGGCCCGGCGCGTCGATCAGGGCGGCGATGGTGACCATCGCGAGCGCGGCCATGATGGTCTGGTTGACGCCCATCACGACGGTCCGCTTGGACATCGGCAGCAGCACCTTCAGCAGCGCCTGCCGACGGGTCGCGCCCAGTGAGTCGGCCGCCTCGACCGTCGTCGTCGGCACCGAGCGGATGGCGTGCGCGGTGATACGGATCGCGGGCGGTGCCGCGTAGATGAGTGTCGCGATGGCCGCGGATGCGCCGCCGATGAGGAAGAACAGGGTCAGCGGGGCCAGGTAGACGAAGGTCGGCATCGTCTGCATGAAGTCGAGGAACGGCGTCATGATCCGGTTGAACCGGTCGGACAGGCCGGCCCACACGCCCAGCGGGATCGCGAACAGCAGCGCCACGAGCACCGCGGAGAGGGTGAGAGCCAGGGTGTCCATGCTCTCCTGCCACAGCCCCTGCAGCCCCATGAACGTGAACCCGGCGACCGCCAGCAGCGCCACCCGCCAGTTGCCGACGGCCCAGGAGACGTATCCGGCGATCCCGACCACACCCAGCCAGCCGATCTGCGGGACCGGGCGGGTGTCGGAGGGCTGGGAGATCAGGTCCTGGATGAAGGTCACCAGGCTGTCGATGACCAGCCGTATCTCGTTGAAGAAGTAGATGAAGACCGGGTTGGAGTTGCGGTTCGCGCCGATGGAGTCGTTGACGTCGTTGAACCAGCGGTGCAGGCCCGTCAGATCGGCCGCGGCGAGAGACAGGGTCTGCTTGCCCCGCAGTACGGCGAACAGCACCAGCCAGAGGAGAAGGATCGCGGCCACCAGCACGGACCGGTTGATCTTGCGCACGCTCCGGGCGGGAGCGGTCTGCTCCAAGGGCTCGGTCTTCTCGGGTCTCTCGGGTTTCTCGATGGCGACGGTCATCACCTGCCGCCTTCCTGCCCGGCGACGACCGCGAGGATCTCCTCGTCCCCGACGATCCCGAGCAGCTTGCC
>NZ_JBLRVZ010000143.1:0-1050 GCF_048159505.1 Streptomyces sp. T028
GCGGCGGAGAAGCCGGTGAAGGTGGTCGAGGACGGCAAGCTGCTCGGGATCGTCGGGGACGAGGAGATCCTCGCGGTCGTCGCCGGGCAGGAAGGCGGCAGGTGATGACCGTCGCCATCGAGAAACCGGAGCAGACGGAGAAGGTCGTACCGGCCGAGCCCGTCAAGCCCGCCCGGAAGATCACCCGGGGCATGGTGGTCGGCGCGATCCTCGTCGTCTGGCTGCTGCTCTTCGCGATCCTGCGGGGCAAACAGACCCTCGCCCTGGCCGCGGCCGATCTGACGGGCCTGCACCGCTGGTTCAACGACGTCAACGACTCCATCGGCGCGAACCGCAACTCCAACCCGCTCTTCCTGTACTTCTTCAACGAGATACGGCTGGTCATCGACAATCTGATGACCTTCATCCAGGGCCTGATCTCGCAGCCCTCCGACACCCGCCCCGTTCCGACGATCGGCTGGCTCGGTGTGGTCGGGATCGCCGGATACGTCTCCTGGGCCGTCGGCAACTGGCGGGTGGCGCTGCTGGCGGTCGCCGGGTTCACGTTCATGGGGCTGCAGGGGCTGTGGCAGGAGAGCATGGACACCCTGGCTCTCACCCTCTCCGCGGTCCTCGTGGCGCTGCTGTTCGCGATCCCGCTGGGCGTGTGGGCCGGCATGTCCGACCGGTTCAACCGGATCGTGACGCCCTTCCTGGACCTCATGCAGACGATGCCGACCTTCGTCTATCTGGCCCCGCTGACCCTGTTCTTCCTCATCGGCGGCGCCTCGGCGGTGATCGCCACGGCGATCTACGCGGCCCCGCCGGCGATCCGTATCACCGCACACGCCATCCGCTCGGTGCCCGGGACCACCGCCGAGGCGGCCGACTCGCTGGGGGCCACCCGTCGGCAGGCGCTGCTGAAGGTGCTGCTGCCGATGTCCAAGCGGACCGTCGTGATGGGTGTCAACCAGTCGATCATGGCCGCGCTCGCGATGGTCACCATCGCCGCCCTGATCGACGCGCCGGGCCTCGGCAAGACGGTCGTCCAGGCGCTGCAGTCCCTCGATG
>NZ_JBLRVZ010000144.1:0-603 GCF_048159505.1 Streptomyces sp. T028
CCAACGACACCGCCAACAGCGAATGCCCACCCAACTCGAAGAAGTTGTCCTCCACCCCCACCCGCTCCACACCCAACACCTCGGCGAACACCTGGCACACGACCTCTTCCGCCACCGTGACAGGACCGCGCCCACCACCAGCGGCCGCATACTCCGGCGCGGGCAACGCGGACCGGTCGACCTTCCCGTTCTCCGTGAGGGGCAGCTCATCCACGATCATCACCGCGGCAGGAACCATGTACTCCGGCAACCGTCCGGCAGCGAACGCCCGCAGACCCTCGCTGATCACCCCGTCGCCCTCGGAGACGGCGTACGCGACGAGGCGCTTGTCACCGGGGGTGTCCTCCCGAGTGATGACGACGGCCTGGGCGACCTGGGCGTGGGTGGCCAGAACCGCCTCGACCTCCCCGGGCTCGACCCGGAAGCCACGCACCTTCACCTGGTCGTCCGCCCGCCCCACGAACACCAGATCGCCATCAGCCGTCCAGCGGGCCAGATCCCCCGTCCGATACATCCGCTCACCCGGCGCCCCGAACGGACACGCCACAAACCGCTCCGCCGTCAGGGCAGGCTGAGCCTGATAGCCGCGGGCCAGACCCGCCC
>NZ_JBLRVZ010000145.1:0-569 GCF_048159505.1 Streptomyces sp. T028
GCTCGTGTGTTGGACACGGCTGTGGTGGAGGGGGTGCCGCCGGGCCGGGGGGAGGTGGTGGTGGCTCCGGCGTTCGTGGGGATCTGTGGCACGGATCTGCATATCTTCCACGGGGACATGGATGCCCGGGTGGGTGCGCCGGCGGTGTTGGGGCATGAGATGGCGGGCCGGGTCGTGGCGGTCGGGGAGGGTGTGGAGGGCTGGGCGCCGGGGGACGCGGTGACGGTGATGCCGTTGCGCTGGGACGATTCCTGTCCCGCCTGCCGGGCAGGGCACCAGCACATCTGTCAGCACCTGGACTTCATTGGGATCGATTCGCCGGGCGCCATGCAGCAGCGCTGGACGGTGCCGGCGTCCACCCTGGTGCGGCTGCCGGGAGATCTGCCTCTGGACCGGGCCGCGCTCGTCGAACCCACGGCCGTCGCCGTGCACGACGTGGGCCGTGCGCAGGTGCGGGAGGGCGAGAAGGTCGTCGTGGTCGGCGGTGGTCCGGTCGGCGTGCTGATCGCGCTGGTCGCGCGGGGCGCGGGTGCCGAGGTGCGGGTGGTGGAGCTGAGCGCGCACCGGCG
>NZ_JBLRVZ010000146.1:0-552 GCF_048159505.1 Streptomyces sp. T028
TCTGGAGCATCAGGATGTGCCGTTCGAGCGGTTGGTGGAACTGCTGGCCCCGGACCGCTCGATGTCCCGGCACCCGCTCTTCCAGGTCATGCTCGCCGTTCAAAATCTCGGTCGGGCGCACCTGGAACTGCCCGGCCTCACCGTGGCACCGATGCACGCCGGTTCGGCGGTGGCCAAGTTCGATCTCGATGTGACGCTGGGCGAGGTCTTCGACGGTGACGGCCGTCCGCTGGGGTTGCGGGGGGCTGTGACCGGGGCGGCGGACTTGTTCGATCCGGTCAGTGTGGAGGCGCTTGCTGAGCGGTTGGTGCGGGTGCTGGGGGTGGTGGCTGCCGATGCTCGGGTGCGGGTGAGCCGGGTGCCGGTGCTGTCGGATGCCGAACGGCACCAGGTGGTGGCGGGTTGGAACGACACGGCGGTGCCGGTCACGGAGGCGACCTGGCCGGTGCTGTTTGCGGAGCGGGTGGCGTCGGTGCCGGGTGCGGTGGCGGTGGTGTGTGGGGAGGAGGAGTTGACGTTTGCGGAGTTGGATGTGCGGGCGTCGCGGTTGGC